>JBKJKI010000108.1:0-3251 GCA_046597475.1 Polaromonas sp. | reverse complement strand
ACCGACGCGTCCATGACGCCTGCAGGTGAGCTTGCTCAATCGCGCCTGAGCCCTGAGCACTATCGCGTCTTGAGCTTGTCGGCACTAGGAGGTGCTCTTGAGTATTACGAGTTCGTCATCTTTCTCTTTTTAGTACCCATACTCAGTTCGGTCATGTTTCCCGCCGATGTCCCGGCATGGTTGCGCCAGCTGCAGACGCTAGGCATCTTTGCTGCGGGCTACCTGATTCGCCCCATCGGTGGTCTACTTTTGGCGAGACTTGGCGATCGCTTGGGACGCAAGCGCATGTTCGGGGTAAGCCTGCTGCTGATGGCGGCACCCACGTTGTGCATTGGTTTGTTGCCTACCTATGCGCAAATCGGTGTGATCGCGCCGCTCGCCCTGTTGCTCTGCCGCCTTTGTCAAGGGGCGGCGATGGGCGGTGAGTTTCCCACTGCCGTGACTTTTATCGCCGAACACATTCCCTCGCGCCGACTGGGCTTTGCCATAGGTACGCTGGGTGCCGCGTTTACGTTGGGCTCACTGCTTGGCATCTTCGCATTGACGACGGTGGGCGCGTATTTCTCCAAAGAGGAGATGTTGACAGTGGGATGGCGCATACCGTTCATTCTTGGCGGTGTGTTTGGCTTTGTGTCGGCCTACCTGCGGCGCTATGTCAAGGAAACGCCAGTCTTCGAGGAGATGCACCAGCGTAAGCAAATTTCCGAGAGCCCGCCGTTCCGTATGTTGTTCCAGCGCTACCCGAAGGAGGTGATCTTGTGTCTGCTTTCCAGCGCGGCCACCGCCGGTGTTCTATCCGGAGCGGTGCTATTCCCTGTCACGTATCTGCAGGTGGAACTCGGCTTTGCGCGCTCAGTTGTGCATCAAGCCCAATTATGGATGACGCTAAGCCTGCTGATTGGTACGTTGCTCAGCGGTATATTGCTTGACCGTTTCGGCTGGACGCGCACGATTACGCTGTTTGCCCTCGGCACCGCAATAGCGCTCTACATCACCTTTGCTGCGCCTGACGCGCGCACGCTGCGCTATGGCTGGGCCGTTGTCGGTTTAGGCGCGGGCTTTTCGCCGATGCTGCACATCATCCTGGTGCGCAGCTTTCCGGCCGAGGTACGGGTTACAGGTATTGCGCTGACCTACAACATTTCACAGGCCTTGGTCGGCGGTTTGATACCGGTTTTGATGGGCTCCCTTGTGCATTTTGAGCCGATGGCCCTGGTCTATGTTCCGGGTGCTTTCGCGCTATTGGCCGTGGTAGTCACACCCATTGCCATGGGCTATCGCAAGCCGATGTACAGCACCTTGGCGGTTGCGTAAGGCTGGATTGAAGACAGCCAATACGGCTAATAACAGGTGGCCATTCTCCGGCAAAGCATGTGTCGGAAGATTGCCGAATTTAAGCGAGTTTTCATTCAATCCGACGGAGGATTTCAATCATGGGTAAATACGAAATTTATAACGAGTTTGCGCTCAGGGCACACGAAGAAGACAACGACTACCTGCAGGGAAGTGTGCATGGCCCTGTGGGCAAGGAAATCACCGCGACCGAGCTCGATGTCGTCGGGGAGATCCCGAAAGACCTCGACGGTGTGTACGTTCGCAACGGGCACAACCCGATTTTTCAGCCAGCCAGTGGCCGTTATCACTGGTTCGATGGTGACGCCATGGTGCATGCGACCACCTTCAAGGACGGCAAGGCGGAATACCGCAATCGCATGGTCTTGACCGCAGGACTGCTCAAGGAAATGGAAGCGGGCAAGGGCCTGTATCCCGGCCTGCGCGACGGATTCGACGCAGAAGGAGGTCTGAAGAACAACTCGGGCACCGACGTGGTGCTGCACAACGGCGAGTTCAAGACCATGTTCTCCCGCTGCGGCCAACCCTACCGACTGGATCCGACCGACTTTCACACCATTGGCCCGGACGATTTTTCCGGAGCATGGCCACATGGCGTTTCGGCACACTCCAAGGTCGATGAGCGCACCGGCGAGTATCTGTTTTTCAACTACAGCTTCAATACCAAGCCCTATATGCAATATGGTGTTGTTGGCCCCGACAACAAGCTTATCTGTTCGACAGAGATCGACCTTCCTGGTCCCCGTCTTCCGCACGACAGCTGGATTACCGAGAACTACACCATCGTTCATGATCTGCCGATGTTCTGGGACCCCGAGCTGCTCCAGCAGGGCAAGAAGAAGATGGTGTTCGACCAGTCGATGAAGAGCCGCTTTGGCGTCATTCCCCGCTATGGCAGTGGCAAGGATGTTGTCTGGTTCGAGTGCGATCCCACCTATATCCTGCACACGGTGAATGCCTGGGAGGTAGGCGATGAAATCATCGCCTACGCCTTCAAACAGCTTTCGCCGATTCCCGAGATTGCCAAGGGAACCCCCAGCGTCAAGATACAGAATTATTTTCTGTCGTTCAAGTTCATGCAGCCGCTTCTGGCGCAATACCGTTTCAACCTGAAGACCGGTGAAGCCAGCGAACGATTTGTCGATGACGTCAGCGCAGAAATGCCGGGCATGAACTATCGCTATCTGGGTATCAAGAATCGCTATTCCTACAACACCTTTGCGGCGGAGGTGCCCCTGTTCCTGATGAGCGGAATTCAGAAGTTCGACTATGAGGAGCTCAAGGAAATCGATCGCTATGAGCTGCCCGAGGGTAAGTACATGGGGCAGCCCGTGTTCGCACCCCGCGTCGGGTCCGAGTACGAGGACGATGGCTATCTGATCGCCTACGTGGGCAATCTGGAAGAGACGGAAGTGTGGATCTGGAGAGGCCAGAGCATAGGCAAGGGCCCCATCGCGCGTGTGAAGCTTCCGCTGGTGGTGCCGGCCGGGTCCCACGCTTGCTGGGGCAGCGGCGAAGACATTCGCGCCGCGCGGGCGCGACGTTGGCAATCGGCCTGAATCCGGGCTGGGTCTAGGCAACAGAAAGGTGAGGGAGAAGAGATGAAATCGATCAAGCAATGTTTGAGCGCCACGGGTTTGGCAGTGTTGTCGGCCCTGTGTTGCCGCCGACCGAAAACTGAGCCACTTATAGAGGTTGTGCCGATTCAAAACTGAGCCAGATGTTTTACTAGCTCTGCCTACTTTTTAGGCAGGAGCAAACAAGGTGATCACCATGGAACTTTTAGTCTCTAACAAGTTATGTCTTCGCATTTTCTGAGAAGAATTCAGCGCACGCCAGCCATGGCTGGGATGATGTTGAACCGCGTAATCGAGCAGGCTGCGGCGATGGCACTGCGC
>JBKJKI010000106.1:0-2831 GCA_046597475.1 Polaromonas sp. | reverse complement strand
GACGAACTCGTAATACTCAAGAGCACCTCCTAGTGCCGACAAGCTCAAGACGCGATAGTGCTCAGGGCTCAGGCGCGATTGAGCAAGCTCACCTGCAGGCGTCATGGACGCGTCGGTAACTGATTGGGCCAAGGCCATCTCCTTCAATCGTTTTTTTAAAGACAAAAAATATCCGCCCCCGACTCGGGTTTGGACAACAACTCTGCTAACAACTCAGGGGGCAGCTCATCAAAAAGGGCTTGAACTTTGACTACACCCGAGGGGCTCGCAACACATACTCACAACAAAGCCACCACCACTCATGCGATCTTTATTGACTTGCGTCATATTACTTCCACTAAAAGACTAAAAAAACAGTGAAAGCTATCATAGACAGACCAAATTTTTCATGCTACAAGGGCTCATCGTCTCTGCTATCTTTTTTTCTTCGACTTTCAACATGTTTCTTCCTTCCCCCAGCAGCGCACAACGTACGATTTCAGTAGTCGGTGATGCATGGACCTTGCGCATCCTGCGCACGGTGTTCCGCGGCCGGCGACGTTACAGCGACTTTGTGAGTGAGTTAGGCGTTTCGCGCGCGGTGCTGTCCACCCGGCTTGGCAAGCTAGTGGCCAACGAACTGCTGATCCGCCGCGTCGTTGAAGGAAGCCACCCCGAATACAGGCTGACGGAACGAGGCCTGGACCTCTGGTCGCTGTTTCTAGCCATGTGGCTGTGGGAAACCGAATGGGGTACGGGTTCTGTGGACGACGCGCCTCTGGCTGACCAACCCCGTCCCATGCTCGTGCACACCGTCTGCGGGCACGAAATGCGCCCTCAGCTGCAGTGCCGGTACTGCAGCGCGGTCGTACAACCTTTTGACACCCAGGCCGAGGCCGGTCCCGGCTACCAGGACATCGATCCCGGCGCGCAGTCCACGTTCAGGCGCGCTAGCCAGGCCACAGAGATTCAGGGTTCATCAGCACAGGCACATACGCTGATGCGCGTGATCGGAGACAGGTGGAACAGCGCGCTGATTGCCGCTGCGTTCAAGGGCTTAAAGCTTTTTTCCGAGTTTGAAAAAGACTTGCGTATTGGCCCAAACCAGTTAAGTGACCGGTTGGGAGAGCTTGTGAAGCTGGACATTTTGCGCACCCGCTCCTACGCAGGGACTCGCCAGGAATACCGTCTGACCCGCAGGGGCATTGCCATGTTTCCGATCACACTGGAGCTGATGCATTGGGGGGACCGGTGGTTGTGGCCCGAGGGTGCCCCAATTGTGGTGCGGCACAAGCCATGTGGCCATCTGCTGAATGGGCGCTGGCATTGCGGTCACTGCCAACAGCCGCTGAACCGTACCGAGATTCGGCTTTTCTGAAAAAATGGCTTCACAAATCTGAAAAGCGCTATAAGTGAAAACTCTGAGCCTAAAACCTAGCCGAGGACGATTTGGCATTTACAGGCGGCTGAAATTCTCCCTGCGCACGCGCAGGGTCTTGCTTCGAGTCGTTGATTTTTAGTCTTTCATTTCGTATTTTGAACCTCTGGAAGAAGCGAATCTGTGTGGGTAGAGCACAAGGCCGCGGCCGAACACCATAACGCCCTGGCCAAAATGTACGCAGAGAGAATCGCCAGAATCGAAGCGGAAATCAACAACACGCGCCAGCCCCATACCTAGTTGACAAGGCAGCCCCCCCCAGGATCTGCCAGACTCGGGTGAGCGCCACAAAGCCGAGTCTGTCGTGGTTTATCCGCGCGCCACGCGGCTTTAGGAGCCCCGGAACCGCTTCAGCGGGCTATGTCTGAATGAGCTGTTGCGACTGGAATCGGCCCAGCGCTTCGCGCAAACAGGCGGTGGTTGAGATGTTTTTGCCATAGCGCTCCAGCATTCACCGCCAGCCCAGGTAGTGTTCCAGGTACTTCGTGGCCACCCCGTGAAAGCGCCCTATCCAGCCCTTGAGCCGGCTGTCGTAGGCGTTGACATTTTGAATATGGAAGGCCCCATCAATGACCCGAATGCCCTGCTGGATGTTGATGGCCCGATGGGCCATGCCGGTGGCGCGGGCAAACGTTTGATAGATGCGAGCGCCGTCCGTGCAAAGAATGGCTTCCTTGTCCACCAAGGGGCGCACCACGGCAGTGACATGGTGTGCATCGAGCTGCTTCAGCCGGAAATCAGCGGTTTGCCCGCTGCGGTCGCGCACCACCAGCACCGCAACCTGCTCCCACTTGGGCAGCCCACCCCAGCGCGTTTGCGGGCGGGCCGTGGCAACTCGCGTTGTCCCTTGAAGGACTCCAGAAAGAAGGTCTCGTCGGCCCCGGCAATCCCGCCCTCGTGCTCGGCGCGGTGCGTGGCGGCAGCCTTGAGAAAGCAATGGCGCCACAAAAACGCGGTGTTTTTATCGACACTGCAGCATTGGGCCGCCTGGCGCACGCTCACGCCCTCAATCAAGGCTTGAACGTAGCGCCGCCGCTGCTGGCGTTTGCGCAAGTGCACCAGGGGCGTCCCGGTGAGCAGGTTACTGGTCTTGCCGCAAGCTCGGCAACGCACGCGCGCCAGCCTATGGCTGTACCCCCAAGGTCGTAGCTGCTCGGCTGGTGCCTGGCAGCAGGGGCACGCGTTGGGACCTGGCAGCACGCTGGCAACTGCACTGGGTGACGTATTGGGGTGTTTAGTTTGACAAAGTCGCTATGGCCCATGTTGCACCCCCATGTCCGCTGAGTCAGGTCCACACTTTAGTCTCTAACAAGTTATGTCTTCGCATTTTCTGAGAAGAATTCAGCGCACGCCAGCCATGGCTGGGATGATGTTGAACCGCGTAATCGAGCAGGCTGCGGCGATGGCACTGCGC
>JBKJKI010000253.1:0-18756 GCA_046597475.1 Polaromonas sp. | reverse complement strand
CGCGACCACCGCGACCCCCTACCTGTGCCGCCCCATCGAGCACGGCGCCGACATCGTGGTGCATGCGCTTACCAAGTACATGAACGGCCACGGCAACAGCATTGGCGGCATCATCGTTGACAGCGGAAAATTCCCGTGGGCAGAGCACAAGGCGCGCTTCAAGCGCCTGAACGAGCCTGACGTGAGCTACCACGGCGTGGTCTACACCGATGCGCTGGGCGCCGCGGCCTACATCGGCCGCGCCCGCGTCGTGCCGTTGCGCAACATGGGCGCGGCGCTGAGCGCCATGGCCGCCTTCCAGATCCTGCAGGGCATCGAAACGCTGGCGCTGCGCATGGACCGGATCTGCGACAACGCGCTAAAGATTGCCCGGTTTCTGAAAGACCATCCGAAAGTGGCATGGGTCAATTACGCCGGCCTGCCCGAGCACCGCGACCATGCGCTGGCGCAAAAATACATGGGCGGCAAGGCCTCGGGCATCATCAGCTTTGGTGTTAAGTCGGCGGCGGACCCGATCGCCGCAGGCAGCCGCTTCCAGGACGCGCTGCAGCTCTTCACGCGCCTGGTCAACATCGGCGACGCCAAGTCGCTGGCCTGCCACCCGGCCTCGACCACGCACCGTCAGCTCAACGCTGCCGAACTCGCCAAGGCCGGTGTGAGTGAAGACATGGTGCGGCTGTCGGTGGGCATCGAGCATATCGACGACCTGCTGGCCGACCTGGACCAGGCGCTGGCAGCGGTCTGATGCGGGCTTTGCGATGTACCCAGGTGGCGTGAAATTCACCTGGATAGTGGTAAAACTGGCGCCTAGCCCAGTAACTGTGGCTGTTGTGCGCTATTAAAATAATAGCGACTAGCGGTATTGAATTGGCCACCGGTTTCCAGGCGGATCAGATCACCCCGGCGCTCTTCAGGTCAAGCAGCTTCGCGTCGGAATAGTCCAGGATGCTGCGCAGTACCTCGTCGGTGTGCTCGCCGAGAAGCGGTGGCGGCAGGCCGCCCTCGCCAGGCTCGCGCACCGGCGTGGCGCTGAGCTTGATGGGGCTGGCGACCAGCGGCAAATCGGTTTTCAAGGGGTGCTGCCAGTGCGTCACCATGGCGCGCGCCTGGATCTGCGGGTCGGCAAACACCTCGGCCAGGTTGTTGATGGCGCCGCAGGGCACCTTGGCCGCTTCCAGCGCGGCCAGCCAGTCGGCCTTGCCGCGAAGCTTCATCACCACTTCAAGAATGGGCACCAACTGGTCGCGGTTCTGCACGCGGTCGCGGTTCCTGGCAAACAGCGGGTTCAGGCCCAGCTCGGGAATGTTGGCGATCTTGCAGAACTTCACATACTGCGCGTCGTTGCCCACGGCCAGGATGATGTGGTCCTGGCTGCCGTCGGCGGCGGGCGCAACCTCGAAGACCTGATAGGGGACGATGTTCTGGTGCGCATTGCCGACCCGCTGCGGCACCTTGCCGCTGACCAGGTAATTCGCGCCCAAATTGGCGAGCATGGCGACCTGGGTGTCAAGCAGCGCCATGTCCACCTGCTGGCCTTCGCCGGTTTTCTCGGCATGGCGCAGCGCCGCCAGGATGCCGACGGTGGCATACATGCCGGTCATCAGGTCGGCCACGGCCACGCCGACTTTTTGCGGGCCGCCGCCCAGGTCGTCGCGCTCGCCGGTCACGCTCATCAGCCCGCCCATGCCCTGGATCGCGTAGTCGTAGCCGGCACGGTCGGCATAGGGGCCGTTCTGGCCGAAGCCGGTCACCGAGCAGTACACCAGGCGTGGATTGAGGATCTTGAGCGAGGCGTAGTCCAGTCCGTAGCGCGCCATGTCGCCGACCTTGAAGTTCTCGACAAAGACGTCGCAATGCGTCACCAGATCACGGATCAGCGCCTGGCCGGCCGGCTGGGCGATGTCGCAGGTGACAGACCGTTTGTTGCGGTTGGCGCCCAGGTAATAGGCGGCTTCGCGGGTTTCCTGGCCCGCATCGTCCTTCAGGAACGGCGGGCCCCAGCTGCGGGTGTCGTCGCCGCTGCCAGGGCGCTCGATCTTGATGACATCGGCGCCCAGGTCGGCGAGCGTCTGGGTACACCAGGGGCCCGCGAGGACGCGGGACAAATCGAGAATGCGGATGCCTTGAAGAGAGTTCATGCCCTCATTTTGCCTGCAGGGGATGCAGGGCTGGAAGGCCGCCGGCAATGGCGCTGAAACAGCCTGGTGGAGCGGATGAGGATCGAACTCACGACCTCTGCATTGCGAACGCAGCGCTCTCCCAAACTGAGCTACCGCCCCACACGGTTTTGATGATAGTCCTGATAGCCCGATCGCGGGTAGCGGCACTTCCCGAAAGCGCCTCACGCCTCAAAGTGGTGGCCGATTGCCTGTAAAGTGCAAGTCTTGCTGATATCCCTCAGGTTTTCATAAGGTTGCGGCGCGTGCGATGTCCCGATTTCTGATTCTTTCAATGTCTTCGCTGCTGGTGCTGACTGCCTGCAGCCCGGCCTTCAACTGGCGCGAGGTTCGGCCCGAAAATACCCGGCTCAGCGTTTTGCTGCCCTGCAAGCCCGACAAGGCCCAGAAAGTGGTGCCGCTCGGCGGTCAGCCAACGGCGCTGTCCATGCTCGGCTGTGATGCGGGCGGCGCCACCTTTGCGGTCGCCATGGCGGATCTTGGCGATGCCTCAAAGGCTGGGCCGGTGCTGGCGCTATGGCAAGGCGCGACACTGGCGAACATGAAGGCCATGCTCGGCACCGGGCAGCCACTATCGCTGACGGTTGTCGGCGCCTCGCTCCAGCCGGCCCAAAACCGCGTGCTGGCGCAGGGGCAGCGCACTGACGGCACCCCGGTCAGCGGACAAGCGGCCTACTTTGCCAGGGGCACGCAGGTTTTCCAGGCGGTGATGTACGCGCCAGCCATCGACGCCGAGGCGGCTGAGACCTTTTTTTCCAGCCTGAAGTTTGAATGAGCGAGTCACCGTTCAGTTCACCCATGCCGCTCCTGTCGCGCCGCCGGCGAATTGCCTCATGACGACTGCAGGGCGCGTGTTGCCCGAGTCCGGCCGGCTCGAAGCCCGAACCGGCGCCATTGTGTTCCTGGCCTTTGCGGCCGCCTATTTCTGCTCGGCGCTGTTGCGGGCCATCACCGCCACGCTGGCCCCCGTGCTGACGCAGGAGTTCTCGCTGCACGCGCGCGACCTGGGCTTGCTGGCCGGAGGCTATTTCCTGGGCTTTGCCGCGGTTCAGCTGCCGCTTGGCACCTGGCTGGACCGCCACGGGCCCAAGCGCGTCATCCTGTGGTTTCTGGCCCTGGCCGTGGTCGGCTGCCTGGCTTTTTCGGTGGCCAGCAGCTTTGTCTGGCTGCTCGCGGCGCGCGTGCTGGTCGGCATGGGGGTGAGCGCCTGCCTGATGGCGGCCTTGACGGGCTACCGGCGCTGGTTTGAGGCGCCGGCCTTGCTGCGCGCCAACTCGTGGATGCTGATGACTGGCTCGCTAGGCATGCTGGCTTCCACCCTGCCCGTGCAATGGCTGATGCCGCTCACCGGCTGGCGGCCGCTGTTCTGGATTCTGGCAGCCCTGATTTTGCTGGCGATGGCGGCGATTGCCTGGGTGGTGCCGGCGCTGAGCCACAACGCCTCACCATCGCCCGCCCTCGCCAAGCCTCTTTTCGCGGCCGCCGTGCCAGCGCAGGCCGCAGGCTACGGCCCCATCTGGCGCAGCCGGTATTTCCGCAAGATGGCGCCCCTGGCCTTTTGCAACTACGGCGGCATGGTGGCCGTGCAGACGCTGTGGGCCGGGCCGTGGCTGGTCAGGGTCACCGGTGACAGCGCGCTGCAGTCGGCGACCGGGCTTTTCTGCATCAACGCCAGCATGTTGCTGACCTTCTGGAGCTGGGGCATGGTCAACCCCTGGCTGGCGCGCCAGGGCTGGAATGCCACCCGGCTGATCGCCTGGGGCGTGCCTTTCAGCCTGGCGGTGCTGGCTTTCAACATCGCCGTGGGCAGCGCCACCGGCTGGCCGGGCTGGGCGCTGTTTTGCATGACGTCAAGCGTCATGGGGCTGGCCCAGCCCGCCGTGGGCATGACCTTCGCTGCCTCGCTGGCGGGGCGCGCCTTGTCGGCCTACAACCTGGTCATATTCGCCGGGGTGTTTGTCACCCAGTGGGGTCTTGGCCTGCTGATGGATGGCTTCGCCGGCATGGGCCTGGGGCCGGTGGGCAGCTTTCAGGCGGCGATGAGCGTATTTTTGTGTTGCTGTATCGCCGCATATGGCTACTTCCTCAGCGTGAAAGTTGATAATTAACATCAATGAACGGCATTTTCATCATTGCCCACGCGCCTCTTGCATCGGCTTTTCGCCAGTGTGTGCTGCACGTGTTTCCGGAAAGTGCGGCGGGGGTGGCTGCGCTCGACGTGCAGCCCAATATGCCGCCCGAGGAAACCCTCGCGCAGGCGCGCATCATGCTGGCGCAGATTGGCACGCCGCAGACGCTGGTGCTGACCGATATTTTTGGCGCCACGCCGTGCAATGTGGCGCAAAAGCTGGTCGATGGCGTGAGTGCCCGCCTGCTCACCGGCATCAATCTGCCCATGCTGCTGCGCGCCGTCTCTTACCGGCAGGAGCCGCTCGATGCGCTCGTGGCGCGTGCCCTGGCGGGCGCCTCGCAAGGCGTGATGCAGGTGGCCATTACCGCGCCGCAAAACCAGGTAGCCAGAAAACATGATCAAGACCCGCGCGAGCATCAACAATAAGCTGGGCCTGCACGCCAGGGCGTCCGCCAAGCTCACCAAGCTGGCGGGCAGCTTTGCCAGCGAAGTCTGGATGAGCAAGGGCGAGCGCCGCGTCAACGCGAAAAGCATCATGGGCGTGATGATGCTGGCGGCCGGCATCGGCAGCACGGTTGAAATCGAAATCGATGGTGCTGATGAACAGACTGCCATGGATGCCTTGCTGGCACTGATCAGTGACAAGTTCGGGGAAGGGGAGTGATGTCGCCCCCACGCTCGCTCACTGCGTGTAGCTCGCTGCCCCCCGGGGGGGCTGGCCTTGCTTGGGGCGGCCCGGCGCTGGCGGCCGTTGCCCCCGCGCTTTTCACTTCGACCTTGCCTCCTGGCTTGCTCACTGGACGCAAGACCTTATGACTTTTTCAGTCCACGGCCTGGCAGTTTCTCGCGGCATCGCCATTGGCCGCGCCGTGCTGGTGGCGTCCAGCCGGGCGGATGTCGCGCATTATTTCATCGAGGCGTCCAAGACGGCCGAAGAGATTGCCCGCGTCAGGGTGTCGCGCAACGCCGTGATGGAGGAAATCGTCCGCCTGCAGCAAGATCTGCCGAAAGACGCGCCGCAGGAGATCGCCGCCTTGCTGGACGTCCACCTGATGCTGCTGCAGGACGAGATGCTGGTCAGCGGCATCAAGCGCTGGATCACCGAGCGGCTTTACAACGCCGAATGGGCTCTGACCACCCAGTACGAGATCATTGCGCGCCAGTTCGACGAGATGGAGGACGAATACCTGCGCGAGCGAAAAGCCGACCTGGAGCAGGTGGTCGAGCGGGTGCTGCGCCACATGAAGGGCCTCGCCTCACCCGTACAGCCCGCCGGGCAGGCCGGCAGCAGCCGCAAGCAGTCGCAGCAGGACCTGCTGCTGGACGACACCACCGACGTGCCGCTGGTGCTCATCGCGCATGACATTTCCCCGGCCGACATGCTGCAGTTCAAGCAGAGCCTGTTTGCCGGCTTTGCGACCGACGTGGGCGGCAAGACTTCGCACACCGCCATCGTGGCGCGCAGCATGGACATCCCGGCGATCGTGGGCGCGCGCAGCGCCAGCCAGCTGATCCAGCAGGATGACTGGGTCATCATTGACGGCGATGCCGGCGTGCTGATTGTCGATCCCTCGCCCATCATCCTGGCCGAATACGGCTTCAAGCAGCGCCAGGGAGAGCTGGAGCGCCAGCGCCTGGACCGGCTCAGGCACACGCCCGCCCTGACGCTGGACGGCGAGCGCATCGAGCTGCTGGCCAATATAGAAATGCCCGAGGACACGCGGGGCGCCGTGAATGCCGGTGCCGTGGGCGTGGGCCTGTTTCGCAGCGAATTCCTGTTCATGGGGCGCAGCGGCAAGCTGCCCGACGAGAACGAGCAGTATCTGGCCTACCGCAAGGCCCTCGAAGGCATGCAGGGCATGCCCGTGACCATACGCACCGTCGACATCGGCGCGGACAAGTCCCTGGACAAGTTCTCGGGGCGGTCGCAGGAGGGCCACCTCAATCCCGCGCTCGGCCTGCGGGCGATTCGCTGGAGCCTGGCCGACCCGCCCATGTTTTTGACGCAGCTGCGTGCCATCTTGCGGGCCGCCGCCCATGGGCCGGTCAATCTGCTGGTGCCCATGCTGGCCCACGCCAGCGAGATCCGCCAGACGCTGGCGCTGATAGACCACGCGCGGGCGCAGCTTGACAACAGCGGCACGCCGCATGGCCCGGTGCGGATCGGCGCCATGATAGAGATTCCCGCTGCGGCGCTGACGGTGCGGCTGTTCCTCCGCTATTTTGATTTCCTGTCGATAGGCACCAACGACCTGATCCAGTACACCCTGGCCATAGACCGCGCGGACGAGTCGGTCGCGCACCTCTATGACCCCTGTCATCCGGCCGTG
This sequence comes from Polaromonas sp., assembly GCA_046597475.1. Taxonomy (GTDB): domain Bacteria; phylum Pseudomonadota; class Gammaproteobacteria; order Burkholderiales; family Burkholderiaceae_C; genus Polaromonas. The sequence continues at coordinate 12,118 of JBKJKI010000253.1, read as the reverse complement.
TTGCGGCTGATTGCCGACACCATCGCCGAGTGCAACGCCCAGGGCAAGAGCGTCAGCGTGTGCGGCGAGATGGCCGGCGACGTCGGGATGACGCGCCTGCTGCTCGGGCTGGGCCTGCGCAGCTTTTCCATGCACCCATCGCAGATCCTGATGGTCAAGCAGCAGTTGCTGCGCGCTGACACGGGCAAGCTCGGGCCGTGGGCGCAGCAGGTGCTGCAGAGCGACGATCCGGCGTCACTGCTTTAAGCGCGGACCGGGACTGTTCGCCGAAAGGCGTTTGCTATTAAAGTAATAGCAAACAGAGGCCGAGGTATATGGGCTTGAGGCGGAATTTGATCGATAAATAGCCTGAAAAAGCCTGCTGCGGCAGCGCGCGGGCTGCGGACTAGCGGTTTCGCGTGCCCAGCAGCGCGGCGCCTATGATCATGGCTGCCGCCAAGCCAATGCTCCAGCTCAGCGCCTGCCCGCTGACCAGCATCAACAAGACGGTGGAGCCCAGCGGCGTGAGGTAGCTCAGGATGCCAATTTGCTGCGCATCGCCAAGTTTGAGCGCCTTGTCCCACAGGTAAAAAGCGGCTCCCAGGGGCCCCAGTCCCATCACGGCCAGCAGCAGCCAGTCCCGGCTTTAGAGCAGAACCTGGGGCTCCAGCGCCTGGTGGCATAGCAGCGACAGCAAGCCCGAGACCAGGCCGAACAGCCCGATCGCCGGCGTGGGAAAGGCGGCAACCCGCCGCGTCAGCAAGGAATAGCTCGACCAGATCAGGCCCGAGCCCAGCGCCGCCAGGTAGCCCCAGGACCAGGCCAGGCCCCCCGCGCTGCCCCGGCTGGCGCCCAGGATGGCGATGGCCGCACCGCCAAATCCCAGCAGCGCCGCCACCACATGCACGCTGCGCAGCCGCACGCCTTTGAGAAAGAGCGGTGCCAGCACCACCATGAACAGCGGCCACAGGTAGTTGACCAGGTTGGCTTCGACGGGCGGCGCATGGCGCAGGGCGATGAAGAGCAGGAAGTGGAAGCCGAACAGGCCATACACGCCCAGGACGAGGGTGCTCGCGGGAATCCTCCACTGCCGCCGGTCTTTCAGCACAAAGGGCAGCGCCAGCAGGCTGCCCAGCAGCAGCGCCACGCCAGTCAACAGAAAAGGCGGGATGTGTCGCAGCGACAGGCCGAGCGAAGCGAGGGTGGACCACAGCGCGATGGCGCCCAGAGCGTAAAGATTGGCCGGCATGGGTGCCAAGCATAAGGGCTGCGTGAAGGGCGCATCGTCGCGCAACGACGGTGTGACGCCGGTCATGAGGGCGGGGTGCTGCGCTGGCGGCCGAGTACGCGATGTCGCTGGTTGAAAAGCGGCTGGCCAAATGGCGGCCGGCGGCGTTGAGCGAGACGAACTGATTCGCCATGGCTTCCTGATGAAAACCGCCGGGCCTGACCCGGCGGTTTTGTTTCAGGCTCCTAACCGAGCGGCCTGAGCAGCTCGGCCACATCGCTTTCGGTGAACAGCGGCTGCTTGCGCGCCTGCGAGCCGCTGTACATGCTCTCGGCCAGTGCCGACTTGCGCTCCTGCAGCGCCAGGATGCGCTCCTCAATCGTGCCCTGCGCCACCAGCTTGTAGACAAAGACCTGGTTCTTTTGCCCGATGCGGTGGGCGCGGTCGGTAGCCTGGTTTTCCGCGGCCGGGTTCCACCACGGGTCGTAGTGAATCACCGTGTCGGCCTGCGGCAGGTTCAGTCCCACGCCGCCGGCCTTCAGGCTGATGAGAAACAGCGGCACCTCGCCCGAGGTAAAGCGCTCGATGAGGGCGTCGCGCTTTTGCGACTGGCCGGTGAGCTTGACCCAGGCCAGGCCACGGCTTGTCAAAGCTTCCTCGATCAGCGTCAGCATGCTGGTGAAGCTTGAGAACAAGAGCACGCGCCTGCCCTCGGCCAGCATCTCGGGCAGCAGCTCCATCAGGTGTTCCAGCTTGGCCGATTGCTTGATTTTCTTGGCCGAAGCCAAGGGCAGCAGGCGCGGGTCGCAGCAGACCTGGCGCAGCTTGAGCAGGGCGTCCAGGATCTGGATTTGCGACTTGGCCAGGCCCTTGCTGGCGAGCGCGTCGCGCACCGCTTTTTCGGTGGCGAGGCGTATGGTTTCGTAGAGGTCGGCCTGCTTGCCCGAGAGCTCTATGCTGGAGACGCTCTCGATCTTGTCGGGCAGCTCGGTCGCCACCTCGCGCTTGGTGCGCCGCAGCATGAAGGGCGTGATGCGGCGGCGCAACTGGTCCAGTCGTTCGCCGTCGCCCTGCTTTTCGATGGGTGTGCGAAACAGCTCCCTGAAGCGCGCCTGAGCGCCCAGAAAACCGGGCATCAGGAAGTGGAACAGGCTCCACAGCTCGCCCAAGTGGTTTTCCATGGGCGTGCCCGACAGGCACAGCCGGTGGCGGGCCTGCAGCGCGCCGACCACCTGCGCCGCATGGGTGCTGGCGTTCTTGATGTTTTGCGCTTCGTCCAGCACCACCAGATGCCAGGGCTGCTCCAGCCAGCGTTCGCGGTCGCGCTGCAGCAGCGAGTAGGGCGCAATGACCAGGTCATGCGTGGCCATGTCGCTGGCCGCGTCGTGGCGTTCCTTGCCGTGCAGCACCAGGTAGCGCAGCCCGGGCGTGAAGCGCTCGGCCTCGCGCCGCCAGTTGCCCATCAGGCTGACGGGCGCGACGATGAGGGCGGGTTGGGTGAGCCGGCCGGCTTCTTTTTCAAGCAGCACATGGGCCAGCGTTTGCAGTGTTTTGCCCAGGCCCATGTCATCGGCCAGGATGCCGCTCAGGCCTCGCTGGCGCAGGAACTGCAGCCAGTTCAGGCCCTGCTGCTGGTAAGGGCGCAGGCTGGCGTGCAAGCCGGCGGGCGCGGCCACTTCGGGCAACTGCAGGTGCCCGCCGAGCTGCTGCACGGTGGTGCGCAGGGCCTCGGCGCCTTCCCACACCGCGCCCTCGCCCAGGGCGGCGCTGGTGCGCAGTGCATCCAGCCGCGAGAGCCTGAGGCTGTCGGCTGAAAAATCGTGGGCGCGGTCGCCCACCAGTTCCAGCAGCGCGGCCATCCAGGGCTTGAGCGCGTCCGTGGGCAGCCGGATAAAGCCCTGGCCACCGGGGGCGGGCAGGTAGACAAAGGGCGGGATGCCGGGCTGGCCGGTGACCGGATCCATCGCGCTCGTGGCTGCGGCGGCAATCAGATCGGGCAGCCAGGGCAGGATGTTGTGGCGCTGGCCGTTGATCTCCATGCCCAGCGACAGCTCAAACCACGGTGAAGCGGCTTCGTCATCACCCTCGGGCCGCAGCTGCACGCTGAGGCTGTCGGCGCGCTTAATCCAGCCGGCCAGGGCGTCGTCCAGCGTGAGCTCGAAACCGGCATCGCGCAGCAGCGCAAAGTCCTCGTCGGCCCAGTGCAGCCAGTCCTGCCGGGGCCCGCCTGCGGGGATGCCGAAGAGACCGCCTTCGCCTGCATTGAGCCCCAGGTCAAGCAGGCGGGTGATGGCGTCCAGTTCGGTTTCGGCATCGCGCTGCAGCAGCACGCGGCCTTCGGGGCCGTCGATCAGCACACTGGTGCCCTGGCCCGCCCACCAGCCGCTGTGGCCCTGGTAGTCAAAGCGCAGCCTGGCCTGGATCAGGCCCATGAGCGGCACGTCTTGCGGCGGGTTCAGGCTCAGGTGCAGGCGGGCGGTGGGCGTGATGCCGCGCAGGGGCGTGAAGTCCTGCAGCACGGGCGGCAGGGGGAGCTGGGGCAGACTGCCCAGCTGCCGCATCAAATCGACCTGGTGCTTCTGCAGCGCCGAGGTCTTGAGGGCCGGGGCTCTGAGCAGCAGCGCCAGCTGGGCGTCGGGAATGCCCTGCGCCTGCACCGGTCCGCACAGGCCCTGCCCCGCGTCCAGATACAGCGGCGGGCTGTTCAGGCACAGCCGGGTTCCGGGACTGATGCTGCCGGGGTTCAGCCTGGCGCGCAAGGCCCAGCCGGGTCCGGTGGCTTGCGGGCCGGGCGACTCCTGCCACTGCCAGTCCAGCGGCTGGGCGGGGCCCCACTGGATGGCCGCGCCCGGGCTGCCGCGGCCTTCGTCCATGAACAGCCGTCCGGTGCTGGCCGCCTGCTGCAGCGCCGTCAGGCCGGCCTGGCCGCTCACGATGACGCGCGGGCTGACGCTGTAGGCCGAGTAGAAGTTGTCGCTGTTCGGCATGGCGCGCATGAGTTGCAGCACCTGCCGGTCCGCCTCGCTGGCCAGGTCGTAGGCCGCCTGCCCCTCGTGGGGCGGCGTGCGTATGGCTTTGGGTCGGCTCCAGCCGCCGCTGACCTTGGGGGACGACAGCACGGCTTCGAGTTGCAGCCGTGGCGTGGGGCCGGGGTCGCCTATGATTTTCAGGAGATACAGATATTGTTCGGCCCGATTGTGTCCGCGCTCTGCCCTGGCCGCCTCAGCCGCCAGGCCGCTGGCGCGGTCCAGTGCCTGCATCCATTGCAGCAGTTGCGCCTCGGCATCCTGTCGGGCATTTTCCTCGGCGCGGGCCAGGGCCGCCTGGCGCAGGGCTTCGACCTGTTCGGGGTTGGGCGCCGCGCCTCGCATGGCACTGTTGAGCAAGTCCGGGCTCAGCAGATGCAGGCCCTGGTAGGCCGCCTTGATCGTCAGCGCCACGCCGTGCTTGCAGCCAATGCCCACCGGGCAGCTGCAGTCGCTGCGCCAGCGGTCCAGCCGGCCATCGGGCATCAGGGTCATTTCGACGGCGACCTCATAGGGCGTGCGCAGGCTGCCCTGCACCTGGCCCTGCAGCAGCCAGTGATCCGGCTGCGCTTCGATCTCCAGGTGCAGTACTTTCTGGCTGCGGTATAGCAGCAGGCCGCGTGTCCAGGCGCCCTCGCTCGTCAGCTGCTCAAGCGAGTGCGGGTCGAACCACAGGCCGGTCATTTGCGGGCTTTTTTGCATGAATAAAGGTCGTAGCCCATATGAATAGGGCGTTGTTAGCTATCAAATAAATAGCTAACTAGCTAGGCAAGAGCCGTGGAGGGCTGCTTTTCAGGCCTTTGGCGCCATGGCCAGCGCATGCTCGGCCTGCTGGTCGGCGTGGTAGCTGCTGCGTACCATGGCGCCGACGGCGGCATGCGTGAAACCCATCTTGTAGGCTTCTTCCTCAAACATCTTGAAGGTGTCGGGGTGGACATAGCGGCGCACCGGCAGGTGGCTGGTCGAGGGCGCGAGGTACTGGCCTATGGTCAGCATGTTGATGTCGTGCGCGCGCATGTCGCGCATCACCTGCAAAATCTCTTCGTCGGTTTCGCCCAGGCCCACCATGATGCCGCTCTTGGTCGGCACATTGGGGTGCAGCGCCTTGAACTTTTTCAGCAGACTCAAGGAGAACTGGTAGTCGCTGCCGGGTCGCGCTTCCTTGTACAGACGGGGCGCGGTTTCCAGGTTGTGATTCATCACATCGGGCGGCGCGGTTTTCAAAATTTCAAGCGCGCGGTCGTCGCGGCCGCGAAAGTCGGGTACCAGGATCTCGATCTGCGTGGCGGGCGAGAGTTCGCGGATTTTCTGGATGCATTCCACGAAATGGCCGCTGCCGCCGTCGCGCAGGTCGTCGCGGTCCACGCTGGTGATGACGACGTATTTGAGCTTCAGCGCGGCAATCGTGCGCGCCAGGTTTAGTGGCTCGTCAGAGTCCAGCGGATCGGGCCGGCCGTGGCCGACGTCGCAGAAGGGGCAGCGGCGGGTGCATTTGTCGCCCATGATCATGAAGGTTGCCGTTCCCTTGCCGAAGCACTCGCCGATGTTGGGGCAGCTCGCTTCCTCGCACACCGTGTTGAGCTTGTTCTCGCGCAGGATCTGCTTGATCTCGTAAAAGCGCGTGGTCGGGCTGCCGGCCTTGACGCGAATCCAGTCGGGCTTTTTCAGCACCTCGCCGCGCTCGACCTTGACCGGAATGCGCGACAGCTTGGCCGCCGCCTTCTGCTTGGCCAGGGGGTTGTAGTTTTCCAGACTCTGGACTTCGCGAACGACTTCGGGTGTGCTCATGGTGTGATGTGTGTAGGTTTTTCAGGTCAGGGCGCCAGCTGGGTGACGAGCTTGCGGCCCAGCACATCCGCCGCCTCCTGCCAGCTGGCCGATACGCCGATTGTAGAAAGGTCAGTGGTTTTCAGGTTTGCGTAACCGCAAGGGTTGATGCGGGAAAAGGGCTCCAGGTCCATGGCGACATTCAGCGCCACGCCGTGGTAGGTGCATTGCCGGCTCAGCTTGATGCCCAGCGCGGCGATTTTCCCGAGCCCGGAAAACGGATCGGCCGGGTGCTGCGGCCCGCTCAGCGCGGCGTGCGAAAACGGGTCGTCAAGCCGCACGTAAATGCCGGGCGCGCCGGCCACGCGGTGGCCGGTCACGCCAAAGTGCGCCAGCGTGCGGATGACGGACTCCTCGATGCGGTAAACATATTCCTTGATGAAATAGCCGGCCCGCTTCAGGTCGATCAGCGGATAGACCACGACCTGGCCGGGGCCATGAAAGGTCACCTGGCCGCCGCGGTTGGTCTGCACCACGGGAATGGCGCCAGGGTTCAGAATGTGATCGCTTTTGCCTGCAAGCCCTTGTGTATAGACCGCAGGGTGCTCGCAAATCCATAGCGCATCGGGTGTGGCTGCATTGCGCGCGGCGGTGAAGTCCTGCATCGCCTGGTAGGTGGGCAGGTAGTCGACGCGGCCCAGTTGGCGCATCAACATGGGAAGGCGGCGGCCGCAGCGCCGGGCCGCCCCAAGCAAGCCCAGCCCCCTCGGGGGGCAGCGACCCGCCTAGCGGCGGAGCGTGGGGTCGCCATTTTTCACAACACCACCTTGACCATGGGATGCGTGCTCAGCGTGCGGTAGAGCTCGTCGAGCTGCTCCCGGCTCGTGGCGGTGACGGTGATGGTCACGCCCAGGTAGTTGCCGCCCTTGCTTTCGCGCAGCTCGATGGTGGAGGCGTCAAACGCCGGATCGAACTGATGCGCGATCTGGCTGATGGCGTGCACCAGTCCGTCAACCTTGTTGCCCATGACCTTGATCGGGAAAAGCGAAGGGTATTCGATCAGCGATTCCTGGCGCGCAGGTGTTGGCGTCGCGGTCTTCGGGTTGTTGTCCTCGGGGTCTGTCATCGGGCTTGCTCCTGTTTGGCCTGCTGGTAGGCGGCATACAGCCTGGCGTACACGGGGCCGGGTTTTCCGCTGCCGACGGGCTGTTCGTCGAGCCGGGTGACCGGCAGCACTTCCTTGGTGGCCGATGAGAGCAGCAGCTCGTCGGCTGCCAGCACCTCGGCGCGGCTGATGCGGCGCAGCTCGAAGCCAATGCCGGCGGCACGGCACATTTCTTCAATCAGGCCGTAGCGTATGCCTTCGAGCACCAGATGGTCTCTGGGCGGGCCCATTACCTTGCCGTCCTTGACGACCCAGACATTGCTGGCGGCGGCCTCGCTTAAAAAGTCGCCGCGGAACATGACGGTTTCGAGCGCGCCCGCATCAAAGCTGATCTGGCGCGAAAACACGGCGCCCAGCAGGCTGGTGCTCTTGATGTGAGCCTTTTCCCAGCGAAAGTCATCGGCCGTGACGCAGGCCACGCCTTGCGCGCGCTGCTGCTCACTGGGCAGCTTCATCGGGTTGACCATGATGAAGACCGTGGGGCTTAAGCCGGGCAGCATGGGATGGTCGCGCATGGCAACGCCGCGGCTGATCTGGATGTAGATGATCTGATTGCCGTCCTGGGTGGCGCTAGCTGTTGCCCGCGAATAATCGGCGATCAGCTTGCGGATGATTTCAAGCCATTGGCCCTGCGTCAGCGGATTGGCGATGCGCAACTCGGCCAGGCTGCGGTCGAGGCGCGCCATGTGCTGCCCGAAACGGAAGAGCTTGCCGGCATAGGCGGGGACCACTTCATAAATGCCGTCGCCAAAAATGAAGCCGCGATCAAGAACGCTGATTTTTGCGTCCCTCAGCGTACTGAACTCGCCGTTCAGATAGCAGGGTGTCTCGGGTAGCGTGCTGGCCGGTGAACGGGTCATGGGGTGCTTCAATAAAGTTGTTGCTGAAAAGTCAGCCAGGCGTGCGTCAGGGGATTCACGCCAGAAAAAAGAGGGCAGCAATGGCCAGGGTGCCCAGCCCCAGAATGACCTGGGCCAGCGTGGCAATCTGGCCGACGCGCCGGCCGGCTTCGGGCCAGTCGGTCGCGCTCACGGCGAGCTTCAGGCGGCGGAAGGGGCCAAAATACAGGTGGCCGAAGAGTGCAAACATCAGCAAGCCAATACCCAGCATGGCATGCCAGCCGACGGGCGCGTTCTTCATCCCGACTCCCAGCAGCATGGCAAGGCCGGTCAGCAGCAGGATGACGATCGCGGACCAGACCAGTTTGAAAAACCGGCCCAGCGTCAGCGCGATGAGGGGAAGGCGCAATGGGGGCGTCAGCAGCTGGGCAGCAACTGGGCGCAGCGCGAACAGCATGAAACTCACTCCCCCAAGCCAGACAACCGCGCTAAGCACATGCAAAAATTTCATCAGGGCAGGCATCCGGGGTCTTTCTTAAGGCAGTTGGGCGTGGTGTGGCGGCGCCCCCACACTTTAAAGTATGCGGCCAAAGCCCGCTTGCGCCATGGATATCGATTGCACACGCCCGCAATCGCATCAAAGCGAGCCATTTTTAGTCGCTAATTCGCAGTCGGACGGGGGATTTGTAGTCGCGCTGGGGTTTCTACGTATAATCGTAAGCTTTGCTGGTAACTGCTCTGTAAACTTTCCGTAATTTGTGATGCCTAAAATAGCAAATTCGGTAGACGCCAGTCCGATTCGAGGTGCCGTGAATCAATTTGATGCAGATGAAGCGGCAGTTGAGGCGGATAGGGCAGCTTTCAAGCCCCTGACGCGTGAAGAAGCCCAAAAGCTTCGTGAGGCGAGCCCTTCGGTGTCGCCATGGGCTGTGCTTGCAGGGCAGCTGCTGGTCGGTGTTCTGGTGGCTTTGGCTGCCTGGGGGCTGACCGGGCGGCAAAGCGCTGGGTGGTCATCGTTTTACGGCGCGCTGGCTGTCGTGATACCGGGTGCGATATTTGCGCGCGGGTTGACCAGCAAGGTGGTATCGATGAATCCGGGTGCTGCGGTGGTCGGGTTTTTTTTGTGGGAAATGGTCAAGATTGCCTTGACGCTCGCGATGTTGTTTGCGGCGCCACGGCTGATTGAGAATTTAAGCTGGCCCGCCATGTTGGCGGGTCTGATAGTGACGATGAAAGTGTATTGGGGTGTGCTCTGGTTCAAGCCAAGGCGCCCGACTACGCACAAAACCTAACGGGACGAGTAGATTAGATGGAAGCTGCACACGGACCTACCGCCGGCGAATACATTGGTCACCACCTGACCCATTGGCAAAACAAGCCAATGAGCGGGGTCATCGATTTTTCGGTCTACAACCTTGACTCGATTCTCTGGGCTGTCATTCTCGGTATCGTCGGCAGCTTTTTCCTCTGGAAAGCTGCCCGCGCCGCGACATCCGGCGTGCCGGGCCGATTCCAGGCTGCGGTCGAAATCCTCGTCGAAATGGTCGATAGCCAGGCCAGGGGAATCATCAGCAGCGCGCAAAGCCGCAAGCTGGTCGCGCCTATGGCCTTGAGCGTTTTTGTCTGGATTTTCCTGATGAACGCCATGGACTTGCTGCCTGTTGATGTGCTGCCAAAGATCTGGGAGCAGTTTTTCAGTGTCGCCGGACTTGACCCGCACCACGCCTACGTTCGTGTGGTTCCTACTGCTGATCTTTCAACCACGCTTGGTTTGTCGCTGTCCGTGCTGCTTGTCTGCGTGGCTTACAACATCAAGATCAAGGGTCTGGGCGGCTGGGTGCATGAGCTGTTCACGGCGCCATTCGGCAACCATCCGATTCTCTGGCCAATCAACTTCCTGATGCAGATGATTGAATTTGCCGCGAAGACTGTTTCACACGGCATGCGATTGTTCGGCAATATGTATGCGGGCGAGCTGGTGTTCATGCTGATTGCCTTGATGGGCGGCGCCGCGGCCATGTCGCTGTCGGGTGTCCTGCTGCCAATAGGCCATATCCTGGCCGGCACGGTGTGGGCAATCTTCCATATTTTGATCATTACCCTCCAGGCCTTCATTTTCATGATGTTGACGCTGGTGTATGTGGGGCAGGCCCACGATCATCATTGAAGTTTTTCGGTCTGGTTTTTTCTTGCTTTTTTCTTTTGTTTGTTAGTTAACTTAAATCCATAGGAGCTTTAAATGGAAAACGTTCTCGGTTTCGTCGCTTTGGCCGCTGGCCTCATCATTGGCCTGGGCGCTGTCGGCGCATGTATCGGCATCGGCATCATGGGTAGCAAATACCTCGAAGCCGCTGCCCGTCAACCAGAGCTGATGAACGAATTGCAAACCAAGATGTTCCTGCTTGCAGGTCTGATCGATGCCGCTTTCCTGATCGGTGTCGGTATCGCGATGATGTTCGCGTTTGCCAATCCTTTTGTGTTGAAGTAATCGTCACAACCCTGACAGAAAGGCGTTGCCGTGAGTATTAATGCAACCCTGTTCGTCCAGGCGATTGTTTTCGCGATCCTGGTGTGGTTCACAATGAAATTTGTGTGGCCTCCCATTACGAAAGCGCTGGACGAACGTGCCACAAAAATCGCTGAAGGCCTCGCTGCGGCCGATAACGCCAAGGCTCAACTCTCCAGCGCCAACAAGCGCGTTGAAGAAGAGCTGGTGAAGTCGCGTAACGAGTCCGCCGTGCGTCTGGCCGAGGCCGAACGTCGGGGCCAGGCCCTGATTGAAGAGGCCAAGGCCAAGGCGACCGAAGAGGGTGGCAAGATCATTGCCGCCGCGAAGGTCGAAGCTGAGCAGCAAACCGTCAAGGCCAGAGAGACCCTGCGTGAGCAGGTTGCCGCTCTGGCCGTCAAGGGTGCCGAGCAGATTCTGCGCAAGGAAGTCAATGCCGGTGTGCATGCGGACTTGCTGGGTCGCCTGAAGACCGAACTTTAAGAGGGCGTACACATGGCTGAACTATCCACCATTGCCCGTCCTTACGCTGAAGCGCTTTTCAAGGCCAGAAGCGCAGGTGCGCCCTCAAGCACCGGCCTGGACCTTGAAAGCACCGCTGTCTGGCTGGACGAGCTGGCGGCGATTGCCGCCAACGTGCAGCTTCAGCAGTTCGCCGGCAATCCTGGCGTGACGGCCGTGCAGACCTTTGATGTGGTTTCGGGTGTTGCGAAGGTAAAACTTCCTGACGCCGCGAAAAATTTCCTGCGCACCGTGATAGACAACGGCCGCCTCAGTGTTCTGCCGGAAATCTCCCGGCAGTTCCGCTTCCTGAAAAACGCGCAGAGCGGATCGTCTGATGCCACTGTTTACAGCGCCTTTGCGCTTGACGGTGCGGCATTGGCCGATCTGGCGGTGACGCTTGAGAAGCGCTTTGGCAGAAAGCTCAACCTCCAGGTTGAACTGCAGCCAGAACTGATTGGCGGCGTGCGTGTCGTGGTGGGTGACGAGGTGCTGGACACTTCGGTGAAAGCCCGCTTAGAGCAAATGAAAGTGGCGCTGATCTCGTGATCTGGTGCCACGGCACTGTCCCAAGTTTTCAGCCAACAACATAGAAAGAAGGAAAGAGTCATGCAACTCAATCCCGCAGAAATTTCTGAACTGATCAAGAGCCGTATCGAAGGCCTCGCCGCTAGCAGCGACATCCGCAACCAGGGTACGGTTGTCTCCGTGGCTGACGGCATTGTCCGCATCCACGGGCTGTCCGACGTGATGCAGGGCGAGATGCTGGAATTCCCCGCCACGGCAGATGGCACGCCAACCTTTGGTCTGGCGCTGAATCTTGAGCGCGACTCGGTCGGCTCGGTGGTTCTGGGTGAATACGAACACATCGCTGAAGGTGATACGGTCAAATGCACCGGTCGCATTCTGGAAGTGCCCGTGGGCCCCGAGTTGCTCGGACGCGTCGTCAATGCGCTGGGCCAGCCGATCGACGGCAAGGGCCCGATCAACGCCAAAATGACCGACGTGATCGAAAAAGTCGCGCCAGGCGTGATCGCCCGTAAATCGGTCGACCAACCCCTGCAAACCGGTATCAAGTCGATTGACTCCATGGTGCCTGTGGGCCGT
>JBKJKI010000061.1:0-8501 GCA_046597475.1 Polaromonas sp. | reverse complement strand
ACAGTGGATCGCCGGTGAAGGCCGTCCCGACAATGCGCCAGCCCAGTTCGCGCTGGTGGTGGCCGATGTTTCTTTCATCTCGCTCACGCTGGTGCTGCCCGCGATCGTGCCGCTTGCTGCGCCGGGCGCGGACCTGCTGCTGCTGGTCAAGCCGCAGTTCGAGCTGCAGCCGGCGCAGATCGGCAAACACGGCCTGGTCAAGGATCCGGCGTCGTACGGCGTGGTCAAGCAGCGGCTCCAGGAGTGCTGCACGGCCCTCGGCCTGCAGGTGCGCGACTGGTTCGACAGCGCGATCACCGGTGGCGACGGCAACCGCGAGTTTTTTGTTCACGCCAGGCAACCTGAAGGAGACGGCAAATGACGTTGAGCGCCGCCGGGCCGCCCCAAGGCGCGAAGGCCCCCTTGGGGGGCAGCGCAGCACACGAAGTGGCAAGCGTGGGGGCCATATCTCTTCACGCCTTGAATCGCTCTTTGGCGCGGCGCGCGAAGTCGTTGGTGTAGGTTTTGGCGAGGTCAATCCTGTCGGCCTTGATGCTCGGATCAAAGCTGGCGAGCGCCTTCAGCGCGGTGCGCGGGCCCTCGTCGGGAATGATGCCGTCGAGCGAGATTGATTCACGCACCTTGTTGAAGGACGCAAGGTAAAGCGCCCGGTCGCCGAGCAGGTAGCTTTCAGGCACCGTCTTGAGAATGTCAGCCGGCCCCGCGGTCTGCAGCCACTTCAGGCCATGAACAATCGCATTGGCCAGTGCCTGGCAAGTGTTCGGGTTCTTGCGGATGAACTCGGCCGGAGCATACAGGCAGGCTGCCGGCATCGGGCCGCCAAATACCTCGGCGGTCCCCTTGAGCGTGCGGGTGTCGCTGATGATCTTGACCTCACCTTTTTGCTCCAGCATGGTCATCACCGGATCGGTATTGCTCATGGCATCAATCTGCCCCGAGCGCAGCGCGGTGAGTGCGCCGGCGGCCGTTCCGACGCCAATAAAGCTGACATCGCCAGCTTTCAGGCCACCGCGGGACAGCACCAGATTAGCCATCATGTTGGTCGATGACCCGGGCGCGGAAACGCCTATCCTTTTTCCCTTGAGATCAGCAATCGATTTGTAGTCAGGCATGTTTTTGGTCGAAATGCCAAACGCAATTTGCGGCGCCCTGCCTTGCAGCACAAACGCCTGGAACATCTGGTTCTTGGCCTGCAGGTTGATGGTGTGCTCGAAAGCGCCGGAACAGACATCTGCCGAGCCGCCGACCACCGCCTGCAAGGCGCGTGCCCCACCGGCAAAGTCGCTGATCTCCACGTCAAGGCCCTCGGCCTTGAAGTAGCCCAGTTGCTCCGAGATGGTGAGCGGCAGGTAGTAAAAAGCCGCCTTTCCGCCAACCGAAAGGGCGATTTTTGATTTTTCGAGCCGGCTCTGCGCCCGCAGCGCGGGCAATGCCAGCACCGCGGCAGCCACGGCGGTAGCGCCTGCGAAGCGTCGCCGGGAAATGAGGGGTTGACGGTTCATGGGGCCTCCTGCTGATCTTGAATTCGACAAGCATATCGGCGCAAAAAAAATCCCGCATCGGGGTCATCCCGTGCGGGTTTTTACGGTGAAGCCCTGGAGCTTACGAAGGGTTACCACCACAGGCAGAAAACCAGTGCAAGCGTCAGCGAAAACCGGAAAAAAGGATGGCGATATTGACCAGCAGCCCAAGCGCCCAGACCAGTGAACGCGCGCTGGCCCAATTGGCCACATACATCATCACGTAGGCAATGCGCAGCACCACAAACATCAGGGCGAGTATGTCCAGCCGGGTTTGCCCTGCCTGCAACTGATGGGCAATGATCACCGCCGCGAAGAAAAAGGGAAGCGCCTCGAAGGTGTTGGCCTGCGCCGCATTGGCGCGGGCGCGCCAGTCAGTCTGCCTGGCCAGCCAGGCGCGGGGGTTGTCGTTGTCGTAACCACCGTCGAGCCGGGACGTCCGCATCATCCCGTACTTGGCAATCCCCGCGCACACCATGGGCAAGAGCGCCGCGACCAGGATGCACCAGTAGGCGACGGTGAAACGCGCAAAAGCCATGATGAATCCTTTTTTTATGGGTGTCAGTTATTGGGGTGCAGCCTGCGTCGGCCTTTCTGCCGCCGAACACGCCCCAGGCCGGGTTTTTCACCGCGTGGCTGGCCTAGCGCCGGTCTACCAGCGCGTGGGCAATCGTACCCAGATCGACGTATTCGAGCTCGCTGCCAACGGGTACACCGCGGGCCAGACGCGTGACCTGCACGCCCCGGCTTTTCAGCGCCTGCCCGATGACGTGTGCCGTCGCCTCGCCTTCGGCGGTGAAATTGGTGGCCAGAATGACTTCCTGGACCTCTCGCAGGTCGGCGGGAATCGGCTGGCCATCCCCGGACCTGGGCACGACGCGATCAAACAGTTTTTGCAGGCCAATGTCATTGGGGCCGATACCGTCAAGCGGGCTGAGCTTTCCCATCAGCACAAAATACAAACCGCGATAGGCCAGCGTTCGCTCCATCGCCGCCTGGTCGGCGGGCGTCTCAACGACGCACAGCTTGCTGCGGTCGCGCTGCGGGTCGGCGCAGGTGGCGCACAGCTCCTGCTCGGTCAGGGTATTGCACAGGGCGCAATGGCCTATGCTCTGCACCGCATGCTCCAGCGCCCGCGCGATCTGCAGCGCGCCCTGCCGGTCGTTCTGAAGCAGGTGAAAGGCCATGCGCGCGGCCGACTTCACGCCCACGCCCGGCAGCTTGCGCAGCGCCTGGATCAAACCTTCCAGAGCATTGGAATTCGCCACCTGAATGTTGCGGAACGGGGCGGATCAGAACGGGAACTTCATGCCGCCGGGTAGAGCGGGCATTCCGGCCGTGAGCTTGCCCATCTTTTCCTGACTGACTTCCTCGGCCCTGCGCACCGCAGCATTGAAGGCGGCGGCGACCAGGTCTTCGAGCATGTCCTTGTCCTCGGTGAGCAGGCTGGGGTCGATCTCGATGCGCTTGACGTCGTGCTTGCAGGTCATGGTGACCTTCACGAGGCCGGCACCGGCTTCTGCGGTGACCTCGACAAACGCCAGGTCATCCTGCGCTTTTTTCAGGTTTTCCTGCATCGCCTGGGCCTGTTTCATGAGGCCTGCGAGTTGTCCTTTGTTAAACATGCTTTTTTCCTTTGAAGATGATTGCTGAAACGGTTGACGAGCATTATCGACGTGGGCCGGAGGGCCTAAGGGATCAAGGCCCGGCCTGGGGCGAAACGCTCTTGATACTGCCGGGGACGATTCTGGCGCCCCAGTCGCGGATCATGTCCTGCACGAAGGGGTCGTTCTGAATCAGCGCTTCGGCTTCGCGCTGGCGCTCGGCCAGCGCAGTGGCGTTGCGGCGCGCCGGGGTGTCCGTCACGGCACCGATCTGCACGGCGAGCTTCAGTTCGGGCTGCGCCAGGCAGGCCTGCAGCGCTGCCTGCAGTTTTTCGCGCGCCGCTGGCTGGCTGAGCGACTCCCGCTCGACCCGCAAGGTCCACAGGCCGGCGTCCTGGCTGCACAGCTCGGACTGCAGCGCCAGTTCTCGCGTCAGCGCAGCCACCGCCTCGGCAGCGACCAGTTGGTTGACGATGGCGCTCCAGGCGTCGCCCAGAGAGGCGTGCGGCGCGGACACTCCCGCCAAGGGCGAGGCCACGGGAGCCTGCGGCACATCTTCCGGCAGCTCGACGGTTACTACAGAATTAATAGCAAACTCAGACCGTACTACCTGGGCTTGAGCCGTATTTGACTCATTTTCCTGCGCAGAAGGCAGTGTGGGGGCGGTTTCAGGGCTTGTCGTCGTCGCCGGTGCTGCCAGGGGTGCATTTGGGGTCGCAGCCATAGTGGCGGCTACAGGCGCGTCGGTAGGAATGACTTCGACAGCCTGAGCCGCCGGTGCTTCAGGCTGCGGCTTTTTTGCCAGCTCGGCGGCACTCCCCGGCAGCGGGTGCCTTGCAGGCGTCGATGGCTGCGATGTTGCGGCCGGCTTTCGCGCCTCGGAGGGCTTGAAAGCGAGCAAGCGCAGCAAGACCATGGTCAGCGCGGCGTATTCGTCGGGCGCCAGGCCCAGTTCGCCGCGCCCGTGCAGGCACAGGCTGTAGAGCAGCTGGGTTTCATCGGCAGGCATCAGCTGCGCCAGCCGGGCGGTTTCCGCGATATCGGGGTCGGTGTCGTCGTCTGCCGCGCCCAAGTCGGGCACGGCCTGCAGCACCACCATGCGCTGCAGCAGGGTCGCCATTTCTTCGAGCGTGGAGGCGGCGCTCAGGCCGTTGAGGCGCAGCACCTCGGAGGTTTCAACCACCGTGCGCCCGTCGCCACGCGCCAGCGCGTCAAGCAGGCGAAACACATAGCTGCGGTCGACACTGCCGAGCATGACGCGCACGCTGGCCTCATCAAGCCGGCCCGAGCCAAAGGCAATCGCCTGGTCGGTCAGCGACAGGGCGTCGCGCATGGAGCCGCGCGCCGCGCGCGACAGCAGGCGCAGCGCTTGCGGCTCGGCCGGAACGTTTTCAGCGGCCAGCACCTGCACCAGGTGCTCAAGCACGGTTTCGGGTGCCATGGGCCGCAGGTTGAACTGCAGGCAGCGCGACAGCACGGTGGCCGGCACTTTTTGCGGGTCGGTGGTGGCCAGCACGAACTTGAGGTATTCGGGCGGCTCCTCCAGCGTCTTGAGCATGGCGTTGAAGGCCGTGTTCGTGAGCATGTGAACCTCGTCGATCATGAAGACCTTGAAGCGGCCCACGACCGGCTTGTAGACCGCCTGCTCCAGCAGCTGCGCGATCTCGTCGACGCCGCGGTTGGAGGCCGCGTCCAGCTCGGTGTAGTCGACAAAACGGCCGCTGTCGATGTCTTTGCAGGCGTCACAGACGCCGCACGGCTCGGCGGTAATGCCGCCCTGCCCGTCAATACCGGTGCAGTTGAGCGACTTGGCCAGGATGCGGGAAACCGTCGTCTTGCCCACGCCCCGGGTGCCGGTAAACAGATAGGCATGGTGCAAACGCCCCGTGCCAAGCGCATTGCCCAGCGCCTGCACCACATGCGACTGGCCGACCATTTCGGAGAAATTGCGGGGGCGGTATTTGCGGGCAAGAACGAGATAGGACATGCAGCCATTCTAAATTGACCCATGCCGGCCAACCGGGCAGGCGCCCAAAGCCGCGGCCGGCAAGGATTCGGGTTTTCGGTCAGCGCAGCCTGCTCTGGCGCGGCGCGCTCAGCGGCGCAGCGTGTCGTGCAAGGCCACCAGCGCCTGAGTCAGTTTGTGGGCCGGATCCAGATAGATCATGGGCAGCGATTGCTCATGGGACTCGCGGATCCTGACGGAGGCGGGCAGATAAGGCTGCAGCACGGGCAAGCCTTCCTCGATCAGCTCATTGACAATGCGCTGCGGCAGATTGGCCCGGGGCTGGAACTGGTTGACCACAATGCCCTCGACCGTCAACCCGGCGTTGTGGTCAGCCTGAATTTCCTGCACATTTTCCAGCAGGGTGTACAGCGCCTTGCGCGAAAAATCGTCGCAATCAAACGGAATCAGGCAGCCACGCGCCGCGATCAGCGCCGAACGCG
Organism: Polaromonas sp.; assembly: GCA_046597475.1. GTDB lineage: Bacteria > Pseudomonadota > Gammaproteobacteria > Burkholderiales > Burkholderiaceae_C > Polaromonas. The sequence goes on along the minus strand of JBKJKI010000061.1, from coordinate 2,929 downwards.
TGTAAAAGTTCAGGGCCGGTGGCGTGTCAATGTAAATGCGGTCATAGTCGCCTGCCAGCTGCTCCAGCGCCTCGCGCAATTTGAGAATCTTGTGACGCGATTCAAGCTTGGTCTGCATCTCGTCCAGCACGGGGCTGGACTTCATCAGGCTCAGCCCCTCATGCGGAGTGGCGACTATGAATTCGGCGGGCGACACCTTGCGCAGGCTGAAGCTCAGGGTGTTTTCGAAGAATCCGGCGACACTGGGCTGCTCAGGACTGGCGCCATCCCCCAGCAGATAGGCGCTTGAATTCCCCTGAGGGTCCAGATCAATGACCAGGGTGCGCAGCCCCTGGCTGGCGCTGATGGCGGCCAGATTGCAGGTGATGGTGGACTTGCCTACCCCACCTTTTTGATTGAAAACGACGCATGGCATCAGGTCACTCCTTGTGCTGCAGTGTTGAATCCCCGATTGTGCCCTCCCGCAGGCAGCATGCGCTGCGGGCATCTTGCAAATCGCATGACTAACCCTTGACGACGACTTCAAATTATTTCACCCCGGTGCCAAGGGCATTGCCACGCACCCTATAATCATTGGTGACGGGCCTTCCCGCATGGTGAAGCGGCCAACCGGGTCAGATGGGGAACCAAGCAGCCCTAACTGTGGAGCCAGTGCCGGGGTCAAGGCTCGTCACCTTATTTCAAAAAAACCTTGAGTTTTCAAACAACTCAAGCAAAATCAAGGTCTTGCGCCACCGCCTTGTAACATTTGCCTGTCTCATCCTCCTCCAGCATGACCCAGGAAAAAGACATGGCAAGGGTGGCCGGCTTGAACAGCCGGCGCTTGAACTGTCACCCCCGCATCGTCATCCCTGACGGCCTCGCAGCGAGCTGCGGCAAGGCCCGCATCAACACCTCTTGGGCGCCGACGACCACCGCGACGCGACCCTGTCCCCATCCAAGCGGGCCGATACCCGCCCGGATTGAGTTGATTCCCACAAACCAGACCGAACAACAGGAGTTGCACCATGCGAAAGATTGTTTGCCACATCACCCTGCTTTGCGGTTTTCCTGCCTTGCAGGCGGCCGATCTGCCGTCGCCCGCTGCCGGAGCCCCAGCCCTGCATCCCCTCACGGGGAACTGGGCCTGGACGCTGCCTGGCAAGCAATGCAGTGAAACACTGAGATACCGTGCGGACGGCACCCGCTCGGGCAGCAGCGGCGAAGAGGTGACGCAAGGTCGCTATGAAATATCGGCCATGCCGAGCCTGCTGGGCTTTTACAAGCTGGCCGAAACCGTCACGCAGTCCAACGACAAACCGGACTGCGCGGGCGACGTCCATCCGGCAAATGGCGAGCCGGTCACCCGCTTCATCCAGTTCAGCCCCAGACGCGACCAGTTCATCGTCTGCAAGGAGGAAGAACTCAAGGCCTGCTTCGGGCCCTTGAAGCGGGCGGCTGAATAGACCGTCTCAGCGGCGAATCAGCGACTGCAGCACACCGGGCTCGAAATGCCGGGCTATGTAGTCGGCCAGGCCGTCGAACACCGAGTCCAGCGTGGGCACGGCCGCGCCAAACAAGGCCTGCAGCACGCGCGGATCTTCAAACAGGCCATGCAGATACAGGCCCAGCACATTGCCGGCGGCGTTTTGCCAGGCCAGGCCATCCGGCAAGACTGAATAAGCGATGTCGCCGGCCGCCGCCATGGCGCTGTGCGGCGCGGTCTGGCCGTGGTGGATTTCATAGCCCCGCACCTCCACGCCCGACAAGGCGGCCCACGGTCCGCGCACGGCGGAAAAAGCGGCCTGCCGGTGCAGCACGGTCTTGGCCTCGTCGAACAGCGTGACCACCGGCAGCAGCCCCAGGCCGGGGCCGTTGCCATCGATGCCGTGCGGATCGATCAGCGCCTCGCCCAGCATCTGCAGGCCACCGCAAATGCCCAGCACCGCGCCGCCCCGGCCGGCATGCGCGGCAATCGCCCGGTCCAGCCCCTGCGCGCGCAGCCAGTCCAGATCGGCGCTGGTGGCCTTGGAGCCGGGCAGGATGATCCAGTCGGCATCCGCCAATTCGGCCGGGCTGCGCACCCACTTCAGGCGCAGGCCGGGAACGTTTTTCAGCGGCTGGAATTCGTCGAGATTGCTGATGCGCGGATAGGCGATGACGGCAACGGTTTTGGTCACCGCGCCCGAGGCCAGGCTGCGGTCGTCAAAAACGCCATCTTCTTCAGGCAGGCCATGCTGCCACCACATCGGCAGCGTGGCGACAGTGGGCACGCCCGTCAGTTCCTGCAGCATTTGCGGGCCGGGCGCGAGCAGGCTGGCGTCGCCCCTGAACTTGTTGAGCACAAAGCCCTTGATCAGCTGGCGCTCGGCCTCGTCGAGCATGGCCCAGGTGCCGTACAAATGGGCAAAGGCGCCGCCCCGGTCGATGTCGGTGACCAGCAGGCAGGCCGCGTTGGCGTGCTGCGCCACACGCATGTTGACGATGTCGCTGTCCTTCAGATTGATCTCGGCCGGGGAACCCGCGCCTTCGATCACCACCACGTCGTTTTCTTCCATCAGTTCGTCCAGCGCCTGCGCCACCACCGGCCAGACTGAGGCGCTGCGGCCGCGCCATTCCATGCGCGACAGTTCGGTGTTGACCTGGCCCAGCAGGATGACCTGGCTCTGCGTGTCTTTCTCGGGCTTGAGCAGCAGGGGATTCATGCGCACCTCGGGTTGTGTGCGCGCGGCCAAGGCCTGAAAATATTGCGCGCTGCCGATCTCGCCACCAGCGACTACCCTTGCGTTGTTGCTCATGTTCTGCGCCTTGAACGGCGCCACCTTGAGCCCCTGCCCTGCGTAATAGCGACACAGCGCCGTGGTCAACCAGCTTTTGCCGGCACCGCTGGTAGTGCCCAGAACCATCACACTTTTTGCCGTCATGCATTTGCCTTCTGAATGTCTTGCCA
>JBKJKI010000033.1:0-5396 GCA_046597475.1 Polaromonas sp. | reverse complement strand
GTTCTGGCCAATGGCGATTTCGCCCAGGTCGGTCGATGCGCCGTCGGCCACCACGTCACCCTTGGCCAGATGGTCACCCATCTTGACGATGGGGCGCTGGTGGATGTTGGTGTTCTGGTTGGAACGCTGGTACTTGATCAGGTTGTAGATGTCCACGCCGATTTCACCGGCCAGGGCTTCTGCGTCATTGACGCGCACCACGATGCGGGTGGCATCGACATAGTCCACCACGCCGCCACGGGTGGCGGTCACGACCGTCCCAGAATCGACCGCGGCAACACGCTCGATACCGGTGCCGACAAGCGGTTTTTCCGGACGCAGCACGGGCACGGCCTGACGCGACATGTTGGCGCCCATCAGCGCGCGGTTCGCATCATCGTGCTCCAGGAAGGGGACCAGCGATGCCGCCACCGACACGATCTGCGCAGGCGACACATCCATGTACTGAACACGCTCGGCGCCGACCAGGATGGACTCGCCCTTTTCACGCGCCGAGACCAGGTCGCCGGTCAGGCGGCCGTCCTTGTCCAGCGCGGCATTGGCCTGGGCAATCACGTACTTGCCTTCTTCGATGGCGGACAGGTAATCGATTTCCATCGTTACCTTGCTGTCAGCCACGCGGCGATACGGTGTTTCGATGAAGCCGTATTCGTTGAGGCGGGCGTACAGGGCCAGCGAATTGATCAGGCCAATGTTCGGACCTTCGGGCGTTTCAATCGGGCAGACGCGGCCGTAATGGGTCACGTGCACGTCGCGCACTTCAAAACCTGCACGTTCGCGGGTCAAACCACCAGGGCCAAGGGCCGAAACGCGGCGCTTGTGGGTGATCTCGGCCAGCGGATTGGTCTGGTCCATGAACTGGGACAGCTGCGAGGCACCGAAGAATTCCTTCAGCGCAGCAGAAATCGGCTTGCTGTTGATCAGGTCATGCGGCATCAGAGGCTCTTGCTCGGCCTGACCCAGACGCTCCTTGACGGCCTTTTCGATACGCGCCAGACCGGTGCGGTACTGGTTTTCAGCGAGTTCACCGACACAACGCACACGGCGGTTGCCGAGGTGGTCGATGTCATCGACCTCGCCGTTGCCGTTGCGCAGGTCGACCAGGATCTTGACCACGGCGAGGATGTCCTCGTTGGTCATGACCATGGGGCCGGTCGATTCGTCGCGGCCCACCCGGGCGTTGAACTTCATGCGGCCAACGCGCGACAGATCGTAGGTGTCCGGGTTGTAGAACAGGCGCTGGAACAGGGCTTGCACCGCGTCTTCCGTGGGCGGCTCGCCGGGACGCATCATGCGGTAGATGGCCACACGCGCGGCAAACTCGTCGGCCGTCTCATCGGCGCGCAGGGTCTGCGAAATATAAGCGCCCTGGTCCAATTCGTTGGTGTACAAAACCTGCAGGTCCTGTATGCCCGCCACGCGCAGTTTCTTGAGCAAGGCTTCGGACAATTCCTCGTTGGCCTTGGCAATGATTTCACCCGTGTCGGCGTCCACAATGTTCTTGGCGACCACGCGGCCGATCAGGAAGTCTTCCGGCACGCTGATGCTGGTGGTACCGCTTTGCTCAAGCTCGCGAGTGTGACGTACCGTGATGCGCTTGTCCTTGGCCACCACGACCTTGCCGGCCTTGTCGGTCAGATCGAAACGTGCGACTTCGCCGCGCATGCGCTCGGCGACAAACTCCATTTGCGCGCCACTGTCCATCAGACGGAAGTTGTCGAACACAAAGAAGTTGGCCAGGATCGATTCGTGGTTCAGGCCAATCGCCTTGAGCAGGATCGTGACAGGCATCTTGCGGCGGCGATCAACACGGAAGTACAGGATGTCTTTCGGGTCGAACTCAAAGTCGAGCCAGGAACCGCGGTAAGGAATGATGCGGGCCGAGAAAAGCAGTTTTCCCGAGCTGTGGGTCTTCCCCTTGTCGTGCTCGAAGAACACGCCGGGTGAACGATGCAGCTGCGACACGATCACGCGCTCGGTGCCATTGATGACGAACGAACCCTTGTCGGTCATGAGCGGCACCTCGCCCATGTAGACTTCCTGCTCCTTGACTTCCTTGACCACCTTGGATTGCGATGTCGACGACTCGCGGTCATAGATGATCAATTGCACCTTGGCGCGCACGGCCGAAGCAAATGTCAATCCGCGGGTCTGGCACTCACGCACGTCAAACGCGGGCTTGGCCAGGTTGTACTCAAGGAATTTCATCTCCACAAAGCCGTTGTGGGAGACGATGGGGAAGGCATTTTCAAAGGCAGCCTGCAGGCCTTCAACAGTGCGCTTTTGAGGTGCACGATCGGCTTGCAGGAATGCGGTGTACGCATCTTTCTGCATTTGCAGTAAATAGGGAACAGTCAACACGCTTTCGCGGTTGCCGAAGCTTTTGCGGATGCGTTTGCGTTCGGTGAAGGAATAGGCCATGAGTTCTCCGCGTTGATAGGCTCTGGCGACTCTCGAACCCGAATACACCACGTATTCAGGCAACTTGGTGGTTGGCCACTACCAACCATGGCGGACGGTGACGCATTGCACGTCACCCGAACCAAGGCGTTTTCTGCGGTCGGGATTCAGAAAACACTGGAAAGAAGACTGGATCAATCTTCTTTCCGGTATCACTGCCGGCCGGCCCAAAAGGCCATCACCCGCATTCTTCTTCTCCTGAAAGCATTCAAAATCGCGTTTTAGCGGCTGCTTTTGGGGCCCGCCCTTAAACGGGAAAGGCTGGAAGCCCGAGAAGGTCTTCCAGCCTTGCCAAACACCAAGAATTACTTGAGTTCGACTTTCGCGCCAGCGTCTTCGAGCTTCTTCTTGGCTGCGTCCGCGTCGGCCTTGTTGGCGCCTTCCTTGACGTTCTTCGGAGCGCCGTCAACCAGATCCTTGGCTTCCTTGAGGCCCAGACCGGTGATTTCGCGCACGGCCTTGATGACCTGCACCTTTTGGGCGCCAGCTTCGAGCAGCACGACGTTGAATTCGGTCTTCTCTTCAGCAACTGCGGCAGCAGCACCGCCACCAGCAGCAGGAGCGGCCATGGAGGCAGCGCTCACACCAAATTTCTCTTCGATGGCTTTCACCAGATCGTTGAGTTCGAGGACCGTCATGCTGTCCAGCACGGTCAAAAATGCGTCTTTATCGAATGCCATTTTGAATTCCTAAAAAAGTTGGGTACTAATTACGCCGCTGCGGGCTCTGGCGCGGGCTCTGCAGCCTCTGCCACTTCCTCGCCACCGCCACGTTTCGCAGCCAGCGCTGCAAGCACAGCGGCGGTACGCGAGATAGGCGACATCAGCAAGCCACACAACTGGGCCAACAACACGTCCTTGGAAGGAATGTTGGCCAGTTGCTTCACGCCGTTCACGTCCAGGGTCTTGCCACCAAATGCGCCTGCGCGAATCACCAACTTGTCGTTGGTTTTCGCGAAGTCAGCGACTACTTTTGCAGCCGCGACAGCATCAATGGAAAAACCGTAGATCAGCGGACCGGTCATCTGGTCAGACAGGACTTCAAAGCTGCTACCTGCCACGGCACGGCGAGCCAGGGTGTTCTTCAGAACACTCAGGGTCACGCCTTTGTCGCGGGCTTGGCTGCGCAGCTTGGTCATGTCAGCGACCGTAATGCCACGGTATTCCGCCATCACGAGCGTTTGAGCTTTAGCGGCGAGGCCTGTCACTTCATCAATGACGGCTTGTTTCTCACTGCGATTGAGACTCAAGGTCTACTCCTTAAAAAAGTGTTGTCGGATTTGAGCTTGCGCCGCCACCCTTCAACACGCTCATATTCAGCGACCAACTGTTTCAGATTCTTTGCAAAACCATTCAAGCAGCGGGACCGCCATCTGCGTTGGCTGTCTTTCGATTAAGCGCCAGGCCCGGCTTGTTCAGCCAGGCTGGCACACCAACGGTCCTGGATGACCTGCCAAAGAAACCTCCGGCAGCCCACCACATCGAACAACCCTCGCGGGCCGTTCAAATCTTCACGATCACGCCGCGATGGTTTGCGTGTCGACGCGCACGCCCACACCCATGGTTGACGAAACCGCCACTTTTTTCAGATAAACGCCTTTGCTGGTCGCGGGCTTTGCCTTGATCAATGCGTCGATCAGCGCCGCCAGATTGCCTTGCAGCTTGGCGGTGTCGAATGAACGACGGCCAATGGTGCCATGCACGATGCCGGCCTTGTCAACGCGAAACTGGACCTGGCCGGCTTTCGCATTCTTGACAGCGGTTGCCACGTCAGGCGTCACGGTGCCAACCTTGGGATTGGGCATCAGGCCGCGTGGGCCGAGAATCTGGCCCAGGGTACCCACGATGCGCATGGCATCCGGGGACGCGATCACCACATCGAAGTCCATCTTGCCGGCCTTGATGTCGGCCGCCAGATCGTCCATGCCGACGATGTCGGCACCAGCCGCCTTGGCTTCTTCAGCCTTGGCGCCCTGGGCGAACACGGCGACACGCTTGGTCTTGCCAGTACCGTTAGGCAATACGACCGCGCCGCGAACGACCTGGTCGGATTTCTTGGCATCAATACCAAGCTGCACAGCCACGTCGATGGACTCATCGAACTTGGCAACGGCAAATTCCTTGACCAGACCGAGCGCATCAGGCAATGCGTACAGCTTGTTGGAGTCGATCTTGTCGCCGACGGTTTTTTGACGCTTGGTCAGCTTGCTCATACAACACCCTCCACCGTCACACCCATGGAACGGGCGGAACCGGCAATAGTACGGACCGCCGCATCGAGATCGGCAGCGGTCAGATCTTTCATTTTGGTCTTGGCAATTTCTTCCAGCTGGGCGCGGGTGATCTTGCCAACTTTCGCGGTATGCGGCGTCGCAGAACCCTTGTCGAGCTTGATCGCCTTCTTGATCAGGGTGATCGCCGGAGGCGTCTTGATGATGAAGGTAAAACTCTTGTCTGCGTAAGCGGTGATCACCACAGGCAATGGCAGACCCGGCTCAACACCCTGGGTCTGCGCATTGAATGCCTTGCAGAACTCCATGATGTTCAGGCCGCGCTGACCCAAGGCCGGGCCGATCGGGGGGGACGGGTTAGCCTTGCCAGCTGGCACTTGCAGCTTGACGAAGCCGACGATTTTTTTCGCCATACTTTTCTCCTTGCGGGTCATGACGCCTGAACGCTGCATCTAACAGGCTCAAGCTCCCCGGGGTTACACAACTCAATATTGGTTCCGAAGAACCCTCAGCGCCGAGTTGCAAGGCGCAGAATTTTTTAACCCAGTGGCGGTCCGTGCAACGCTACGGCAGGCGTGCATTGGTCAGCGCCGCAAGCATTCTGGCTTCTCAGGTCTTTTCGATCTGGCTGAACTCCAGCTCGACCGGTGTGGCGCGCCCGAAAATCGTGACAGAAACCCGCACCCGGTTTTTGTCGTAGTTGACC
>JBKJKI010000266.1:0-15576 GCA_046597475.1 Polaromonas sp. | reverse complement strand
ACTTTTTTGCCGTACATGATCTTGTTTTTGACCACGCCGAACATGTGACACATTTTTTCTTCGGTATCGGCAATCAGTTCGAACGGGAGTTCAAGCTTGGACTTGAACTCATCGTGCGATTTCATGTTGTCGCGCGATACACCGAACACAGTGGCACCGGCTTTGATGAAGTCTTTGTGATGGTCACGAAACTGCATTGCTTCAGTGGTGCAGCCGGGAGTGTTATCTTTGGGGTAAAAGAACAGCACGACAACTTTGCCAAGATGCGTTTGATTTGAAACTTTAAGGCCGCCGGTTGCGAGCGCTTCGAATTCGGGGAGAGGTTTGTTAACGACGACTGCCATACTGAGTAGACCCTGACGAAAGTAGTTGTAATTAGCCGCAGCCGTTGGCTTCAAGCCCTGACCGTGAATCAGGACGCGGTACCAAGTGCAACCCTAGATTTTACTCTGAAAGACAAGTACCTTTGTCTTATTGACCTTCTGACTCGATCAGAAGGGCCGCTATGACGTGGCGCCCCTCTCCCGCAAGAATGTTGTAGGTGCGGCAGGCCGCAAGTGTGTCCATGGTTTCCAGGCCGATGCGCTCGGCCATCAGTGCGCGCAAAAAAGCCGGCGGCGGGAAGCGCAATCGGGTTCCGCTGCCAAAGATCACCAATTCGGGCCTGAGTTTGGCAAGTTGCTCGAAATGCCCGGCCGTCAGTTGCTCAAAACCGGTGCAGTTCCAGTCGTATTTCTCGCCTTGTGAGCCGATGACGATGCTGTAGTCGATCTTTTCGGCCACGCCCTGGTTGCCCAGGCCCACCCATCCGGGGCCGTAGGCAAGTATGGATTGGACATCGAGTCTGTCTGGTTGTAGTTTCATGCGGGCTCGCGGCTGGGCGTCGCTTGGTCGGCATGGGGCAAGTGCTTTCTGACCCATACCCGCCAGCGAAAACGGGTGTTTTATGTGGTCAAATTATAGATTCCGCCCGAATCCTGCGTGGCCGTGCTGGTGCTTCCTCCCCTTGGCCAGTGCGGTTGTCCGCGCAGCCTTGCCCGAGAAATCCAGAAAACCCAAAAGAGCGCCATGAAACCGATCACCAAGTCCGCCAAGCTGGCCAATGTGCTGTACGACATCCGCGGCCCGATCATGGACGCGGCCAAGCAGATGGAGGAAGAAGGGCAAAAGCTCATCAAGCTCAACATTGGCAACCTGGCGGTGTTCGGTTTCGACGCGCCCGAGGAAGTCCAGCAGGACATGATCCGCAACCTGCCGGCCTCGGCTGGCTACTCGGACAGCAAGGGTATTTTTGCGGCGCGCAAGGCGGTCATGCACGAGACGCAAAAACAGGGCATCAAGGGTGTGACGCTTGACGACATCTACCTGGGAAACGGCGCCAGCGAGCTGATTTCCATGGCGACCAACGCGCTGCTTGACAACGGTGACGAGCTGCTGCTGCCCTCACCAGACTACCCGCTCTGGACGGCCTCCGTCAGCCTGGCGGGCGGCACGCCGGTCCACTACATTTGCGACGAGAACGATGGCTGGATGCCGAACCTGGACGATATTCGCGCCAGGATCACGCCCAGAACCAAGGGCATCGTTGTCATCAACCCCAACAACCCGACCGGCGCGCTGTATTCCGACGAGTTGCTCAAGGGCATTGTCGAGATTGCCCGCACGAACAACCTGGTAATCCTGGCCGACGAGGTGTATGACAAGGTGCTGTACGACGACGCGCGCCACACGGCGCTGGCCAGCCTGTCGACCGACGTGCTCACGTTGACCTTCAACTCGCTGTCCAAGAGCTACCGCTCCTGCGGCTACCGCGCCGGCTGGATGGTGGTGTCAGGGCCTAAAAAACGGGCGCAGGACTACATCGAGGGCCTGAACATGCTGGCCAACATGAAGCTGTGCTCCAACGTGCCCGGCCAGTGGGCCATACAGACCGCCCTGGGCGGCTACCAGAGCATCAACGACCTGGTGGGCGAGGGCGGGCGTCTGCGCCGCCAGCGCGACCTGGCCTATGAGCTGATCACGGCGATTCCGGGCGTGAGCTGCGTCAAGCCCAGCGCGGCGCTCTACATGTTTCCCCGGCTTGATCCCGATGTCTATCCGATCAGGGACGACCGGCAGTTTTTCCTTGAACTGCTCAAGGAAACCAAGGTCATGCTGGTGCAGGGCACCGGCTTTAACTGGGCCGCCCCCGACCATTTCCGCATCGTCTTCCTGCCGCACGAGGAAGACCTGCGCGAAGCCATCAACCGCATTGGCGGCTTTCTTGAAAAATACCGCAACAAGCTGGTCTGATAATTGATCTTTACGGCTTGCGCCCTGGGCGCGGCAAGCACATAACCACGACAGGCAGGACTTCAGGTGAACCAAAAAACGACGACGAATTTGAGCCCCATCCGGGTAGGCCTTCTGGGCATTGGCACCGTTGGCGGCGGCACGTTCAACGTGCTCAAGCGCAATCAGGAAGAGATTCGCCGGCGCGCCGGCCGCGGCATCGAGATCACCATGGTGGCCGACCTCGACGTGGCGCGCGCCAGGGCGGTGGTGGGTGAGGGCGTGCAGGTGGTAGATGACGCACGCAAGGTGGTGGCCAGCCCCGACATCGACATCGTGATCGAGTTGATCGGCGGCTACGGCATTGCCAAGGCGCTGGTGCTCGAAGCCATCGAGTCGGGCAAGCATGTGGTCACCGCCAACAAGGCGCTGCTGGCCGTGCACGGCACCGAGATTTTCGCGGCGGCGCAGCGCAAGGGCGTCATGGTGGCTTTCGAGGCGGCCGTTGCCGGCGGCATTCCCATCATCAAGGCCTTGCGCGAGGGCTTGTGCGCCAACTCCATCCAGTGGATTGCCGGCATCATCAACGGCACGACCAACTTCATCCTGTCCGAGATGCGCGACAAGGGCCTGGATTTCGATGTGGTGCTGAAAGAAGCGCAGCGCCTGGGTTACGCCGAAGCCGACCCGACCTTTGACATCGAAGGCGTTGACGCGGCGCACAAGGCCACCCTCATGAGCGCGATTGCCTTTGGCATTCCGGTCCAGTTTGACAAGGCCTATGTCGAGGGCATCACGCAGCTGGCGGGGCAGGACATCCGCTACGCCGAGCAGCTCGGCTACCGCATCAAGCTGCTGGGCATCACCAAGCGCGTCGCCAACGGCATCGAGCTGCGCGTGCACCCCAGCCTGATTCCGGCCAAGCGCCTGCTGGCCAACGTCGAAGGCGCGATGAACGCCGTCGTGGTGCACGGCGACGCGGTGGGCACCACGCTGTACTACGGCAAGGGCGCGGGAAGCGAGCCCACCGCCAGCGCGGTGATCGCCGACCTGGTCGACATCACCCGCCTGCACACGGCCGACCCCGAGCACCGCGTGCCGCACCTGGCCTTCCAGCCCGACGAGATGAGCGATCTGGCCATCGTGCCCATGAGCGAGGTGGTGACCAGCTACTACTTGCGCCTGAACGTCGCTGACGAAGCCGGCGTGCTGGCCAGGGTCACCGGCATCCTGGCGCAGGCCGGCATCAGCATAGACGCGGTGCTGCAGCGCGAAGCCGACGAGGTGGGCGGCGAGGGCTCGACCCAGACCGACCTCATCATCCTCACGCATGACTGCGTCGAGGCCAAGATGAACGAGGCGCTGGCGCAGATGCAGGCGCTGCCGACGGTGCTGGCGCCGATTACCCGCATCCGCAAGGAGGAACTCGCCTGATGCGTTACGTCTCCACGCGCGGCCACGCTGACCGCAAGCGCTTTTGTGAAATCCTGCTTGAAGGCTTGGCGCCCGATGGCGGCTTGTACCTGCCGGAACACTATCCACAGGTGGACGATGCCACGCTCGCCAGGTGGCGCGGCGTCTACGCCCAGTCCGGCTACGCCGATCTGGCTTTTGAGGTGCTGTCGCTCTACATCGACGACATTCCCGCCGCCGACCTCAAGGCCATCTGCGCCAAGACCTATACCGAAGAGGTCTTCGGCAGCGCTGAAATCGTGCCGCTGCGCAAGCTGGAGGACGGCCTCTACCTCGAAGCCCTGTCCAACGGTCCGACGCTGGCCTTCAAGGACATGGCCATGCAGCTGCTGGGCAACCTGTTCGAGTACGAACTGGCGCGCCGCGGCGAGGAGCTGAACATCCTGGGCGCGACCTCGGGCGACACCGGCAGCGCGGCCGAGTACGCCATGCGCGGCAAGAAGGGCGTGCGCGTCTTCATGCTGTCGCCCAAGGGCCGCATGAGCCCCTTCCAGCAGGCGCAGATGTTCAGCCTGCAGGACGAAAACATCCACAACATCGCCGTTGACGGCGTGTTCGACGATTGCCAGGACATCGTCAAGGCGGTGTCCAACGACCTGGCCTTCAAGCGCCAGTACAGGATAGGCACCGTCAACTCCATCAACTGGGCGCGGCTGATGGCGCAGGTGGTTTACTACTTCGCCGGCTACTTCGCAGCAACCCGGTCCAACACCGAAAAAGTCAGCTTCACCGTTCCCAGCGGCAATTTCGGCAACGTCTGCGCCGGCCACGTGGCGCGCAGCATGGGGCTGCCGATTGACAAACTCGTCGTTGCCACCAACGAAAACGACGTGCTTGACGAGTTTTTCCGCACCGGCGTCTACCGGGTGCGCGGCAGTCTTGATACGCACGAAACCTCCAGCCCGTCCATGGATATTTCCAAGGCCTCGAACTTCGAGCGTTTCGTGTTCGACCTGCTTGGCCGCGATGGCGACAAGACCCGGGCGCTGTTTCACGACCAGCTCGGCCAGCACGGCCGCTTTGATCTCAGCGCGGATGCGGCTTTCAGGACTGCCGGGGAGCGTTACGGTTTTGTCAGCGGCAAAAGCACACATGCCGACCGGCTGGCGACCATCAGGGACATCTGGCAGCGCTTCGGCGGCATGATAGACACGCACACCGCCGACGGCGTGAAAGTCGCGCGCCAGCACCTTCAACCCGGCGTGCCAATGATCGTTTTGGAAACCGCCTTGCCCATCAAGTTTGCCGAGACCATCCAGGAAGCGCTGGGGCAGTTGCCGACCCGGCCCGCCCGGTTTGAAGGCATTGAGGCCTTGCCCCGGCGCGTCAAGGTGTTACCGGCCGACGCGGCGGTCATCAAGCGCTATATTACCGATAATGTGCATTGAATATGGCTCTAGCCCATGCGGTACGGTCATAGTTTGCTATTTAATCAATAGCGAAATCGATTTTCTGAAAGTCGTCGCATGAACGTGGTCGGATTTGCCGGGTACTCCGGCTCGGGCAAGACAACGCTGGTCGAAAAGTTGATTCCAGCGCTCAAGATGCGCGGTCTGCGGGTGTCGGTCGTCAAGCACGCGCATCACAAGTTTGACATTGATCATCCCGGCAAGGACACCTTCCGCCACCGCGAGGCCGGCGCCTTCGAGGTCGTGGTGGCCTCGCAAAACCGGCTGGCGCTGATGCGCGAATTCGAGCAGCCCGCCGAGCTGACGGTTCACCACATGATTGCCGAGCTGTACGAAGGCGTGGACTGGGTGCTGGTCGAAGGCTTCAAGCACAGCGACCTGCTGAAAATTGAAGTCTGGCGCGCCTCCTCGGGCAAGCCCGCGCGCTACATGACGGATGATTTCGTCGTCGCCATCGCCACCGATTCGCCCGACCAGCTGCCCGAGGCGACCTTGCGCCCGGTGCTGGATCTGGACGATGCGGACGCGCTGGCCGACTACCTGGTCAACAATCAGCAACGATTTCACTATTCCTTCGAAGACCGTCCCGACTGACTCGCCGACCATGAACCCAGCCTCGCCAACGCCATTGTCATCGCCCGCCGCCCGCCCGCCCCTGAAACCGCTTGAGCTCGCGCTGGACGAGTTGCTGGCCCATGCCCGGCCGCTCTCGCCCCTTGAAACCGTGTCAAGCTTCGATGCCGACGGCCGCGTGCTGGCGCAGGATGTTCGCTCCAGCCTGGACGTGCCGGGCCACGACAACAGCGCCATGGACGGCTATGCCGTGCGCTGCGCCGACTGGGCCGACGCCCATACGCTGTTGCAGGTCAACCAGCGCATTCCGGCGGGCAGCAGCGGCCGGGACCTGGCTGCGCGCTCGGCGGCGCGCATCTTCACCGGTGCGCCCATCCCGCCCGGTGCTGACGCCGTGGTGATGCAGGAAGACTGCGAAACAGTCGATGCCGGCGTCGGCGATGGCGTGCGCATCCGCGTGCAACCCCGGCCCGGCCAATGGATTCGCCGGCGTGGCGAGGATGTTGCGGCCGGCGCCGTGGTGCTGGCGCGGGGCGAGCGCCTCACGCCCCCTTCCCTGGGCCTGGCCGCCAGCATAGGGTTTGACACGCTACCGGTTGCGCCGCGCGTGCGGGTGGCGCTGTTTTCCACTGGCGACGAGCTGGTCATGCCGGGCGAAGTGGCCCCGGCCGACATGAAGCCCGGCGCGATCTACAACTCCAACCGGTATTTTCTCAAGGCGCTGCTGCAGCGGCTGGGCTGCCAGGTCACCGATCTGGGCATAGTGCCCGACCGGCTCGATGCGACGATCGCCGCGCTCAAGGGCGCGAGCCAGCAGCACGACCTGATTCTCACCAGCGGCGGTGTTTCGGTCGGCGAGGAAGACCACATCAAGCCCGCCGTGCAGGCGCTGGGCGAGCTCAATTTGTGGCAGATCGCCATCAAGCCGGGCAAGCCCTTTGCCTACGGCCGCATAGCCGCGGCCCACTTCATCGGCCTGCCCGGCAACCCGGTGTCGAGTTTCGTGACCTTTCTGCTGCTGGTGCGGCCCTTCATTCTCAAGCTCCAGGGCGCGACCGAAGTTACTCCTGAATCAATAGCAATACCCGCCCATTTTGATTGGGCCAAGGCCGATAAACGCCGTGAATTCCTGCGCGTGAGGCAAAATGCCGCCGGCGGGCTGGACCTGTTCGCCAACCAGAGCTCGGGCGTGCTCACCTCCGCCGTCTGGGGCGACGGCCTGGTTGACAATCCGCCCGGCCAGACCATTGCGCGGGGCGACAGGGTCCGGTTCATTCCCTTTTCAGTCCTGCTGTCGTGAAAGCCGCCACATGAAAATTACCGTCAGATATTTTGCGGCTATCCGCGAAGCGTTAGGGCAGGGCAGCGAGCTGCGTGAAACCGCTGCCGCCAACCTGGCCGGCCTGCGCGATGAACTGCTGGCTGCCAGTCCGGCGCATGCAGCCAGCCTGGCCCGCGCAAGCTCCGTTCGCATGGCGCTGAACCAGGTCATGAGCGAGGAGTCGGCCGTCTTGACCGACGGCTGCGAAGTCGCCTTCTTTCCGCCGGTGACGGGAGGCTGAGATGACTGACCCGAGCGCCCGCGTGTCCATCCAGACCGGCGACTTCAACCTTGCCGACGAGCTTGAAGCGCTGCGCAAAAACGACAAGCGCGTCGGCGCGGTCTGCAGCTTTGTCGGCACCGTGCGTGACCGCAATATGGCCCCCACGCTTGTCGCTTCGCGTACTGCGCTGCCCCCCGAGGAGGCCCTTTCGCCTGGGGGCGGCCCGTCGGCGAAAGATACGGTTCTTTCCATGGAGCTCGAGCACTACCCCGGCATGACCGAAAAAGCCATCGAGGCCATGATTGACGAGGCCTGCGCGCGCTTTGACATCTTTGGCGTCCGCGTCATCCATCGCGTGGGTTTGCTGCAGCCGCTCGACCAGGTCGTCATGGTGGCCGTGACCTCGGCGCACCGGGGCGAGAGCTTCCAGGCCTGCGAATTCCTCATGGATTACCTCAAGACCCAGGCGCCGTTCTGGAAGAAAGAGCAGACGCCCGAAGGCGCGCGCTGGGTAGATGCGCGGGTCAGCGACGACGCCGCGCTCGCCAGGTGGGGCATCAGCGCACCGAACGCCTGAGCCGCAAGGCCAGAGCTTGATGAACTTGATCTTCGTCAAGCTTCAAGCCAGTCCTGACAGTTTTACGGCGCCTGCGCCGCTTGCAAAGCCGGGAAAAAGCCCCAAGATTCTCCAGAACAGACTTTTTGAGGTTCTACAGGAGATTTCATGCGGCAAGAAAAACTCACCACCAAATTCCAGGAAGCCCTGAGCGACGCCCAGTCGCTGGCATTGGGTAACGACAACGGCTACATAGAACCAGCGCATTTGCTGCTGGCCATGCTGCGCCAAGACGACGGGCCGCGCGCGCTGCTGGAGCGCGCCGGTGTCAACGTCAACGGCTTGATGCAGGCGGCAGATGCCGCCGTCAAGAAGCTGCCTTCGGTAGCTGGCCAGGACCAGATCACGGTCGGCCAGGAGTTGGCCCGCCTGCTGCAGGCCACCGAAAAGGAAGCCATCAAGCGCAATGACCAGTTCATCGCCGGCGAGCTGTATCTGCTGGCCGTGGCCGACAGCAAGGCGGATGTGGGCAAAATTGCGCGCGAAAACGGCCTGAGCCGCAAGTCGCTCGAAGCCGCGATTGACGCGGTGCGCGGCGGCCAGGGCGTGAACAGCGCCGACGCCGAAGGCCAGCGCGAAGCCCTGAAAAAATACTGCCTCGACCTGACCGAGCGCGCCCGCCTGGGCAAGCTCGACCCGGTGATTGGCCGCGACGATGAGATTCGCCGCGCCATCCAGGTGCTGCAGCGTCGCACCAAGAACAACCCGGTGCTGATTGGCGAGCCCGGCGTTGGCAAGACCGCCATCGTCGAAGGGCTGGCCCAGCGCATCGTCGCCGGCGAGGTGCCCGATTCGCTCAAGGGCAAGCGCGTGCTGTCGCTCGACATGGCCGCCCTGGTGGCGGGCGCCAAGTTCCGTGGTGAATTTGAAGAGCGCCTGAAAACCGTGCTCAAGGAATTGGCGCAGGAGGAAGGCCAGACCATCGTCTTCATCGACGAGCTGCACACCATGGTCGGCGCCGGCAAGGCCGAGGGCGCGATGGATGCCGGCAACATGCTCAAGCCCGCGCTGGCACGCGGCGAGCTGCACTGCGTGGGCGCGACCACGCTGGACGAATACCGCAAATACATTGAAAAAGACGCCGCGCTGGAGCGCCGCTTCCAGAAAATCCTGGTCGGCGAACCCAGCGTTGAGGCCACCATCGCCATCTTGCGTGGCCTGAAGGAAAAATACGAGTCGCACCACGGTGTCATCATCACCGACCCGGCCATCGTGGCTGTGGCCGAGTTGAGCCATCGCTACATCACCGACCGCTTCTTGCCCGACAAGGCCATTGACCTGATCGACGAAGCCGCCAGCAAAATCAGCATTGAGCGTGACTCGAAACCCGAAGTCATGGACAAGCTTGACCGCCGGCTGATTCAGTTGCAGATCGAACTCGAAGCCGTTCGGCGTGAAAAGGACGAAGCGTCGCAAAAAAGGTTTGCCTTGATTGAGGAAGAAATTGTCAAGCTGCAAAAGGAAATTTCCGACCTTGATGAAATCTGGCAGGCTGAAAAAGCCCAGGCGCTGGGTTCCAAGGACGTCATGGAAGAGATTGACCGCATCCGCTTCCAGATTGAAGATTTCACCCGCAAGGGAGACCTTGGCAAGGTGGCCGAGCTGCAATACGGCAAGCTGCCCGACTTGGAAAAGCGCCTGAAAGAAGCCCAAGCCAGTGAGGCCGCGCCCGGCACCAGCACGGCACCCAAGCTGCTGCGCACGCAGGTAGGCGCTGAAGAAATTGCTGAAGTCGTCGCGCGTTCCACCGGCATTCCGGTCAGCAAACTCATGCAGGGCGAGCGCGACAAGCTGCTGCAAATGGAGGACAAGTTGCACGAGCGCGTGGTGGGGCAGGACGAGGCGATTGCCGCCGTCGCCAATGCCATCCGCCGCTCGCGGTCGGGCCTCTCCGATCCAAACCGCCCGACCGGTAGTTTTCTGTTCCTCGGCCCCACCGGCGTTGGCAAGACCGAGCTGTGCAAGGCGCTGGCGGGCTTTCTGTTCGACAGCGAAGACCATCTGATTCGCGTTGACATGAGCGAATTCATGGAAAAGCATTCGGTCGCCCGCCTGATCGGCGCGCCGCCCGGCTATGTGGGCTACGAGGAGGGCGGCCACCTGACCGAGGCCGTGCGCCGCAAGCCCTATAGCGTGTTGCTGCTCGACGAGGTGGAAAAAGCCCACCCCGACGTGTTCAACGTGCTGCTGCAGGTGTTGGACGACGGCCGGCTGACTGATGGCCAGGGCCGCACCGTGGATTTCAAGAACACCGTCATCGTCATGACCAGCAACATCGGCTCGCCCATCATCCAGTCCATGGTCGGCCAGCCGTATGAGGAGATCAAGGATGCGGTGACGGATGAGTTGAAGAACTACTTCCGCCCCGAGTTTTTGAACCGCATCGACGAAACCGTGGTCTTCCATGCGCTCGACGCGAAAAACATCGAGTCGATTGCCCGCATCCAGCTCAAGGTGCTGATGGCGCGGCTTGAAAAGATGGATCTGACGATGGAGGTGTCGGAAGCGGCGATTGCCGAACTCGCCAAGGTCGGCTTCGATCCGGTGTTTGGCGCCCGGCCGCTCAAGCGCGCGATCCAGCAGCGGATTGAAAACCCGCTGTCGAAGTTGCTGCTCGAAGGCCGCTTCCTGCCCAAGAGCACGATTCCGGTCGATGTGGACCCGGTGCGCGAGCCCGGCGTGTTCAAGTTCGACCGCGCCACGGGTTGAGCCCTCGTTGAGCCATCGATGAGCCCTGGAGGTGGCGCAGGTTGCTATTGAATCAGTAGCTGCTTGCGCCCGTCCCTCTAGGGCTACAGGCACTTTTGATTCAATTTTCCGGTAGAGACGCAGGCCGACCGGGCCCCGTGTGCCTGACAACGACCCTACTGCGCCGTCCAGCCGCCATCGACAGGCAGTGACACGCCCGTCAGGTTTTTCTCACTCACGCGGTTTTCTCCTTCAGCTGCTCGCGCAGCGCTGTTTTCAGAACCTTGCCGTAGTTGTTCTTGGGCAGGCTGCTGACGATTTCATAACGTTTGGGGCGCTTGAAGCGGGCGATGTGCGCCAGGCACACGGCGTCCAGCGCTTCTGTGTTGATCCTGACGCCAGGCTGGGGCACGACAAAGGCCACCACGACCTCGCCCCATTCCGGATCCGGTGCGCCGACCACTGCGACTTCGGCCACGCCGGGTGCCAGCAGCAGCACCTCTTCGACTTCGCGCGGGTAGATGTTGGAGCCGCCGCTGATGAGCACATCCTTGCTGCGGTCCTTGAGTGTCAGAAAACCGTCTGCGTCCATGGCCCCCATGTCACCGGTGAAAAGCCAGCCGTCCTGCAGGGCGGCGGCGGTGGCGTCGGTATCACGCCAGTAGCCGCTCATGACAGTGTCTCCGCGTACCAGCACCTCGCCCACTTCACCGAGCGGCAGGGTCTGGCCGTACGGATCGGCCACGCGCACCTCGACCGGCGTCTGCGCCATGCCGACCGAGGCCAGGCGCTGCGTGTGCCGGGGATGGTGGGTGTCTGCCAGCTGGGCGCGTGAGAGGGCGGTGATCACCATCGGGCTTTCGCCCTGGCCATAGATCTGGACAAAGCGCGGTCCCATCACCTGGATGGCACGTTCGATGTCGGCCGCATACATGGGCGCGCCGCCATAGACGATGGTCTTGAAGCCGCTGCTGTCGGCCCCGGTGGCGCTGGCATGGTCCACCAGCCGCTTGACAATGGTGGGCGCCGCGAACAGGGACAGGCGGCCGACCGAGTCGGCCAGCCCGAAAATCTCGGCCGGATCGAAGCCGCCCGAGGCGGGCACCACATGGCGCGCGCCGGCGATCACATGAGGGATGGCGTAGATCCCGGCGCCGTGCGACATGGGCGCGGCATACACAATCGCGTCCCGCGGGTCGATCGGGTCCACATCGACAAAATAGGCCATGCCCATGGTCAGCAGGTTGCGGTGGGTCAGCATCACGCCCTTGGGTTTGCCGGTGGTGCCGCTGGTGTAGAACAGCCAGGCCAGGTCGATGGCCGCGCGCTCTGTCACGGGCGCGGCTGGCGCGGCGAAGAGTTCTTCAAAGGCTGCACCGGTGACGTCCACGGTGCGGCCCGGGGCCTGCAGCCCGGCGCCCACGTCGGGTGTGATGAAGGCCCAGCTGGCCTGGGCGTGGTCCACGATCCACTGCGCCTCGCGCAGGTGCAGCTTCGCATTCATGGGCACCACCACCAGGCCGGCCCACCAGGCACCGTAGAGCACCTCCAGGTAGGCGGGGTGGTTGTGCATGAAGAGCGCAATACGCTCGCCCGGTGCCAGCCCGGCGGCGGCGAAGGCCGAGGCCAGGCGGGCCGCCCGGTCGGCCAGGCCGCCGTAGGTGCGCACTTGACGGCTGCCTTCGAACAGGGCGGGGCGCTGCGGATCGGCCACGGCGATGCGCCGCAGGGTGAGGGCGAGGTTCATGACAGCAACTGGCGGCGCCAGCCGGTGAGGGTGAGGTGTGGCAAAAACTGCTCCGGAATTCTGTGCAAAGCCGCAAGGATAGGCCGTGCCGTGGGCGGCGGCCATAGCGTAGAAACACCTCATGGTATGCCCCATGGAGTAACACTACGTCTGGCGCACGGGGTACCTCAGCCCTACGCTTGCCCTCCTGGATATCGGACGAAAACAATGGAGACAAGCATGAACAAGGCATTGACACAGGCCCTTGGCCGAACGGCCTGCGCGCTGGCACTGGCGCTGCTGCAAACCGCGGCCATGGCGGCCGACATCGTCATCAGCCAGCTGGCGCCGCTGACCGGAGTGCTGGCCAGCACCGGCAAGCAGATGGTGCTGGGCGGCCAGATCTACTTCAGCCACATCAACGCCACCGGCGGCGTGCACGGCCAGAAAATCCGGGTGCTCGTCGCCGATGACGGCTACAAGGTGGAGGAAACCGTGCGCCTGACCCGGGAGGCACTGGCCAACCCCGAGGTGGTGGCGCTTTATGGTTTTGCCGGGACATCGAATGTTGGCAAGCTGCTGACCGACGGCGTGCTCGAGCAGGGTGGTGCAGCCCTGGTGGCGCCATACACCGGCGGTGAGCCGCTGCGCAGTCCGTTCAACCCCTGGATTTTCCATGTGCGTGCCGGTTATGCCGACGAGACCGAACACATGGTGCAGCAGGTCACCACCCTGGGCATGACGCGGATTGCCGTGATGTACCAGGACGACGGATTTGGCAAGGCCGGGCTCGAGGGGGTGCAGAAGGCGCTGGCCAAACGCAAGCTCACGCTGTCGGTCGCTGCGCCTTATGAACGCAACACCGACAAGGTGGACGAGGCCGTGAGGCAGGTGAAGGCCTCGGATGCCCAGGCGGTGATCATGATTTCGGTGAACCGGCCCACATCGGCCTTCGTCAAGCGTTACCGGGAAGCGGGCGGTGGTGCCCAGCTCTACAACATCTCGGTGGTGGACCCGGCCGAAATCGTGCGGCTGGCCGGGCTGAAGAACGCGCACGGACTCGGTGTCAGCCAGGTGGTGCCTTATCCCTTCATGCCCAGCCTGCCGGTGGTTCGCGAATACCAGGCCCTGCTCAAGAAGTATGCGCCGAATGAACTGGTCAACTACACCAGCTTCGAGCAGTTCCTGGGCGCCAAGGTGCTGGTGGAAGGCCTGCGGCGCGCCGGCCCGAAACCGACCCGCGCGAAAGTGGTGAAGGCGCTCGAAAGCATGAACAACTTCGACCTGGGAGGCACCTCGGTCGCTTACTCCGCAGACAACCGGGTAGGCTCGCGTTATGTGGAGGTCACCGTGATCGGCAGCAGCGGCAAGCTGCTGAAATAGGGCAGCCTCTCAGGCGCCACCGACCAGGCGTGCCACCAGTTCTCCATGGGTGGCCGCTTCGTATTTCTTCATCAACCGGCCGCGATGGGCTTCAATCGTGCGCGGGCTGATGCCCAGCACCCGCGCGATCTGCTTGCTGGTCGAGCCGGTCACCAGGTGCTGGGCGATCTCGCGTTCGCGCAGGGTCAGGCTGGTGGTGACCGGGCGGCGCTCCGAAATATCCTCAAACATCCACACCGCGCAGGCGAAGGGGTCCGAGCGGTCCAGCGCGCGGCCGGCCACATGGCACCAGAACAGCGAGCCATCGCGGCGCCGCATGATGCGCTCGTCGTTGTAAGTGCCTTTTTCCCGCATGACGGGCAGCCCGAGGTTGCCGACATGCGTGAACTCGTCCATCGAGGGGTACAGCAGCGCCAGTGGTTTTCCCAGCAGCTCCTCGACCTTGTAGCCGAACTGGCGCGCGAAGGTCTCGTTGCAGAGCTCGACGATCCGCTGGCGCGAAACGCACATACCGACCGGGGCCAGGTTGAAGGCCAGCTGCAGCGTGTGCAATGTTTCCAGATGATCGTCGGGGCTGCGCATGCGGACCGATTGTGGAGGAAGGTTCGACGCCAGCCATTAGCGAATACGTGTAGTGAGGCCCTGCCGCAGATGAGTCCGCCTGCCTCGGTGAACCCGGACGCCGCCTTCGGCTGCTATCGGATAAGTAGCTGCCTGCGCCCGCCCTTGTTGGGCTACAGAGGTTTTTCATTTCATTTTTGGCAGATGCGCAAGTCCGTCCAGGCCCTGTGTGCCCGGCGGCGCCGCTACTGCCGCTGTCCAGCCGCCATCGACCGGCAGCGACACGCCGGTCAGCTTGTGCGCGTCCAAAAATCCGTTTCACAGGAGGGCCGGCTTGATGGGGTCACTCTTGCAAATACATCACAACATGATATATTTGTGGAGCTGATTGCCAATCCATCTCAGCGGCTTGTTTATTAATCCGTCGACAAGGTCGGGACCCCTACCCGGCAAGGGAGCTCGCCATGAATGTCCTGCAGATACCCAGGATGATTTTTTCCTTCTCCGAGGGTTGGGATGATTTGATCCGGTTTCATCCATCCATTGCGCGCCTGTTCGCGTTGGTCGTTTTGCCTCTGTCCTTGTTGCCCCCAGCGATGATCTATTACGCCGCAGGGAGCTACGGCGAGGTTTTTGTTCGGGGCGTGACACCTGAACAATGGCATGTGGCGGCCGGGATATTCTTTCTTGCCGAGTTGCTTACTGTTCCCATCATGGCGTGGTTGATTCACCTGGTTGCCAGAGCCAACAATATGACGACCGACTACCACGCATGTTTCACCCTGGCAGCGATTGCGCCTGTTCCCCTGTGGATCTCTTCGCTGACCCTGTTCGTGCCGAGTCTGGCGGTCGGAGTTGTCGTTGGGGCTCTGGGTCTGCTCTGTTCAGTCGGGTTGATCTATCGCGGTGTGTTCGCATTGTTCTCCATGCGCGAAGATGTCAAAGCGTTCCAGATGGCGACGGTGATTGCCGGTGCCGGGCTGTTCATGTGGCTGATACTGATGCAAATTGTCCTGATCCGCTGACGATCCGGCACTGCGAAGTACCGCGCGCGATTCCTGCTGCGGCGCATCGATCGGGTGGGGGATGGGAAAATGCCAGCTCATAGCGATTTAGGATGGAAATGGCCGAACCGAAGCTCAACACACCGCCGCTCGATAAACATGATTTTCAAGTACTGTCTGATTTTCGTTACGAGATTCGGAGGTTTGAACGTTTCAGCGAGGAGGTTACCCGCCAGCACGGCCTGACGCCTTTGCAGTATCTGCTGTTGCTGCATGTCAAAGGTTATCCCGCTCGCGATTGGACAACCGTTGGTGAGTTGGCGGAGCG
>JBKJKI010000251.1:0-8745 GCA_046597475.1 Polaromonas sp. | reverse complement strand
AAAGGGGACATTTGAATCTGGTCAAAAGGGGACATTACGACTTTGCGCTGTCAATAACACCTGTGCCCTTGACTTCGTGCAGTCCGACGCGCAGTATTTGAAAAATTACCAATGTCGTTTCGGCCCGGCCTGAGACTGCATTTTGCGAAAAGCAGTGCCCTCTACTATTTTGTGAGGTACCTCCATGCTGGAAACATTGCGACCGGACCCCACCTTCCACCCCTCGGCACGCCTGGCGATGGAAGCAGAAGCAGAACACATTGGCTACACGGCGCTTTTGTCACCGGACCAGTCGCGGCCCGATGCGCTGGCGACCGTCGATCTGGATCCGGGGTCGAAAACCTACGGCTCGGTATTAAGCCGGCTCGACATGCCGCATCGCGGCGACGAATTCCATCACTTCGGCTGGAACGCCTGCAGTTCGGCGCTCTCGCCCATGTCGGGTCACGCATTCCTGCAACGCCGCTACCTGATCATTCCGGGGATTCGCTCGTCGCGCATCTATATTGTCGATACCCAGCCCAACCCGCGGGAGCCCAGACTCATCAAGACCATCGAGCCTGAAGAGGTCTTTCGCAAAACCGGCTATTCGCGCCCGCACACCGTGCATTGCGGACCCGAGGGTATCTACATCAGCACCCTGGGGGGCGCGGGCAAGGACGGAACCCAGGGGCCGCCCGGCGTCTTTATCCTGGACTGCGAGACTTTCGAGATTCGCGGGCGCTGGGAGATCGACCGCGGCCCGCAAAAATTGCACTATGACTTCTGGTGGAACCTGCCTCGCGACTACATGGTGTCGAGCGAATGGGGCCTGCCGCCGCAGTTCGAAAACGGCCTGGTCGCCGAGGACCTGCTTGCCAATCAATACGGCCATTCGGTGCATTTCTGGGATCTGCGCGACCGCCGGCATGTGCAAACCATAGACCTCGGCGCCAACCACCAGATGGCGCTTGAGATTCGCCCCGCGCACGACCCGGTGCGCGAATACGGTTTTCTCGGCGTGGTGGTCGATACCACCAACCTGGAAGGGTCGATCTGGACCTGGTACCGCGAAAACGGCAAGTTCCATATCAGGAAAACGGCCACCATCCCGCCCGAGCCGGCCGACCCGGAAAAATTGCCCGCGCTGCTCAAGGGCTTTGGTGCCGTTCCGCCGCTGATCAGCGACATCGACCTCTCGCTCGACGACCGCTTCCTCTACGTCGCCTGCTGGGGTACGGGTGAGTTGCGGCAGTACGACGTGACCGACCCGATGAAGCCGGCTTTGGCCGGCTGCGTGCGCATCGGCGGCATAGTGCAGCAGGCCAGGCACCCGAACGGCCGGCGCTTCGGCGGCGGCCCGCAGATGACCGAGATCAGCCGCGACGGCCAGCGCGTCTACTTCACCAATTCGCTGTACAGCAGCTGGGATGCGCAGTTCTATCCCGACGGCGTGCCAGGCGCGCAGGTGATGTGCAAGGTTGGCGCGAACGGCGGCATCACGCTTGATCCCGATTTCTATATCGACTTCGGACCGGACTACGCCGCGCATCAGATTCGTCTGGAGGGCGGCGATTGCTCGACCGATTCGTTCTGCTACCCCTCGGCCTGAACCTCGGTTGACCGCGACTGCAGCGCTCTGGCTCACGATTGTTGCAGTCGGCTTTTATCATGGCCTGAACCCCGCGATGGGCTGGCCGCTTGCGGTGGCCAACGGCATGGCGCAGCAGCGCGCCAGCGCCGTGCTCGCAACCTTGCTGCCACTCGGTGGCGGACATTTCATGGCGATGGCCGTGGTCCTGGTGCCGTTTGCATGGCTCAGCTGGTATGTCGAGTGGAGCCGCGCTATCCGCCTGGGCGCGGGCGTGCTGGTGCTGCTGTTCGGAGTCTTCAAGCTCATCGTGCGGCGTCACCCGCGCGCGCTGGCCCGGATTCGTCCGGCGCAACTGGCCTGGTGGTCGTTTCTGATGGCCACCGCGCATGGGGCCGGGCTGATGCTGGTGCCGTTCATGCTGGGCCTGTGTGTCGCGGCGCCGGCCTCCATGGCTGCGTTTGCCGTGGCGACAGCCCGCGAGGCGGGCCACGCCACCGTCATGAACTATCTGGCGCAATCCAGCGTTGCTACCGCCGTCGTCGTCGCAGCGGTGCATACACTGGCGATGATGTTTGCCGGCCTCACAATGGCTTGGGCCGTGTATCGCTATCTCGGGCTTCGTTTCCTGCGCCGCGCCTGGCTTAACCTCGATGGCGTGTGGGGCTGGAGTCTGGTCATCGCCGGAGCGGCGGGCATCGGTATGGCATGGTGAGTTCGGCCAAGGCCATCAAAAGATTCTCCGTACCCATAAAAAATGCCGGACAGTGCCCGGCATTTTCAGGGGTTAAAAACCGACTGGCTTAGTGGCCCGAAGACTTCGACGCACCCAGGCCCGTTTCGGAGCGCACCTGCTGCGACTTGTACAGGCCGCGCTCTATGGCCGCCTGCGGGCTGCGGTCAAGCATAGAGAACAGCCAAACGCCAACGAAGCCGATGGTGATCGAGAACAGGGCTGGCGAGGTGTAGGGGAAGAGCGACGAACCTTTCGGGTGGCCCAGAACGGCTTCCCAGACCGAAGGCGACACGATGGTCAGGCCGACCGAGGAGATCAGGCCCAGGAAGCCGCCAATCACGGCGCCCTTGGTCGTGCAGTCTTTCCAGAGGACCGACATGAACAGCACCGGGAAGTTGGCCGACGCAGCAATTGCAAACGCAAGCGACACCATGAAGGCAATGTTCTGCTTTTCAAAGGCAATGCCCAGGATCACGGCCACCACGCCAAGTGCCAGCGTCGTCATGCGGGAGACTTTCAGCTCCGACGCGCTGTCGGCCTTGCCCTTTTTGATGACGGTGGCATAGAGATCGTGCGATACCGCCGAAGCGCCTGACAGCGTCAATCCTGCAACCACGGCCAGGATGGTGGCAAAAGCCACTGCCGAGATAAAGCCGAAGAACACGTTGCCGCCAACTGCCTTGGCCACCAGTACCGCAGCCATGTTGGCAGAGCCGCCGCCACCCTTGATGATGCCCTTGGCGGTATCGGCGAACTCGGGGTTGGTCAGGACCAGCGTGATGGCGCCAAAGCCGATGATGAAAATCAGCACATAGAAGTAGCCGATCCAGGTGGTCGCCCAGAACACCGACTTGCGCGCCTGCTTGGCGTCGGGAACGGTGAAGAAGCGCATCAGGATGTGCGGCAGGCCGGCGGTGCCGAACATCAGCGCCATGCCAAAGGAGATTGCCGAGATCGGGTCCTTGATGAAGCCCCCTGGCCCCATGATGGACAACCCTATCTTGGAGGCATCATCGGGTGATTTTCCGGCATTGGTTGCCAGCAGCGTCTTGACCTCGACGCCCTTGGCAAACAGTGCTTCGGGGCTGAAACCAAACTGCATCATGACCATGAAGGCCATGAAGGTCACGCCGGCCAGCAGCAGGCAAGCCTTGATGATCTGCACCCAGGTGGTCGCCGTCATGCCGCCGAACAGCACATAAATCATCATCAGCGCACCGACGATCACGACCGCGATCCAGTAGTCCAGGCCAAACAGCAGCTTGATCAATGCGCCCGCTCCCACCATTTGGGCAATCAGGTAAAACGCTACCACCACCAGCGTGCCGGAGGCCGCAAAAATGCGGATCGGCGCTTGCTGGAAACGGTAACCGGCCACGTCGGCGAAGGTGAACTTGCCCAGGTTGCGCAGGCGCTCGGCCATCAGGAAGGTAATGACCGGCCAGCCGACCAGAAAGCCGATGGAATAGATCAGCCCGTCGTAGCCGGACGCCATCACCGCAGCGGAAATGCCCAGGAAGGAGGCCGCCGACATGTAGTCGCCGGCAATCGCCAGGCCATTCTGGAAGCCGGTAATGCCGCCACCGCCGGTGTAGAAGTCGGCGGCCGACTTGGTCTTCGAGGCCGCCCATTTGGTGATGAACAGTGTGCCCACTACAAAGATGGCGAACATGCTGATCGCCACCCAGTTGGTCGGCTGTTTTTCCACCTGCCCGAGGTCGGCGCCAGCGGCTTGAGCAGCGGCTGCAGCGAGCAGCGCCGTCAGGGCGGCGAGGAGTTGAAGTGCGGCCTTCATTTGGAAGCCTCTTTCAGGATTTCGGCGGTGAGCCGGTCGTATTCACCGTTGGCGCGGCGAACGTAGATGCCGGTAATGACGATGGTGAAAATAATCACGCCCAGGCCGATGGGAACGCCCAGCGAGGTCACGCCAGCACCAATCGGTTGCGCCAGGAAGGGCTTGTCAAAGGCAATCAGCGCGATATAGCCGTAGTAAACCACCATCATGAGGGCGGTCATCGACCAGCCAAAGGTGTTGCGCTTTCTGCGCAGCTCGTGGTACTTGGGGTTGGCCTCGATCTTGGCCACCATGGGATCGATCACGACAGGATCACTCATATATATCCTCCGACCTGAGCAGTCAGTATTGACAACAGCCCGGTTGGGCGTTGCAGGAGGTGAATTTTGTGACCGGGTGCTGACCAAGTCCTTACGCAGGACACAAGATATTTTCTAAGGAGTTTCCCTTGGTTGGCTCGATGGCGAAAAGACCTCACGCCGTTTTTGTCCCGATTTATTGCATTGAAAAATGCCATTTAAGGGTTGCTACTTGAGTCGTAAGTTCACATTCAGTTTCGAGTAAGCCTGTGTTGGTCCAGCGTCAGAATCCGGTCAGCCACCAGCCAGATAGTGTGGTCAGTCATCCGCCTGGGTGGCGAAATAAATTAACGAAGGAGACAAAAATGGTCACTGCAGTGCATAACAGGCCGATGACGGCGGAGCAGAGGAAGGTGATTTTTGCCTCTTCGCTCGGCACCGTATTCGAGTGGTACGACTTTTACCTCTACGGCTCACTGGCCGCAATTATTGCGAAACAGTTTTTCAGCGGACTGGATTCGGGATCCGCCTTCATTTTTGCCCTGCTGGCTTTTGCGGCCGGTTTCATCGTCCGTCCTTTTGGGGCGCTGGTATTTGGTCGGCTTGGCGACATGATCGGTCGCAAATACACCTTCCTGGTGACCATCGTGATCATGGGTCTGTCGACCTTCATTGTGGGTTTGCTGCCGAGTTACGCCTCCATCGGCGTTGCAGCGCCCGTCATCCTGATTGCCCTGCGCATGCTTCAGGGTCTGGCGCTCGGTGGTGAATACGGTGGCGCGGCCGTCTATGTGGCCGAGCATGCTCCCGCTGGAAAACGGGGTGCTTACACCTCCTGGATCCAGACCACGGCCACGCTGGGCCTGTTTCTGAGCCTGCTGGTCATTCTGGGCGTGCGGACCGCTCTTGGCGAGGCTGCTTTTGCCGACTGGGGCTGGCGCGTCCCCTTCCTGGTTTCCTTCCTGCTGCTGGCCGTGTCTGTTTACATCCGCCTGTCGATGAACGAGTCGCCAGCCTTCCAGAAAATGAAGGCCGAAGGCAAGACTTCCAAGGCGCCGCTGTCCGAATCCTTCGGCCAGTGGAAAAACCTGAAAATCGTGATTCTGGCGCTTATCGGCCTGACCGCCGGTCAGGCGGTCGTCTGGTATTCGGGTCAGTTTTACGCGCTGTTCTTCCTGACCCAGTCGCTCAAGGTTGACAGCAACACCGCCAATATTCTGGTGGCCTACTCGCTGCTTCTCGGTACGCCGTTTTTTGTGATCTTCGGCACGCTGTCCGACAAGATCGGTCGCAAGCCCATCATCATGGCCGGTTGCCTGCTGGCTGCGCTGACCTACTTTCCCGTGTTCACCGCGCTGACCAAGGCCGCCAACCCCGACCTGGCCGCAGCGCAAGCCAAAAACAAGGTGGTGGTGACGGCCGATCCGAACGAGTGCTCGTTCCAGTTCAACCCGACAGGCACGGTCAAGTTCACCAGCTCCTGCGACATCGCCAAGCAGGTGCTGGCAGGCGCCTCGGTCAGCTACGACAACGTGGCAGCTCCTGCCGGTACCGTGGCCTCCATCAAGATTGGTGATGTCGCGATCCCCGGATATGTCGCCAAGGGCTTGAGTGCCGACGAGGCCAAGAAGAAAGACGCCGAATTCAAGAAGCTGGTGGCGGATGACCTGAAGGCCGCCGGCTACCCCAGCAAGGCTGATCCGGCAAAGGTCGACAAAGTCATGGTGACCGCCATCCTGTTCTATCTGGTGTTGCTGGTCACCATGGTTTACGGCCCGATTGCGGCCATGCTGGTCGAATTGTTCCCGACCCGCATCCGCTACACGTCCATGAGTTTGCCATACCACATTGGTAACGGCTGGTTCGGTGGCTTGCTGCCGACGACCGCCTTTGCCATCGTTGCCCAAACCGGCAATATGTACAACGGTTTGTGGTACCCCATCATCATTGCCGCTGCGACCTTCGTGATTGGCACCTTGTTCATCAGGGAAACGAAAGACGTTGATATCTACGCCAACGACTGACCTGCTATTGGGCAGCGTATCGCCGGACGGCATGCCGTGACCCCGGAGAAGCCGGAGATCAAAAGCCCCCGACAGTGTCTGTCGGGGGCTTTTCTGTCTCGCGTCGGCATGGCGGGGCTCACCTCGGTCAGCCCTTTCGCCTTGGCAAGTTCCTGAGCCTCCCTGACCATGGGGTAGGCAATGGAACGCTCATGGGGAAAGACCTGGGTCACGATCACGCCACGACCGTTTTCTCCCAGGCTCTTCACAAATCCGTCCGAAGCGTTGTTGGACAGTGTCACGATTTGGAGCCGGCTGCTCGGATCGCATTCACCCCTTCAACTACCGCCTGTCCGGAGCCCGCCATGATGACGGCCTGTGCATTGAGCTGGGACGCCGTTGTGCGACAGATTTGACGTTCTCACTACTTTAACCCCACGTCCGACACCCGCAAGGGCTCTGTCTAGAATGTTTGACCTCTTCAGGAAAGCCCCCATCGATGTCCCAGGGAATCATTTGCATTCGCGGTGCGCGCCAGCACAACCTCAAAAACCTTGACCTCGATATTCGCACCGGCGAGATGACGGTGGTCACCGGCCCCAGCGGATCAGGAAAGTCCTCGCTGGTGTTTGACACCTTGTTTGCCGAAGGCCAGCGGCGTTATGTGGAAACCTTCTCCGCCTATGCCCGGCAGTTCCTCGACCGGATGGACAAGCCCGCCGTCGACAAGGTGGAAGGCGTGCCGCCCGCCATTGCGATCGATCAGACCAATCCGGTGCGATCGTCCCGTTCGACCGTGGGCACCATGACCGAGTTGAACGATCACCTGAAACTGCTGTATGCGCGTGCGGCGCAGCTGTTTGACAGACAGACCGCCCAGGCGGTGCGGCATGACTCCCCTGAATCCATTTACGCCGAGTTGATGGCCCGAACAGAGCGCTTCGCCGACGGGCCGCCCCTAGGCGAATCAGCCCCCTCGGGGGGCAGCGCCGCACACGAAGTGGCAAGCGTGGGGGCGTCAGACCCAAGAGTGGTCATGACCTTTCCGGTCGAGCTGCCAGGCAATACCAGCGCGGAGCAGATGGACCAGTGGCTGTCGGCCAGTGGCTTTACGCGCGTGCACGCCGAGCGCAAAGTGGCGGCCCGACAATTTTCCGCCGGGCCGCCCCAAGGAAAATTAGCCCCCTCGGGGGGCAGCAATGCACACGAAGTGGCAAGCGTGGGGGCCATTAAGCTGCTGGATGTGGTGGCCGACCGCTTCCGTCTGCACAGCGCGGAGAAAGCGCGTGTCATCGAAGCCATTGAAACCGCGCTGAAACGCGGCGGCCGGCTGAATGTCTATGTGTCGAGCAGCGCGGACGCCGGCAGCGAGACAGAAGAAATGTGGCGCTTCTCGACCGGTCTGCACTGCCCCGACAGCGACTTGCGCTACGCCGAGCCGACGCCATCGCTGTTTTCCTTCAACTCGGCCATGGGTGCGTGTGAAACCTGCCGCGGCTTTGGCCGTGTCATTGGCGTGGACTACGGGCTGGTGATTCCCAACGACAAGCTGACGCTGCGCGCTGGTGCGATCAAGCCCATGCAGACGCCGGCCTGGAAGGAAGCCCAGGACGACCTGATGCGCCATGCCGAAGCGGCGGGCATTCCGCGCGATACGCCCTGGTACAAGCTCACGCCCGAGCAGCAGGCCTGGGTCATCAACGGCTCGCCGAGCTGGAACGGCAAGTGGAGCCAGCACTGGTTTGGCATCAAGCGCTTTTTCGCCTACCTGGAAAGCAAAGCCTACAAGATGCACATCCGCGTGCTGCTGTCCAAGTACCGCAGCTATACGTCCTGCGAGACCTGCGGCGGCGCGCGCCTCAAGCTTGAGTCTTTACTCTGGCGCCTCGGTTCCCAAGAGGCCGCCGATGCGGTGCTTCCGCCCGACCAACGCTTCATGCCGGTGGGCGTGCAGTGGCGCCGCGAGCAGCTCGAAGCACTGCCGGGCCTGTGCCTGCACGACCTGATGCGGATGCCGATTGAGCGACTGCGGCAGTTTTTCAGCGGACTTTCGCTGGAGGTAATGGGCGACGATGCCGAGAAGCAGGCGCTGAAGTCGCTGTTCGAGGAAATCCGCACCCGCGTGAAATACCTCTGCGATGTCGGTATCGGCTACCTGACGCTGGACCGGCAAAGCCGCACGCTGTCGGGCGGCGAGGTGCAGCGCATCAACCTGACCACGGCGCTGGGCACCTCGCTGGTCAACACCCTGTTTGTGCTTGACGAGCCTTCGATTGGCCTGCACCCGCGCGACATGAACCGCATCACGCAGGCCATGCACCGGCTGCGCGACGCCGGCAACA
>JBKJKI010000164.1:0-6409 GCA_046597475.1 Polaromonas sp. | reverse complement strand
GCCGCGTTCATCATCACGAACATCGCGGCCAGGCCCTTGTTCGGCTGACCCACGAGCGTGCCGATGGCAGCGTCGAGGTTGATCTGCGCCGTGGCGTTGCCGTGGATGCCCATCTTGTGCTCCAGGCCGCCGCAGAAGATGGTGTTGCGCGCGCCCAGCGAGCCGTCGGCATTCACCAGGAACTTCGGCACGATGAAGAGCGAGATGCCCTTCGAACCCGCCGGTGCGTCGGGCAGACGCGCCAGCACCAGGTGAACGATGTTCGCAGCCAGGTCGTGCTCGCCAGCGGAGATGAAGATCTTGTTGCCGGTGAGCTTGTAGCTGCCATCGGGTTGGGGTTCCGCCTTGCTGCGCAGCAGGCCCAGATCGGTGCCGCAGTGCGGCTCGGTCAGGCACATGGTGCCGGTCCATTGGCCGCTGACCAGCTTGGGCAGATACAGCTTCTTCTGCTCGGGCGTGCCGTGCGCGTGCAGCGCCTCGTAGGCGCCGTGCGACAGGCCGGGGTACATGGTCCAGGCCTGGTTGGCCGAGTTCAGCATCTCGTAGAAGCACTGGTTGACGACAAAGGGCAGGCCCTGGCCGCCGTACTCGGGGTCGCAGCTCAATGCCGCCCAGCCGCCTTCAACATACTGCGCATAAGCCTCCTTGAAGCCCTTGGGCGGCGTGACTTCGTGCGTGGTCTTGTCCAGCGTGCAGCCTTGCTCGTCGCCGCTGATATTGAGCGGGAAGGTGACTTCAGAGGCGAACTTGCCGCCTTCTTCGAGCACCGCGTTGATGGTTTCGGCGTCGATGCCGGCGTGCCGCGGCAAGGCCTTGAGTTCGTCGGTCACCTTGAGCACTTCGTGCATCACGAACTGCATGTCGCGCAGGGGCGGGTTGTACTGTGGCATGGTGGTCCTTTAAGGTTGAGACGATTTGGAAGAAGGTGAAGGAATGCCAGGCGAGCCATAGCGCTCCAGGATATTGGAGAAGCCGGTTTCGGCCCGCTCTATGGAGCCGGGTGTCTTCAGGAATCTGGCTTCATAGTGCAGCGCCAGAATGAGGCCGTGGATCTCGAAGACCACCTGCTGCTCGTTAGCCCCGGCATGCAGATGGCCGGCCTCCCTGGCCTGCACCACGGCACGCGACATGGCGGCCAGCCAGATTCCTACCGAGTCGGCCAGTGCATCACGCACCGGCCCGGGTCGGTCGTCGAATTCGACAGCGCCGCCGATATACAGACACCCCGAGTCAATTTCGATCGAGGTGCGGTTCATCCAGTTGTGAAACAGGGCGCGCAAACGGGGCAGGCCCCGCGGCTGGCGCAGGACCGGGAAGAAAACCTCCTCCTCGAAGCGGGCGTGGTACTCGCGGATCACCGAGATCTGCAGTTCCTCGCGCGAGCCAAAGTGGGCAAACACGCCCGACTTGCTCATGTGCATGAGTTCGGCGAGCACGCCAATGCTCAGGCCTTCCAGCCCGATCTGCGCGGCCAGGCCCAGCGCGGCATCAACGATGGCCGCCTTGGTCTGCTGGCCTTTTTGCTGGTTTTTAGGCAGCACCGCCGCCACGGGGGAAGCGTGAGCGGCTTTGATGGGGGTGGCGTGTGCGGTCATGGTGCTGGCCAAAATAAAACGAACGATCGTTCTATTTTGCAGCAAATTGAGAATCGCCGACGGACACGGGGCACTTATTTCTAGGGGCCAGCTTCTAAGCCGGCCAAGGGTTTACCCTTGACAACCTGGGCGTCAACGCCCTGCACAGGGCTTGATAGGCGCTGTCCGCTGCCGGGGCCGGCGCGAAGCCGGCCCATCGCTTCAGAGCTTGAAGGGAACGACGAGCTGACTCTGCTCGCCCAGGCCCTCGATGCCCAGGGTCATCTGGTCGCCCTTTTTCAGGTACATCGGCGGCTTCATGCCCATGCCCACGCCGGGCGGCGTACCGGTGGTGATGACATCACCGGGCTCCAGCGTCATGAACTGGCTGACGTAGCTGACAAGCTTGGCCACGCTGAAGATCATGGTGCGGGTACTGCCGGTCTGCACGCGCTTGCCATTGACATCCAGCCACATCGACAGCTTTTGCGGATTCGGCACGTCATCGCGCGTCACCAGCCAGGGGCCCAGCGGACCAAAGGTGTCGCAGCCCTTGCCCTTGTCCCAGGTGCCGCCGCGCTCGATCTGGAACTCGCGCTCGCTGACATCGTTGACCGTGCAGTATCCGGCCACATGGCTGAGCGCTTCCTTTTGCGACACGTAGCGCGCGCGCGTCCCGATGATCACGCCAAGCTCGACTTCCCAGTCGGTCTTGACCGAGCCCTTGGGCAGCATGACCGGGTCGTTCGGCCCCTGGATGCAGCTCGTCGCCTTCATGAAGACGATGGGCTCGGGCGGAATCGGCAGGCCCGATTCGGCGGCGTGGTCGGCGTAGTTCAGGCCTATGGCGATGAACTTGCGCGTGCCCGCCACCGGACTGCCCAGGCGCGGCGATCCCTTGACCAGCGGCAGCTTGTCGGTCTTGAGCTTGCGCAGCCGGGCCAGCGCGGCGTCGCCAAGCTGCCCGGGGACTATGTCGGCAATGACCGCGCTCAAATCGCGCAGCTTGCCATCGGCGTCAATCAGGCCGGGTTTTTCTTTTCCGGGCTTGCCGTAGCGAACAAGTTTCATGGAGATTCCTTTTTTCTTTCAGTAGATGGACAGGGCAAAAAAGTGGCACGGCCGCCTCGCTGATCGAACAGCGCGCTGCCTCATATCGTCATGCCACCGTCGATGTTATAGGCCTGGCCGGTCACAAAAGCGGCTTCCTCGCTGGCCAGAAACACCACCAGCGGCGCAATCTCATGGGCCTGGGCCAGCCGGCCCAGGGGCTGGCGCGCGACAAAGCTTTTTCGCGCCTCGACCGGATCGGCATTGGCATTGATGCGCTCCTGCAGGGAAGGCGTATCGACGGTCCCGGGACAGATGGCGTTGCAGCGTATCCCCTGCCCGATAAAATCAGCCGCCACGCTTTTGGTCAGCCCGATCACGGCTGCCTTGGTGGTGCCGTACACAAAACGGTTCGGCAAGCCCTTGATGCTGCCGCACACGCTCGCCATGTTGATGATGCTGCCGCCCCGCTGCGCCTGCATGGCCGGCAGCACGGCCTGGATCATCCAGAACTGCGCGCGCACATTGAGATTGAATGCAAACTCCAGGTCGGCATCGGTGGCTTGCAGCGCCGTGCCGCCGTGCACCACGCCGGCGCAGTTGAAGAGCACGTTCATCGGCGGCAATGCCGCCACCAGTGTTTGAATCGCGGCCTTGTCCAGCACATCGAGAGGGAGCGCCGTGATGTTGGCCACGCCCCGGTAGCTATCAAGCAGGCTGGCATTCACGTCGGTCGCCCAGACCCGCGCGCCTTCTGCGGCAAGCGCCAGCGCGCTGGCGCGCCCTATGCCCTGGCCGGCCGCTGTGACCAGCGCCGTTTTTCCTTCAAGTCTCATGGCTGCTCCTGCAGGGTTTTGCCCGATGTTGTCGAATTGATTTCATGCGATTATTAATTGGCCTGACCACTTGTCCAATTCTGGCTAACCCTTAAGCCCCTTCGCCCTTTCCTTCACATCGCCCCATGCCGCTGCAAACCGTCGAGCCCCAACGCCTTTACCGCCAGATTGCCAGGCAGCTGCGCACGCTGATCACGGCCGGCGAGTTCGTGGCGGGCGCCCGCCTGCCGGCCGAGCGGGACCTGGCGCGCCAGCTTGGCGTGAGCCGGCCCTCCGTGCGTGAAGCGTTGATCGCCATGGAGGTCGAGGGCTGGGTCGAGGTCCGCACCGGCTCGGGCGTCTATGTGCTGGACCGTGCCGCCGCGCCAGCCCCGGACGCGGCCGGCAGCGGGCCGCAGATTGCCGCCGACGAATGGGGGCCGCTCGAACTGATACGGGCACGCCGCCTGGTGGAGGGCGAAATCGCCGCCATGTCCGCCACGCTGGCCAGGCCCAAGCATGTCGCGGCCATGAGCCGGGCGCTTGACGCGATGAAGCACGATGCCGACGCCGGCGTGCTGCCGCTGGAGGGCGACCGCGCCTTTCACACGGCGCTGGTGGAGGCCTGCGCCAACGTCGTGCTGCTTGAGACCGTGCAGCGCTTCTGGGACTCACGGCGCGGCCCGCTTTTCGAGCGGCTGGGCGGCTACTTTGAAACGGTGGACTCGTGGCGCGCCGCCATAGTCGAACACCAGGCCATCCTGGACGCCGTGCGCAGCCATGATGCGGCCGCCGCCCGCCTGGCCATGCACCAGCATATGGACAACTCGCATGCGCGCTTCAGCGTGAGCTGGCGCAAGGCCAGAAAACAACCCGGACCCAAGCCATGAAAACCGCCACGAACCCGTTCATCCGCCTTCATCCCGCCGACGACGTCCTGATTGCCCGGGCCCAGCTGGTGGGCGGCACGCAGCTTGAAAACATCACCGTCAGGGGCCTGATCCCGGCTGGCCACAAGATTGCAAGCCGCGCACTGGCCCCGGGCGAGCCGGTGCGGCGCTACAACCAGATCATCGGCTTTGCCAGCCAGGCGATTGCCCCCGGCGAGCATGTGCACACCCACAACCTCGACATGGGGCCCGACAAGGGCGCCAACACGGGAGGGGGTGCGCGCGACTACGCCATTGGCGCCGACGTGAAGCCCGCGCCGCCCCGGCGCGAGGCCAGCTTCATGGGTATCAGGCGAGCCGATGGGCGCGTGGCCACGCGCAACTACATCGGCATACTGTCCAGCGTCAACTGCTCGGCAACCGCCGCGCGCGCGATCGCCGACCACTTTTCCCGGCACAACAATCCGGCGGCGCTGAAAGACTTCCCCAACGTCGACGGCGTGGTCGCGCTCACGCACGGCACGGGCTGCGGCATGGACTCGGACGGGCTGGGCCTGCAAATCCTGCAGCGCACCCTGACCGGCTATGCCACCCACCCCAACTTTGCCGGCGTACTGGTGGTCGGGCTGGGCTGCGAGTCCAACCAGATCAATGCCTGGCTGGCCCATGGCAGCCTGCGCGAGGGAGAAACGCTGCGCGTCTTCAGCATCCAGGACACGGGCGGCACCGCCAAAACCGTGGCCAGGGGCATTGCGCTGATCAAGGACATGCTGCCCCAGGCCAACGCGGTGAAGCGCGAACCGTGCAGCGCGTCCCACATCACCATCGGCCTGCAGTGCGGCGGCTCCGACGGTTACTCGGGCATCAGCGCCAACCCGGCGCTAGGCGCGGCGGTGGACCTGCTGGTGGCGCACGGCGGCACCGCCATCCTGAGCGAAACGCCCGAGATCTATGGCGCCGAGCACCTGCTGACACGCCGCGCCGTGCGCCCCGACATTGCCGAAAAGCTGATCGCACGCATCAAGTGGTGGGAGCACTACACCGCCATCAACAACGGCGAGATGAACAACAACCCCTCGCCGGGCAACAAGGCCGGCGGCCTCACCACCATTCTTGAAAAATCGCTGGGCGCGGTGGCCAAGGGCGGCACCTCCAACCTCGAAGCGGTCTATGAATATGCCGAGCCGGTCAGCGCGCATGGTTTTGTCTTCATGGACACGCCCGGCTACGACCCGGTCAGCGCCACCGGCCAGGTGGCGGGCGCCGCCAATGTGATCTGCTTCACCACCGGGCGCGGCTCTGCCTACGGCTGCGCGCCCTCGCCTTCGCTCAAGCTTGCCACCAACACCGCCCTGTGGCAGCGCCAGGAGGAAGACATGGACATCAATTGCGGCGAAATCATCGATGGCGGTGTTTCCATCCAGGAGATGGGGCAGCGCATCTTCGAGATGGTGCTGGCCACCGCCTCGGGCCAGAAGAGCAAAAGTGAAGAGCACGGCTACGGGCAAAACGAGTTTGTTCCCTGGCAAGTCGGCGCCGTCATGTAAAAAAGGCGAGATTTCATGCAAAAAACCATTCAAGCCCAGCAGCTACGGTCACATGTAGCTACTGTTTTAGTAGCGGCAGGCAGTTCCCCCGAAGAGGCGGCCAGCGTCGCCGCCAATCTGGTCATGGCCAACCTGAGCGGCCACGACTCGCACGGCGTGGGCATGCTGCCGCGCTATGTCGACGCGGTGCTCGAAGGCGGCCTCAAACCCAACCACGGCGTGCGGGTGGTGCTGGACACCGGCTCGCTGCTCACGCTGGACGGCCAGCGCGGCTACGGCCAGATCGTCGGCGAGCAGGCGATGACGCTGGGCATGGACCGCGCCCGGGCCCATGGCAGCTGCATCATGACGCTGGGCAACGCGCACCACCTGGGCCGTATCGGGCACTTTGCCGAAATGGCCGTGGCGCGAGGCCTGGTGTCGCTGCACTTTGTCAATGTGCTGTCGCGCCCGGTGGTGGCGCCCTTTGGCGGCGCCGACGGACGCTACGGCACCAACCCCTGTTGCATCGGCGTGCCGCTCAAGGGGCGCGA
>JBKJKI010000102.1:0-23814 GCA_046597475.1 Polaromonas sp. | reverse complement strand
TGTCGATGATGCGGCAACCGGGAAATATCTTGTCAAACTCGTAACCCTGCAGCTGGTCGTAACAGGTGCCGCAGCTGACCACCACGGTCTTGATGTCGAGGTAGTTCAGCGTGTTGGCCACGCGGTGGAAGAGCACCCGGTTGTCGGTGATGATCTTCTCGGCCTTGTCGGCCTGCCCGCTGCCGCGCTGTGGGTAGCCGCAACACAGGTAACCCGGCGGCAGCACGGTTTGCACACCCGCGTGCCAGAGCATGGCCTGCGTGGCCAGGCCGACCTGGCTGAACAGGCGCTCGGAGCCGCAACCGGGGAAGTAAAACACCGCCTCGGTTTCGGCCGTGGTGGCTTTCGGGTTGCGGATGATGGGGACGTAATCCTTGTCCTCGATGTCCAGCAACGCGCGCGCGGTCTTCTTGGGCAGGCCGCCCGGCATCTTCTTGTTGATGAAGTGAATGATCTGTTCCTTGACCGGCGGCTTGCCCACGGTGGCCGGCGGATGCGCCGTCTGCCTGGTGGTCACCGCCCGCAGCACATTGTTGGCCAGGCGCTGGGCCTTGAAGCCGACACCGACCATCGCCGTGCGCATCGCCTTGATGGTTTGCGGGTTGGTGGCGTTGAGGAAGAACATCGCCGCCGCGTTGCCGGGCCGGAAGGACTTCTGGCCCATCTTGCGCAGCAGGTTGCGCATGTTCATCGAGACCTCGCCGAAGTCGATATCGACCGGGCAGGGATTCAGGCACTTGTGGCAGACGGTACAGTGGTCGGCCACGTCCTCGAACTCTTCCCAGTGCTTGATGCTGATGCCGCGCCGGGTCTGCTCCTCGTACAGAAAGGCCTCGACCAGCAGCGAGGTTGCCAGGATCTTGTTGCGCGGGCTGTACAGCAGGTTGGCGCGCGGTACGTGCGTGGCGCACACCGGCTTGCATTTGCCGCAGCGCAGGCAGTCCTTCACGCTGTCGGCAATGGCGCCGATGTCGCTTTGCTGCATGATCAGCGACTCGTGGCCCATCAAACCGAAGCTGGGCGTGTAGGCATTGGTCAAATCGGCCATCAGCCCATGCGCCACGGGCGCAGCATGCTTTGAATTTCGGAGCAGCTTGCCCTTGTTGAAGCGCCCTTCCGGATCAACCCTGGTCTTGTACTCGGTGAAGGGCCGCAGCTCTTCGTCGGTCAAGAATTCGAGCTTGGTGATGCCGATGCCGTGCTCGCCGGAAATCACGCCGTCGAGCGAGCGGGCCAGCACCATGATGCGCGCCACCGCCTCGTGCGCGGTCTGCAGCATTTCGTAGTCGTCGCTGTTGACCGGCAGGTTGGTGTGCACGTTGCCGTCACCGGCATGCATATGCAGGGCGGCCCAGACCCGGCCCTTGAGCACGCGCTTGTGAATGGCGCTGCACTCGTCCAGGATGGGCTTGAAGGCGCCGCCGGTGAAGATGGCTTGCAGCCGCGCGCGGATCTGCGTCTTCCAGCTGGCGCGCAGCGTGTGGTCCTGCAGTTGCTCAAAATGGCTGTCCACGTTCTGCAGCCAGCCGGCCCACAGCGTGCGCACCTCGCCAATCATGGCCAGCGCCTGGGCCACCCGGTCTTCGAGCAGCTCGGCCGTCGGAATGTCGTTGTCGTCTTCGGATTTGCCCAAAGGCAGGTTGCCCTTGCGGAAAAAAATGTCCAGCTCGTCGCACAGCCTGATCTTGTTGCGCAGGCTCAGCTCGATGTTGATTCTCTCTATGCCGTCGGTGTATTCGGCCATGCGCGGCAGGGGAATCACCACGTCTTCATTGATCTTGAAGGCATTGGTGTGGCGTGAAATCGCTGCCGTGCGCTTGCGGTCCAGCCAGAATTTCTTGCGCGCCTCGGGGCTGATGGCGACAAAGCCCTCGCCGCTGCGCGAGTTGGCGATGCGCACGATTTCGCTGGTGGCACGGGCCACCGCATCGGCGTCATCGCCGGCAATGTCACCCACCAGCACCATTTTTGGCAGCGCGCCGGAAGCGCCGCCGCGCTTGGACTTGGTGGCATAGCCGACGGCGCGCAGATAGCGGTCGTCCAGATGCTCCAGCCCGGCCAGGATGGCGCCGCCGCGCTTTTGCTCCGCAAACATGAAATCCTTGATCTCGACGATGCTGGGAACGGCATCCCGCGCATTGCCAAAAAA
Source organism: Polaromonas sp. (assembly GCA_046597475.1). Lineage (GTDB taxonomy): Bacteria > Pseudomonadota > Gammaproteobacteria > Burkholderiales > Burkholderiaceae_C > Polaromonas. The sequence goes on along the minus strand of JBKJKI010000102.1, from coordinate 21,665 downwards.
CTCCAGGCACACGGTGCGGGTGTGCGCCGGCATGCGGTGCACGATCCAGCGCGCGCTGGTGATCAGGCCGTCGCAGCCCTCTTTCTGGATGCCGGGCAGGCCGCTCAGGAACTTGTCGGTCACGTCCTTGCCCAGGCCTTCCTTGCGGAAGGTCTTGCCGGGAATATCCAGCCGCTCGCTGCGGATCGGCGTCTTGCCGTCGGCTTCAAAATAGTGAAGATCAAAACTCGCCATCTCGGCGTCGTGGATCTTGCCCAGGTTGTGGCCCACCCGCGTGATTTCCAGCCACTGCGCCTCGGGCGTCACCATGCGCCAGGAGGCGAGGTTGTCCAGCGCCGTGCCCCACAGCACGGCTTTCTTGCCGCCGGCATTCATGGCGATATTGCCGCCAATGCACGACGCTTCGGCCGACGTGGGGTCGACCGCAAAGATAAAGCCGCCGCGCTCGGCCGCATCGGCCACGCGCTGCGTCACCACGCCGGCTTCGGTCCAGACGGTGGCGACCGGCTTGTCCAGGCCGGGCAGCGAGACCATCTCGACCTCGGTCATGGCTTCGAGCTTTTCGGTGTTGATGACCGCCGACTTCCAGGTCAATGGAATCGCGCCGCCGGTGTAACCCGTGCCGCCGCCGCGCGGAACAATCGTCAGGCCCAGCTCGATGCAGGCCCTGACCAGGCCGGCCATCTCGGTTTCGGTGTCAGGCGTCAGTACCACAAAGGGGTATTCGACGCGCCAGTCGGTGGCGTCGGTCACATGCGAGACGCGCGACAGGCCGTCAAACTTGATGTTGTCCTTCAGCGTCAGCTTGCGCAGCTTGCGCTCGGTCTGCCGGCGCAGGCTGGCAATTTCCTCAAACGAAGCGGCAAAACGGCTGACCGTGCCACGCGCGGCTTCCAGCAGTTCGCCCACGATCGCGTCGCGCTCGCCGTCGGTGTCGGGTGTGCGGCGCTTGCCGATTTCGCCCAGGCGGTGCTGCAGCGCCTCGACCAGCAGCTTGCGGCGCCTGGGGTTTTCCAACAGGTCATCCTGTAGATAGGGGTTGCGCTGAACCACCCAGATATCGCCCAGCACCTCGTAGAGCATGCGTGCGGAGCGGCCGGTATGGCGCTCGCCCCGCAGCAGGTTCAGCAAATCCCAGGCGCGCCCGCCCAGCAGGCGAATCACCACTTCCCGGTCGGAAAACGAGGTGTAGTTGTAGGGGATTTCGCGAATGCGGGCTTCACGAAGCTTTGCGTCATCGGCAAAGACGTTCAATTCTTGGAGGGTAGTAGGTGCGTTCATCGTGATAATTCAGCGGCTTCGGACCCGTGCCCAGCGCTATTGGCCGATATTATCGCAGCGCAACATTTAGCCGGCCGCCGCCAAAATACCCTCATGGAAACCCCGCTTGCCCCGGAAATACCCAACCGTTCAAATGGGATGTCACAAACAGTTCCTACACTGTCCCCTTTTAATGATGCGAGAAGCCTCGCCCCTCAGGAGATTCAATGACAAACCGCCTATCCGCGCTCGCCCTTGCCGCTTGCGCACTGTGCGCACCTCTTGCCAGCCAGGCGCAAACCGAGGTGCAGTGGTGGCACGCCATGCCCGGCCCGCTCGGCGAATGGGTCAACGACCTGGCCAAGGACTTCAATGCCAGCCAGAAGGATTACAAAGTCGTGCCGACCTTCAAGGGCAGTTATGACGAAGCCATGACGGCGGCAACAGCGGCTTTCCGTTCCGGCAACGCGCCGCACATCCTGCAGGTGTTTGATGTCGGTACGGCCACCATGATGGCGGCCAAGGGCGCCATCAAGCCGGTGGGCGAAGTCATGACGGAAGGCGGTGCCAAATTCGACACCAAAGCCTATATTCCCGCTGTTGCCGGTTACTACACCGCACCCAATGGCCAGATGCTGAGCTTCCCGTTCAACAGTTCGACCACCATCTTTTATTACAACAAGGATGCCTTCAAGGCTGCCGGACTGGACCCCAACAAGGCCCCGACCACCTGGCCCGAAGTGGCATTGGCCGCGGCCAAGCTCAAGGCCTCGGGCCACAAATGCCCGTTTACCACCAGCTGGATCAGCTGGACGCAGCTCGAAAGCTTCTCGACCTGGCACAACACGCTGTTTGCCACGCAAAACAACGGCTTCGGCGGCCCTTCCGCCCGGCTGGCCTTCAATTCGCCGCTGCATGTGCGCCACTTTGAAAACCTGGCCAATATGTCCAAGCAGGGCCTGTTTGTGTACAAGGGCCGGGGCAACGCGGCCGACGTGTCTTTTCCGTCGGGCGAATGCGCCATGATGACCGGCTCTTCAGGCCTCTATTCCCGCGTCAGCAAGGAGGCCAAGTTTGCCTACGGCATCGCCCAGCTGCCTTATTACCCTGACGTGACCGGCGCACCACAAAACACGGTGATCGGTGGCGCCAGCCTGTGGGCCATGGCCGGCAAGAAACCGGTTGAATACAAGGGCGTGGCGACTTTCTTCAACTACCTGTCCAGGCCTGAAGTGCAGTCAGCCAGCCACAAACGCACCGGCTACCTGCCCATCACCATGGCGGCTTTCGAGCTGACCGAAAAATCGGGCTTTTACAAGCAGTTCCCGGGTACCGACGTGGCCGTGACGCAGATGATCCGCAAGACCACCGACAAATCGCGCGGCGTGCGGCTGGGCAACTTCAACCAGATCCGCACCATCATTGACGAGGAAACCGAGCAGATCTGGAGCGGCAAGAAGCAGCCCAAGGAAGCGCTGGACACCGCCATCAAGCGGGGCAACGAGCAGCTGGAACGCTTCCAGAAAGCCAACAAGTCTTGAGCTGACGCAGCCAGGCGGATGCGTCACATGCCTGGCTCGCCGCGGCGCGCGGACAGGCTGCTAGACTCTCAACCCTTTGCGCCCGCCCCATCAAAACGCAGGCTGAGAGGGTTGTTTCAATTTGAATGGACACATGGAAAAACGCGTTCTTTTCCGCTCGGCCTGGTTACCGTGGCTACTGCTGGCGCCTCAGCTGATCGTCATCGGCGTCTTCTTCTTCTGGCCTGCAGCCCAGGCGCTTTTGCAGTCGTTCCAGTTGCAGGATGCTTTTGGCATGTCCACCGAATGGGTGGGTCTGGACAATTTCAGGCACCTGTTCAACGACGAAGCCTATCTGGAGTCGTTCAAGATCACGGCCTTCTTCTCGGTCATGGTGGCCGCCCTGGGTATTGGCCTGTCGCTGATGCTGGCGGTGTTTGCCGACCGAATCATCAAGGGCGCGCTGTTTTACAAGACCCTGCTGATCCTTCCTTACGCGGTAGCGCCGGCAGTGGCCGGCGTCTTGTGGATCTTCATGTTTTCACCGACGCTGGGCGTTGTGGCTTATGCGCTGCACGGAATCGGCATTGACTGGAACCATCTGCTCAACTCCAGCCACGCCATGTCGCTCATCATCATGGCTGCGGTATGGAAGCAGATCTCGTACAACTTCCTGTTTTTTCTGGCCGGACTGCAGTCGATCCCGAAGTCGCTGATTGAAGCCGCAGCGATTGACGGGGCGCGCCCTTGGCGGCGCTTCTGGTCCATCCAGTTTCCGCTGTTGTCGCCCACGACCTTCTTCCTGCTGGTCATCAATGTTGTTTACGCGTTTTTTGACACTTTTGCCATTGTCGATGCCTCGACCCAGGGCGGGCCGGGGCGCGACACGCTGATCCTGGTCTACAAGGTCTACCACGACGGCTTCAAGAACGGCGACCTGGGTGGATCTGCCGCGCAGTCGGTGGTGCTGATGGTCATCGTGGTGGCGCTCACGGTGATCCAGTTCCGCTATGTTGAAAAGAAGGTTCAGTACTGATGTGCACTTTTTCCCTTGCTGCCGCTTCCCGGCACGCCAGAACCTGTCGTCATGGTTGAGCGCAGCCTCGCCCTGAAGGTGTTTGCGCACCTCGTCATGATTCTGGGTCTCCTGATCGTCGCCTTTCCGCTCTACCTGGCTTTTGTGGCATCCACCCATACGGCGCAGGACATCATCCAGGCCCCGATGCCGATGTGGCCGGGCAGCAACATGTGGGAAACCTACAAGACGGCGCTGTTCGGCGGCGGCATGGGCGCCGGCTCCACCGCGCCCGTGGCCCGCATGATGTGGGTCAGCCTGGTCACGGCGCTGGTCATTACCTTTGGCAAGATCGCGATTTCGCTGCTGTCGGCCTTTGCCATCGTTTACTTCCGCTTTCCGTTCAAGAATTTCTTCTTCTGGTCCATTTTCGTCACGCTGATGCTGCCGGTGGAAGTACGGATCGGGCCGACCTACCAGGTGGTGTCCGACCTGGGCATGCTCAACAGTTATGCCGGCCTGACGATTCCGCTGATTGCCTCGGCCACCGCCACCTTCCTGTTCCGGCAGTTTTTCCTAACCGTGCCCGACGAACTGGTGGAAGCGGCGCGCATGGATGGCGCCGGTCCGATGCGCTTTTTCCGGGACATCCTGCTGCCGCTGTCCAAGACATCGATTGCCGCGCTGTTCGTCATTCAGTTCATCTATGGCTGGAACCAGTACCTCTGGCCGCTGCTGGCGACCACCAGCGAAGACATGTATCCGGTGGTCATCGGCATCAAGCGAATGATTGCCGGCGGCGATGCCGCCAATGAATGGAACGTCGTCATGGCCACCGCCATCCTCGCGATGCTGCCGCCCGCGCTGGTCGTGGTGCTGATGCAGAAGTGGTTCGTCAAGGGCCTGGTAGACACTGAAAAATAGAAAAACAGGCACTCATCAATGGCATCCCTTTCCCTCAATAACGTCATCAAGCGCTACGGCGCGGGCAAAAGCGCAGTCCCGGTACTGCACGGCGTCAGCGCCGAAATTGCCGACCATGAATTCATCGTCATCGTCGGCCCGTCCGGTTGCGGAAAATCAACCCTGCTGCGCATGGTCGCGGGGCTTGAAGAGGTCACCGAAGGCCAGATCTCGATCGGCGGCAAGGTCGTCAATGACCTGGAACCGTCCGAACGCGACATCGCCATGGTGTTCCAGAACTACGCGCTCTACCCCCACATGAGCGTGTTCGACAACATGGCCTACGGGCTGAAGATTGCCAGGGTGCCCAAAGATGAAATCAGGACACGCGTCGACAAGGCCGCCAAAATCCTCGAACTGGGCCACCTGCTCGACCGCAAGCCGCGCGCCCTGTCGGGCGGCCAGCGCCAGCGCGTCGCCATGGGCCGGGCCATCGTGCGCCAGCCGCAGGTGTTTTTGTTCGACGAGCCGCTGTCCAACCTGGATGCCAAGCTGCGCGTGCAAACCCGGCTTGAAATCCAGAAGCTGCACCGCGAACTCGGCATTACCTCGCTGTTCGTCACGCACGACCAGGTTGAAGCCATGACGCTGGCCCAGCGCATGATGGTGATGAACGCCGGCCGCATGGAGCAATTCGGCACGCCGGAAGAGGTTTACAACCGCCCGGCCACCACCTTTGTCGCCAGCTTCATGGGCTCGCCGCCAATGAACCTGCTTAAAAATGCGCCCAATGCCGACTTCGGCGGCAAGCCTGGCGCCATTCTCGGTATTCGCCCCGAACACCTGCAGGTCGGCCCTGCCGGCTGGGCGGTACAGGTCGAAACCATCGAGATGCTGGGCGCCGAGCGTCTGGTGTATTGCCGCATGGGCGACGAGTTCCTCATCGTACGCACCGACGAAAGCCTGTCGTCAGCGCCAACCATTGGCGCCACGCTTTACATCACGCCCCGCGCCGACCGCCTGCACTGGTTTGACGCGGCGACGGGAGCACGCCTGCCTTGAACGACGATCAAAACCTGTATGGCGCAGGCAATTCCGACCGCAGCGACCGCCCGCTCCCCTCTGCACCAGCAGGGGCCGCGGAACCGGCTTTGCCGGGCCGCAGGCGCAGCGCCCCCCCGGGGGGCAGCGCATTACACGAAGTGAAAAGCGTGGGGGCTTTTTTTTGGCCTTATCCCTTCTGGATTGCCCACAGGGGCGCCGGAAAGCTCGCGCCCGAAAACACGCTGGCCGCCCTCCGGCTGGGTGCGCAGCATGGCTACCGGATGTTCGAGTGCGATGCCAAGCTCAGCGCCGATGATGTGCCCTTCCTGATGCACGACGCCACGCTGGAACGCACGACCAGCGGCCACGGAATCGGCGGCAGCCAGCTCTGGCAGGCACTGTCCCGGCTTGACGCGGGCGGCTGGCATTCCCGGGCCTACGCCGGTGAGCCCCTGCTGACGCTGGAGAACGCCGCGCGTTTTTGCCGCGCCAATGGCCACGCGCTGAACATTGAAATCAAGCCGACGCCAGGCACCGAGCGCCACACCGGCGAGGTCATCGCATTGCATGCCGCGCGCCTGTGGCAAGGGGCCAGCGTGGCGCCGCTGCTGAGTTCCTTCTCGCCAGAGGCGCTGGAAGGCGCCCGCGCGAGCGCGCCCGGATTGCCGCGCGGCCTACTGCTTGAGGCGCTGGAGACGGGCTGGCTGCCAACCGCGATCGCACTGGGCTGCGCGGCGGTGATCTGCGATCACGTCTTGTGGGATGCTGACCGTGTGGCGCAGGTCCATGCCGCGGGCCTGCGGGCCCTGAGCTACACCGTCAACGACGCCCCCGCCGCCGAGCGCCTGATGGCGCTGGGCACCGACGGCATCATCACCGACCGGGTGGATCTGTTCAGCCCGGCCTGAGTGTGGCGTCTTTTCCTTGATGCAGATCAAACATCTGCCCGGACCGCCGCGCAGCCAACAGCCGCCATCAACGCCTCCATCCACCCATCAGGCACCACTGGCTGGCGGCCGTGGCAAGTACCAGCGCCAGGTAGGTCAGCATTTTCCCGTCATGGCCGAACAGCACCAGGCCGGCCACCAGAACCGCCACGCCAATTATAAAATTGATAGCTAACTGTGACCACGGGGACTGGACAACAGCCTGTTTCGACCAAAAAAAACCAAAAAACAGCCGGGCCAATGTGACCAGCAGCAGCGCGACCACCATGGCTGGCGCCATGAAATTGAGCAGATGGTTCAGCAGCAGGTAGGCAGTCATGGCATCCACGGGAATTGCGCCGGAAAAACCTCCGGAAGGTTGGTGCAAGAGCCTCTGGCGCGAGATTGATTGAACCCAGCCGCCCGTCCTGCCCACTTCAATTTTATAATCGGCACATGTCAGTCTGGGCCCTGGGGCTAAATCATCACACCGCACCGCTCGATTTGCGTGGACGTTTCGCCTACGCGGTCGACCAGGTCGAGCCCACGCTGCGCAACCTGCGCGCCTCGCTGGCACGCCACTGCGAAACCACGCTGCTGTCAACCTGCAACCGCACCGAGATCTACTGCGCCGGCGACCAGGGCGACCTGGACCAGACGCTGCTGTGGCTGGCGCACAGCGGCGGCGTCTCGACCGCCCTGCTGCGCTCGCACGCCTACACCCTGCAGGACGGCCATGCCGCGCGCCACGCCTTTCGCGTCGCCAGCGGCCTGGACTCCATGGTGTTGGGCGAGCCGCAGATCCTGGGCCAGATGAAAGACGCGGTGCGTGCCGCCGAGGGCGCGGGCGCCATGGGCAGCACGCTGCACCAGCTGTTCCAGCGCTCTTTTGCCGTCGCCAAGGAGGTGCGCAGCAGCACCGAAATCGGCGCGCACAGCATCAGCATGGCGGCGGCCGCGGTGCGGCTGGCCGGCCAGCTGTTTGAAGACCTGGGCGACATCAAGGTGCTGTTTGTCGGCGCGGGTGAAATGATCGACCTGGCCGCCACCCACTTTGCCGCCAAAAATCCCAAGAAAATGGCGATTGCCAACCGCACCCTGGAGCGCGGCGAAAAGCTCGCCGGCCGCCTGGGCGCCGAAGTCATGCGCCTGGCCGATTTGCCGGCGCGCCTGCACGAATTCGATGCCGTCATCAGCTGCACCGCCAGCACCCTGCCCATCATCGGCCTGGGCGCGGTCGAGCGCGCCGTCAAACTGCGCAAGCACCGGCCGATGTTCATGGTTGACCTGGCCGTTCCGCGCGACATCGAGCCCGAGGTCAAGGCGCTGCCCGACATTTACCTCTATACCGTCGATGACCTGGCGCAGGTGGTGCAGACCGGCAAGGACAGCCGCCAGGCCGCGGTGCGCGAGGCCGAGGTCATCATCGACGCCGGCGTGCAGAACTTCATGCACTGGCTGGACCAACGCGGCACCGTGCCCCTGATCCAGCAGCTCAACGCGCAGACCGACGTCTGGCGCGCGGCTGAAATCGGTCGCGCCAAGAAACTGCTGGCCAAGGGCGAGCCGATCGAAGCCGTGCTCGAAGCGCTGAGCCGGGGCCTGACGCAGAAAATGCTGCACGGCACACTGGCCGAACTGCACGCGGGTGACGCCAGCAGCCGCGAGGCCACGGCGAACACGGTGTCACGGCTGTTTCTGCGCGGCCAGCTGCCCCGGGTCTCCCGGGCATCCCAGGTGGCGCCCGACGACAAAGAGCGTTAGCGCCGGCCTTTGTCGCCGCTGCCGTCGCCGCCCGTTCAAGCCCGCTGACTGCGCCCTCCTCCCGGCGGTTTCGCCGGCAGTCTCACTCCCTCTATTTCGCCTTGCGCCCTGCTTCTTCATGAAACCCTTTCTTCGCCAGACCCTGGACCGCCAGCTTTCAAGGCTGCATGAGCTGGACGCGCTGCTGTCCGCCAGCGACGTGGTGAGCGACCTTGACCGCTTTCGCGCGCTGACACGCGAGCACGCCGAGGTCAGCGTGGTGGCCGAGCAATACCTGCGACTCACCCGCCGCGAGGCCGATCTGGCCAGCGCCGAAAGCATGCTGGCGGAAGCCAAAAACGACCCTGACATGGCTGACATGGCCGGCGAGGAAATCGAAGCCGCCAAGGCCGATATCGCGCAGATTGACGAGGCGCTGCAGCTGATGCTGATTCCCAAGGACCCCGACGACGCGCGCGCCGCCTTTGTTGAAATCCGCGCCGGCGCCGGTGGCGATGAATCGGCGCTGTTTGCCAGCGACCTGTTCCGGCTCTACACGCGCTATGCCGAGCGCAAGGGCTGGCAGGCCCAGATCATCAGCGAGTCGCCCAGCGAGCTGGGCGGCTACAAGGAAGTCGTCCTGCGCATTGACGGCCCGCCGGACGCCACCGGCGTGGGCGTTTACGGCAAGCTGCGCTTTGAATCCGGCGGCCACCGGGTGCAGCGCGTGCCGGCCACCGAGACCCAGGGCCGCATCCACACCAGTGCCTGCACGGTGGCGGTGCTGGCCGAACCCGACGAAACGGTGGTCATCAAGATCAATCCGGCCGATCTGCGCATCGACACCTACCGCGCCAGCGGCGCCGGTGGACAGCACATCAACAAGACCGACTCGGCCGTGCGCATCACCCACCTTCCCACCGGCATCGTCGCCGAGTGCCAGGACGGCCGCAGCCAGCACGGCAACAAGGCCCAGGCGCTCAAGGTGCTGACGGCCCGAATCCACGAGAAAGACCGCTCCGAGCGCGCCGCCAAGGACGCCGCCGAGCGCAAGGGCCTGATCGGCAGCGGCGACCGCAGCGACCGCATCCGCACCTACAACTTTCCGCAGGGCCGGCTGACCGACCACCGCATCAACCTGACGCTGTACAAGCTGCTGGCCATCATGGAAGGCGACCTGGACGACGTCACCACGGCGCTGCAGGTGGCGCGCGGCGCCGAACAACTGGCCGAGCTGGAAGCCGAAAACAAGGGCGGCTGATGCCCTGAATTCCGGTTTTCAGTCAAAATAGACCTAAAGCCCATACAGTACGGTCATTCATAGCTATATATTCAATAGCAACCAAGTTCAGAATCCATGCACCAAGCCACTTGCGCACAGGCCCTGTCCGCCGCCCAGACCCTAGGCCTGGACAGGCTGGACGCCCAGTTGCTGCTGCTGCACGCGCTGGGCAAAGCTTCGGGTGAGCGCGCCTGGCTGCTGGCGCACGACAGCGACGAGCTGGCGGACGAGGCGGCCGAACGCTTTCGCGGCTTCAGCCTGCGCCGCGCCGCTGGTGAGCCGCTGGCCTACATCATCGGCAGCAAGGAGTTTTTTGGCCTGGAGCTGCAGGTGGATGGCCGCGTGCTGGTGCCCCGGCCCGACACCGAGACGCTGGTGCAGTGGTCGCTGGATCTGCTTCTGGCACCCGCCATGCCGGCCGCGCCAGACATTCTGGACCTGGGTACGGGCAGCGGCGCGATTGCCCTGGCGATTGCGCACAGCCTGCGGGCGGCCGGCCGGGATGCCAGAGCGCTGGCTGTGGATGCGAGCGCAGACGCGCTGGCCGTTGCCCGTGAAAACGCCAGCCGGTTGGGCCTGAAGGTGGATTTCCTCGAAAGCGGCTGGCTGCGACAAGTCAAAGGCCGCTTTCACCTGATCGCCAGCAACCCGCCCTATATTGCCAGCGCCGACCCCCATCTGGCGGCCCTGGTCCATGAGCCGCTGCAGGCGCTGGCGGCCGGCGCCGACGGGCTGGACGACATCCGGCAAATCATCGCGCAGGCCGGCCCGCACCTGCATCCGGGGGGCTGGCTGCTGCTGGAGCATGGCTATGACCAGGCGGCCCAGGTGCGCGAGTTGCTGCTTCAAGGGGGTTTCACGCAGGTCCAGAGCCGCCTAGATCTCGCGGGCATTGAGCGCTGCTCGGGCGGGCAATGGGCGCCCTTGGCGGCTGACCCCGCCCCGAGTGGGACATAGTGCAGGCAGCGATAATTGCAGCACGGATTTCTGCAGTTCAGATTCCATGGCTTCGACGGTCCGGCTCCCGAGCCGGTTATTGATTTTTCGGCCCACCGTGGCCGCTCCCTGAAGGATTTCACCATGAGCACTACCGACCCCACCCAGCAACGCATCGAGCAAATCGTCAAATCCAGTGACGTGGTGCTGTTCATGAAGGGCACGGCCCAGTTTCCGATGTGCGGCTTTTCCGGCCGCGCCATTCAGGTGCTGAAAGCCTGCGGCGTGAGCAAGCCCGCCACGGTGAACGTGCTGGAGGACGAGGACGTTCGCAATGGCATCAAGGAATACAGCAACTGGCCGACCATTCCCCAGCTCTATGTCAAGGGCGAATTTGTCGGCGGCTCGGACATCATGATGGAGATGTACCAGAGCGGCGAACTGCAGCAGATGCTGGGTACGCCAGAAGCCTGAAGCGCTGCATCCGGCCCGCCTGAAGCGGGCTGGTTGTCAGCTCAGGAAGAGCTCAGGAAGAACTCAGGAGGTGTAGCCTTCGCAGGCGCCGGCGTTGACCCGGCCCTTGCATTCGCGTTTCAGGCGGGTGCTTCGCTCCCTGGCGGTTTCTGCGGAGCCCGGCAGAAACTTGATTTGTCCGCCGCCTGTCTTGGCGGATTTCTTCTTCGCCTTGCCAGCCGCCGGCTTGTCGCCAGCATCCGTTGGCGGCGACTTGGCTTGGGCGCCACCCATCAGCGCCGCGGCCAGCAGCATCACGGCCCAGGCGGGCTTCATCGCAAGTCGTTTCATTCTGTCTCCCTGTTACTGGCTGATTGAACGCTGGGTGCTCCGCCGCCGCAGGCGCGGGTAGTCATTGCAGCCTGGCATCGCCGGGCAGTTCATCGTCTGGCGGTGTATCGGCGGGCAGGCGAAAGTCTTCGTTGGCCCAGGCACCCAGGTCGATATTCTTGCAGCGCGCACAGCAAAACGGCCGGTAGGGGTTGCTTGAAGCGTAGACGCTGGGGCCGCCGCAAGCGGGGCAGACAACCAGTTTGACGGGCAAGGCATCTTGACTCATGGCGGCTCAGCAGCAAAGGGTGAGTTCGAACATCGAGTCATCGACGCTCGCGTGAAGGCGGTCATCGCTTGCCAGGCGCATCAGGCGCACCGAAACCATCAGGCGATTGCAGCTGATCTCGGGAATCAGGCCCAGTGAGTCGTCGATGCGCATGCGCAGCAGCTGAAACGTCCGTCCCTGCGGCAGCATCTGCTGGTACTGACCGGCGGGGGCGACCACTTTTTGCGGTGCGCCGGAATCGCGCAGCAGGCGCAGCAGCAGCCGCACCGACTCGGCCAGCGGCCCCAGGGTCAGCACCCAGCGGTGCAGATCCTGCTGGCGCACGGCAGCGCCCAGATGCTGCCAGGCATAGTAGGCCGGCAAGTCAAACTCGCAAGTGCCGCCAGGAATGCCAACCCGGCTGCGAATGCTCATCAGCCAGTCGTTTTCGGTCAGCGACTGCCCAACCTTGCCCGGCAGGTTGTTGACCGCAGAAAAGCAGGCCTCAAGCTGTGCCGTGATGTGGTCCAGAATGTCCTCGGAAATCGCCGGGTTGCCGCGGTAACCATTGAGTACATGTTTTTGCTTTTCCAGATCCTTGAGCACGTCGGTTTTCAGGTCCGCGCGCGCTCCCACGTCCATGATTTCGAAAATCGTTGCCAGTGCGTAGTGGTGGTCAATCGCGCTTTCCCGCTTCACCAGTTCGCCCAGGCGCTGCAGCAGGTGCTCAAGCCGCAAGTAAGTGCGTATGCGTTCGTTGAAGGGATGCTCGTAAAGAATCACGGCTTTGTTTTTCTTGACTTCATTGATGATGCTTTCCTGAAGCATCATAGCCCGAAGCCTTGCGCCAGCTGCCTGACCTGGAGCTCAAGCGCCGGCAGCGACAAACCATCGTTACAAATGCATAAATCGGCGGCGGCCAGGCGCTGCAGGCGGCTGGTTTGTGCCGCCATGATTTTTTCGACCATTTCGCGCGCCAGGCCATTGCGGGCCATGACACGCTCAATCTGCGTGGCTTCGCGGCAGTCAACGACCAGCACCCGGTCGAGCTGCTGGCGCCAGCGGCCCGACTCGACCAGCAAGGGAATATCGAAAACAATGCAGGCGCGGCCAGCGGCAACCGCCTCGCTTGACTGCCTGAAAGCCTCCTGACCGACCAGCGGGTGAATGATGGCTTCGAGCTGCTGCTTGACCAGCGGATCGGCAAAGGCCAGCTGACGCATATAGTCACGGTCCATGGCCCCGTCTGGCGCGATTGATCGCGCACCAAAGCGCTCGGCCAGCGCGGCCAGCGCCGCACCGCCAGGCGCGGTGAGCTGCCGGGAAATCTCGTCGGCATCCACCAGGGCCGCGCCGCAGGCCACCAGCATGCGGCCTACCGTGCTTTTCCCGCTGCCTATGCCGCCGGTCAGGCCAATGCGCTGGATGGCTCGGTGCATGGTCTCACAAGCCGACAAACTGCAAAATCGACTGCGGCCCGAACACCAGGGCGGTAAAACCCGCACCCGCCAGAAACGGGCCAAAAGGCACGTAACCGCCCTCGCGCAGGCCGCTGGAGAACTTCATCGCGATGCCGGCCACGGCGCCAATGACCGAGGCCATGAGGATGATGGGCACCAGCGCGGGCCAGCCAAACCAGGCGCCGAGCGCGGCGAACAGCTTGAAGTCGCCGTAACCCATGCCTTCCTTGCCGGTGGCCAGCTTGAAAGCCCAGTAAACCAGCCACAGCGAAAGGTAACCGGCCACCGCGCCCCACAAGGCGCTGGAAAGGCTGACCGCCGGGTTCCACTGCAGCGCCGCCGCGATCAGGCCCGCCCACAGCAAAGGCAGGGTGATGTCGTCGGGGAGCAGCGTCGTGTCCCAGTCGATCACTGCCAGCGCCAGCAAGGCGGCGGAAAAACCGCACCAGGCGAGCGCCGTCATGCTCAAGCCCCAGCGCCAGGCGCAAAAGAAAAACAGCGCCCCCGCCACGGCCTCGACCAGCGGGTAGCGCACACCATAGCGCGTGCCGCATGCCGAACACCTGCCCCCGAGGAAAAGGTAGCTGAGCAGCGGAATGTTTTCGTACCAGCGCAGGACGTGGCCGCAACTGGAGCAGCGCGACCGCGGCGCGAGCAGGCTGAATTTCTCGGCGGAATCCGGTGCTTTTCCTCCCAGCTCGGCGCACTCGTCAGCCCATTGCCGCTCCATCATTTTGGGCAGCCGGTAGATGACCACGTTGAGGAAGCTTCCTATCAGCAATCCAAACACGCCAGCGAACACGGCGCCAAGCGCTGGCGGCAAATCCATGACACCCATCAAACAACCTGACCCAGTTTGAAAATCGGCAGGTACATGGAGACCACGATACCGCCAATCAGCGTACCCAGGAACACGATGATGATGGGCTCCATCAGGCTGGAGAGACCCGCCACCATTTCATCGACTTCCGCCTCGTAAAAATCGGCGGCCTTGCCCAGCATGTGGTCGACCGAGCCGGACTCTTCGCCAATGGCGCACATCTGCAGCACCATGGTGGGAAACAGATTGGCATTGCCCATGGCGGCCGTCAGGCTGGTTCCGGTGGAGACTTCCTGCTGGATTTTCTCGGTCGCGTCAGCGTAGAGCGAGTTGCCCGACGCGCCACCCACCGAATCGAGCGCCTCGACCAGTGGCACGCCGGCGGCAAACATGGTGGACAGCGTGCGCGTCCAGCGGGCAATGCAAGACTTCTCGATCAGCGGGCCAAACACCGGAATCTTGAGCAGCAGCCGGTCCATGACTTTCTGCATTTTTTCATTGCGCCGCCAGGCCTGCATGAAAAAATAAAGGCCGCCGCCGATGCCACCGAAAATCAGCCACCAGTAGGCGACAAAAAACTCGCTGATCGCGATCACGAACAGCGTCGGCGCCGGCAAATCCGCACCGAATGAGGAAAACACGCTCTTGAAGGCCGGAATCACAAAAATCATGATTACCGCGACCACGACAAAGGCGACGACCACCACGGAAATCGGGTACATCAGGGCCGACTTGATCTTGGACTTGATGGCCTCGGTCTTTTCCATGTAGACGGCCAGGCGGTCAAGCAGCGACTCCAGAATACCGGCGGCCTCGCCGGCTTCGACCAGATTGCAATACAGCGCATTGAAATACAGCGGGTACTTGCGGAAGGCCGCGCTCAGGGAGGTGCCGGTCTCGACGTCGGTGCGCACGTCGTTGAGCAGCTTGGTGACGCTGCCATTGGGATTGCCGCGCCCCACGATGTCGAAGGACTGCAGCAGCGGCACGCCGGCCTTCATCATGGTGGCAAGCTGGCGGGTGAAGATGGCGATGTCACGCGGCTTAATGGACTTGCCCGAGCGCATGCGACGCTTCTTGATCTTGGTCGCCAGCACCCCCTGCCGGCGCAGCGACGCCTTGACCTGGTTCTCACCGGACGCCCGGATTTCGCCGCGTACCTGTTTGCCGCCACGGTCCTTGCCTTCCCACTCGAAAACAAATTCCTGAACGCCCTTTAATGCTGTAGTTGCCATGGTGCCTTATCGTTGAGTAGGCGGCTGCTTCACCGTCGTCTGGCTAGAGTTCCAGGCCGATGCGCCGGGTTTTCGCGGCACGAAATCAGACATTGGTGCAGCCCAGAACCTCTTCCAGCGAGGTGGTGCCGAGTTTAACTTTGTGCAGGCCGGACTGGCGCAGGCTTCTGACGCCTTCAGCCTCGGCCTGCGCGGCGATTTCAAGCGCGCTGCCGTCGCGCAGCACGATGCGCTGGATCTCCTCGGAAATCGGCATGGCCTGGTAGATGCCGACGCGCCCCTTGTAGCCATTGCTGCACTTGGAACAGCCCACCGGCCGGAAAGGTGTCCACGAGCCGTCAACGTCCTCCTCCTTGAAGCCTGCATCGAGCAAGGTCTCGCGCGGGATGTCGGCCGGCGCCTTGCACAGCGGACAGAGCTTGCGGGCCAGCCGCTGCGCGGTGATCAGGATCACGCTGGACGCAATATTGAAGGGCGCAATGCCCATGTTTCGCATGCGCGTCAGGGTCGTTGGCGCGTCGTTGGTGTGCAGCGTGGACATCACGAGGTGGCCGGTTTGCGCCGCCTTGATGGCGATGTCGGCGGTTTCAAGGTCGCGGATCTCGCCGACCATGATGATGTCCGGATCCTGGCGCAGGAAAGCCTTGAGCGCGACCGAGAAAGTCATGCCGGCCTTCTCATTCATGCTGACCTGGTTGACGCCGGGCAAGGTGATTTCGGCGGGGTCTTCCGCCGTGGCGATGTTGACGCCGGGCTTGTTCAGGATGTTCAGGCAGGTGTAGAGCGACACCGTCTTGCCCGAGCCGGTCGGCCCGGTGACCAGCACCATGCCGTAGGGACGGTGGATGGCGGCGAGCAGGCGCTCTTTTTCCTCGGGCTCGTAGCCCAGCGCGTCAATGCCGAGCTTGGCGCTGCTCGGGTCCAGGATACGGATGACGATTTTCTCGCCAAACATGGTGGGCAGGGTGCTGACCCGGAAATCGATGACGCGGTCGGGACCGATCTTGAGCTTCATCTTGCCGTCTTGCGGCACGCGTTTTTCGGAAATATCGAGCTTGGAAATCACCTTGATGCGGGCGGCGAGTTTTTCCTTGATGGCCACCGGCGGCGAGGCAATCTCGCGCAGCTCGCCATCGACCCGGAAACGGACCCGGTAAGAATGCTCGAAGGGCTCGAAGTGCAGGTCCGATGCCCGCATGTTGAAGGCGTCAAGCAGCATTTTCTGCAGAAACCTGACCACCGGCGCATCTTCGACCTCGGCCACGCTGCTGTCGTGGTCGTCGGCTGCGGCATCTGCCGAAGCCTCGTCGAATTCAAAATCGTCGCCGATGATGCTTTCCATGGCTTCCGATGCCGTGGCGCTGGAAACCTCCACAAAGCGCGAAAGCTTGTCGTATTCGGCAATCACCCAGTCCACGCCCAACTGCGTCGAGAACTTGATCTTTTCGGCGGCCTCCTGGTCGGACGGGTCTGCCGTGGCAACAATCAGGCGGTTGTTGCGCTTGCTTAAAACCACGATCCGGTAGGTCGCGCAGATCTTGGTGTCGAGCAGACCCTTGGGCAGACGCTGGATATCGATGGCGTCCAGGTCCAGGAGCGGCGCGGCGAACGCGGTCGACATGGTGTGCGCCAGATCGAAAGCGGACACCGCGCCCGAGCCGGTCAGCTCCGCGATAAACCGGGTGCGGCCGCTTTGCGCCTTGCGGTAAATGTCTTCCGCCGCCTTCTGGCCAAGCTTGCCGGCCATCACCAACGTCCGGCCCAGGCCCGGCAGGGCCATGGTGGATGAGGGATTGATTGCGGTATCGATAGCGGCCATGGGTCTCAGCATTCAGAAGATGTGAGCATCATCGCCTATTGATTACGAGGTGTAAACGGAAAACACCTGACCATTCGGCCGCGCGTTGGAACTATGCGAAAAACCGCACGAAAACAAAAACTCCGCGAGGAATGGGGTAAACGGCTGCGGTGGCTGCAAAATTTGTAGAAATTGGTTGTTAAAGGCCTAAGCCCATACATTACCGTCATTGTTAGCTATTATTTTTATAGCATTAGTCAATCAACCGGCAAAGGCAGATCAAGCGTGATGGCCGCAGGCGCGTCGAGACTGCTGGCCAGCACGGCGCGCCGCGGCGAAACGGATTGCAAGACCAGACCTCCCTCAATCGGGTTACCCACGCGTACCGGCCTGGCCTCCTGCCCATCTACCGAAATCAGGGCGGCGCCCCCGCCACGGCTGGCAACAATACCCAGCAGCGCATAGCGGCTGATGGCGGCCGGGGTGCCGGCAGCCGCAGGTTTTGCAGTCCTGCCGCCGCCCAGCGCGCGCGCAACAGCCTGCGGGCCGCCCGGCTGCGCTGCCATCAGAGCTGTCGCCGGGGGGGCGGCGGTCACCGGCGGACCCCAGCCCCTGACACCCCAGTAGCCCACACTGGCAGCGGCCAGCGCGGACACGGCGAATGTCACAATCCTGGTAGACCATAGGCGATAGGCATCTGTCTGCATGGCAGGATTATCATTGAAGCAACCATGACTACACGCCCCTCATTCCTCACGCGCACCCGACGCCGGCTGTCATCGGGTTTTACCCTGATCGAGCTGATGGTGGTGCTGGTCATCATCGGCGTGCTGGCCGCCCTGATTGTGCCCAATGTGCTGGACCGCGCCGAGGACGCGCGCGCCACCGCCGCCAAAACCGATGTCAACAACCTGATGCAGGCCCTCAAGCTCTACAAGCTGGACAACCAGCGCTACCCGACGGCCGAGCAGGGCTTGCAGGCGCTGCTGCTCAAACCCACGACGGGCCCGATTCCTTCCAACTGGAAATCCTATGTGGACAAACTGCCGAACGACCCCTGGGGTCGGCCCTATCAATACCTCAACCCGGGCATCCGGGGCGAGATTGACGTGATGTCTTTCGGCGCTGACGGACAGCCGGGCGGCGAGGGCAAGAATGCGGATGTCGGCAGCTGGGAATAACGCCCCCACGCTCCCCACTTCGTGTGGTTCACTGCCCCCCGTGGGGGCGCTGCGCCTGCGGCCCGGCAAAGCCGGTTCCGCGGCCCCTGCTGGTGGATTCGGCGATGAACCAACCCTGGTTGTGGTGGCTCCCACCCTTGCCGCTACGCGCATTGCGTTGCGCACCAAAAGCAAGCTCTGCGGTTTCACGCTGATCGAGCTGCTGATTGTGGTGGCCATCATGGCGGTGGCGACCACCGGCGTCAGCCTCTCCTTGCGCGACAGCTCCGGAACGGCACTGGAGCGCGAGGCGCAGCGTCTGGCGGTCTTGCTGGAGTCGGCGCGTGCCCAGTCGCGCATGAGTGCCGTTCCGGTGCGCTGGCGAACCACCGCTACCGGCTTTACCTTTGACGGACTGGCCGATTCGGCCCTGCCCACGCAGTGGCTAAGCCCGGATGTGCAGGCGGCCGGCACACCGGTTGTCACGCTGGGGCCCGAACCCGTCATCGGGCCCCAGCAGATCAGGCTGGTCTCGGTTTCCAAGCCTGAAAACAGCCTCACGCTGGCAACCGACGGCGTGCGGCCCTTCTCGGTAAGAACGGATCCCACGGCAAGATCAGGCTCGCCATGACGGCCAATGGAAAGCCGGAAGCTCATCGGGCGCGGGGTTTCACGCTGATCGAGGTGCTGGTTGCCCTGGGCATCGTGGCCGTTGCGCTCGCCGCCGGGGTGCGCGCCACCGGCTCCATGACGCGCAACGCCGAACGTCAAAGCGACCTTCTGCTGGCCCAGCTGTGCGCCGAAAACGCATTGGTCAGCGTGCGCCTGTCCCGCCAGATGCCGGCGGTTGGGGACAACACGACAGGCTGCGAGCAGGGCGGGCGCAGCCTGGTGGTGAGACTGTCGGTTCAGCCCACGCCCAACCCGAACTTCCTGCGGGTTGAAGCACAGGTTCTGGATGGCGAGAGCCGGATACTGGCGCTTGCCACCGTGGTGGGACGGTACTGAATATGGCCCCCTCGCTTTTCACTTCGTGTAATGCGCTGCCCCCCGGGGGGGCTGGCCTTGCTTGGGGCGGCCCGGCGCTGGCGGCCATGGCCCCCTCGCTTTTCACTTCGTGTAATGCGCTGCCCCCCGGGGGGGCCGCTGCGCCTGCGGCCCGGCAAAGCCGGTTCCGCAGCCCCTGCTGGCGTGAAGAGGAAGTCCGGTACAAGAACGCCCCCACGCTTGTTGCTGCGCGGGTTCGCGGTTTCACGCTGATCGAGCTGCTGGTCGCGCTGGCCGCCATGGCGCTGATGGCGGGCTTGAGCTGGCGCGGCCTGGACGGCATGGTGCGCGCGCAGGCGCAATTGCAGCAGCGTGCCGATGCGGTGCTCACCCTGCAGGCCGGGCTGACGCAATGGGCAGCAGACCTTGACGCGCAACTGCAGTTGCCGCAGACAAGCACCCTGGACTGGGACGGGCGCGGCCTGCGCATTGTGCGGCGCAGCGCCGGGGCGCCTGGCAGCGGCCTGCTGGTGGTTGCCTGGGCCCGCCGCAGTGTCGACGGCACAGGGCAGTGGCTGCGCTGGCAGTCTCCGCCGGTGTCTACGCGGGGCGAACTTCAGGCGGCTTGGGCCAAGGCAGGGCAGTGGGCGCAAAACCCGGGCGATGAGGAAAAAAGACTCGAGGTGCGCATTACGGCTCTCGAACAATGGCAGGTTTTCTATTACCGCGGCAACGCCTGGACCAATCCGCTCTCCAGCGACAGCGCCACGCAGGCCCAGGGCAGCGACAAACCGCCGCCTGTGAACGTGGCTCTTCCCGACGGCGTGCGCCTGGTGCTGACACTGCCGCCCGGCGAAGCGATCAATGGCGTGCTCACGCGCGACTGGGTCAGGCCGATTGTCGGGGGGAACAAATCATGACCATTGACCCCCACGCTTGCCACTGCGTGTGCTGCGCTGCCCCCCGAGGGGGCGCTGCGCCTGCGGCCCGGCTAAGCCGGTTCCGCGGCCCCTGCTTGTGCATGCGGGGACGATTGAGCGCTGGCGGTCGTGGCCCCTGCTTGTGGATGCGGGGGCGGCCCGGCGCTTCGTACGCAGCGCGTCAGGCAGGCGCGGCGCTATTGATGGCCATGCTGACGGTGGCGCTGGTGGCGAGCCTGGCGGCTGGCGCCTTGTGGCAGCAGTGGCGCAGCGTGGAGATCGAAACGGCGGAGCGCGCACGCCTGCAGTCGCTCTGGGTGCTGACCGGCGCGCTGGACTGGGCGCGCCTGATCCTGCGCGAGGATGCGCGTGCTGGCGGTGCCGACCATCTGGCCGAACCCTGGGCGGTGCCGCTGGAGGAAGCGAGGCTGTCCACTTTTCTGGCGACCGACAAGAGCAATCTGCCGGACACGGAGAACAGTGCCGCCCAGGCCTTCCTGTCCGGCCTGATCAGCGACTTGCAGGCGCGGCTCAACGTCCTCAACCTGGTCGACGGCGGCAAGGTGTCCGAACCCGCCTTGCGCGCCTTCGCCAAGCTGTTCGAGACCTTGGGCCTGCCGCCGGCCGAGCTCACGGCCCTGGCCGAGAACCTGCGGCTTGCGCTTGACACCACCCCGGCGGGCAGCGGCTCACCCCTGATGCCGCAGCGCTTGGACCAGCTGGTCTGGCTGGGCCTGTCACCCGCCAGCCTGGCCGCCTTGCGGCCCTACATCACCCTGCTGCCCGCGCGCACCGCCGTCAACCTCAATACAGCCAGCGCCACGGTGCTGTACGCGAGCATTCCCTCGCTCGACATGGCCCAGGCGCAGCGGCTGGTGAGTTCCCGGCAGGCCCGCTATTTTCGAAGCCTCGCCGACGTCACCGCGCTGACGGGTGAACTGAAGCCCCCGCTGAATGAAGCCCAGCACAGCGTCGGGTCGCGCTTCTTTGAAGTGCGCGGGCGGCTCCGGCTGGACCAATCGGTGGTGGAGGAACACTCGGTGGTCCAGCGCGACGGCATTGATGTGAAGACCTTGTGGCGTGATCGCGGCCCGCCAGACTGAGGGGGACATCCCCCTACAATGGCCCACTGATTTGCCCATGACCACCCTGATCATCTCCCTCCCCCCGGAGCTACCGACGGCGGCCACGCCTTGCGAGGGCGTGCTGACCGGCGACGGACTCTCCGTGCTGAGCCGCGTTGAAACCACGGTGGCGCTGCTGCCTTCTGCTTCGGGCGGCGAAATCGTCGCCGTGGTGCCCGTCTCCCGCCTGTCCTGGCACAGGGTGGAATTGCCCCAAGGCGCCATCAGCCGGAGCGTATTCCAGGAGGGGGGCGCGGGCCGGCTTCGCGCCGTACTCGACGGGCTGCTGGAGGAAAAGGTGCTGGACGAAACGGCGCAACTGCACTTTGCCCTTGAACCGCAAGCCCGCTCTGGCGGCTCCGCGTGGGTGGCGGCCTGCGACCGGGCATGGCTGCATGCCTGGCTGGCCGAGCTGGAACAGGCCGGACGTGCCGTTGTCCGCATCGTGCCGGAACTGGCGCCGATCCGGGCAGGCAGCCCC
>JBKJKI010000011.1:0-44533 GCA_046597475.1 Polaromonas sp. | reverse complement strand
ATGACAAGTTCAGGCAGATGTTCGAGAAGTATTCGCTCGAGGCCGGCAAGAAGCAGTATCTGATTCCCTATTTCATCGCCGCCCACCCGGGAACCAGCGACGAAGACATGATGAACTTGGCGATCTGGCTGAAAAAGAGCGGCTTTCGCGCCGACCAGGTGCAGACCTTCTACCCCAGCCCGATGGCCACCGCCACCGCGATGTACCACACCAGCCGCAACCCGCTGCGCCGCGTCACACGCGATAGCGAGTCGGTCGACATCGTGCGCGGCGACCGGCGCCGGCGTCTGCACAAGGCATTTTTGCGTTACCACGACGCCAACAACTGGCCGCTGCTGCGCGAGGCGCTCAAGACCATGGGCCGGGCCGACCTGATCGGCAACGGCAAGCATCATTTGATCCCGACTTTCCAGCCGATGACCGACGGCAGCTACACCAGCGCGCGGCGGAAAAACTCGACAAGCACAGTGACCCGGGCAGCACCAGTCGTTAAAGGCCGGATGCTGACGCAGCATACCGGACTGCCGCCACGGGACAACGGTGCTGGCCGGCCCGGAGCGAGGACCGCGCGTAAACCACGTTAGACGGTTCTTTGGCCGCTTACAGGCTTTTTTCCCGTGGAATTCCGGTCGAATCGGCCACTAGCCCAGTACCTTTGGTCACTATTTGCTATAAAAATTATAGTAACCATGCCTTTGCCGGGCTGCGCCGCTCAGGCTGCCACCAGCCGGCGCAGCCAGTCCAGCAAGACGCTGGGCAGCAGTTCGGGCCTGGGCAGCAGCGCATAGTGCCCGGGGCCAAATACCGTCGGCAGGTAGTTGGCCGCCTGCCGGTCTATGGTCAGGCAAAACGGCGATATGCCCTGCAGCTTGGCCTCGGTCACGGCCTGGCGCATGTCCTCCACGCCATAGCGCCCCTCGTAATCGTCGATGTCGTTGGGCTTGCCGTCAGACAGCAACAATAGCAGCCGGTGCTCGACCGGCTGCTGCATCAGCAAGGCGCTGGCATGGCGCAGGGCGGCCCCGGCACGGGTGTAGTTTTCGGGCTCCAGCCCGGCAATGCGCTGCGCCACGGTGGTGTCAAAGCGCTCGTCAAAGCGCTTGACGCTGCGCACGATCACTGCCTGGGGGCCTTCCCCTGAAAAAGCCAGCACGCTATAGGGCTCGGCCATGCCGCCAAGCGCAATGCACACCAGCAGCAAGGCTTCCCGCTCAACGTCAATCACGCGGCGCTCAGCGGCAATCCAGCCGTCGGTCGAGCCGCTCACGTCCACCAGCAGCATGATCGCCATGTCGCGCCGGCTGCGCCGCTCGCTCTGATACAGACGCTGCGCCATCGGCAGGCCGGCACGAAAGTCGCTATAGCCTTCGATCCAGGCTTCCAGATCAATTGCTTCGCCGTCAAGCTGCTTGCGCTGGCGCACGCGCCGGGCACGCAGCAGTTCGAAGCGCCGGCGGATTTCATGCAGCATGCCGCGCTGCTGCTCCAGCGTGTCATCGACCCATTTTTGCGGCCCGCCCGCCGCAGGCAGCAGCAGCACGGTGGCGCCCGGGCCCTGGTAACTGCCTGCGCGCCAGTCCCATTCGGGGTAGTGGCAGCGCCCCGGCGCTTCGCCCGTCTTGCCGGATTGCCTGCTTCTGGCGCGTGATTCGGGCGGGTCGTTCGAGATCAGCACTTCCCTGGGCTTGCCGGGCGCAAATACCAGGCGGGCCTCGGGCAGTTCGGACAAGGCATCGGCAAAGTCCTCGGCGGCGGTGGTTTCGTCGCGGTCGGTGGGGCGCTGCAGACCCATCGGGTCTTCGGCCTGCTCGTGCGGCTGGGCGGTTTGCACCATCCAGGCGCCCATGCTTTTGTCGTCCTCATCGTCGCCGCTCTCGCGCACTTCGGGCCGGCGGGTCAGGCGCGCGCTGTCCGGCTGGCTGGCATTGGCGCCGTCGTCCTCGTTGTCCGGGTTGCCCCTGCCGGGCGTGGCTGCCCCGGACGGCGGCATGCGCAGGTCGCCGGTCCACCAGTCGCGCCACAGCAGCCGCGTGGCGCCGAGCACCGAAGCCGCCGGGCCGGGCCACGCGGCATACAGCGAATGGGCGTACTGCCGCACCTGGTCGGGCGATGCTGGCAGGGTGAAAGCGGCGTTCGCCATGCCGTGGGGCAAGCTGGCCAAGAGTGCGTGGTGATTTTGCGCCGTCAACACCAGCCGCACCAGTTCTTCCAGCCCCCTCAGCGAGGCCGTGAAGGCGGCCAACCGGGGTCGCCGCAGCAAGGCCTGGCGCCTGAGCGTGACCAGCGGCGCGGCCATGCCCGGCAAGAGGCGCGCCAGTGCGTCCTCAGCGGCGCGTGCCTCCAGGACAAGATAGAGCTCTCGTTCGAGCGGCGGGGCTTGGGCGCGAAGGTGGCTGGCACTGCCGCGTTCTGCCCGCATGGCCTGCAGCAAGGCGATGGTGCGAAACCGCTCCATGGCAGCGGCCTCAGCTTCGGCGATGCCGAAATGTCCCGGCAGCCAGATGCTGCGTCCGTCCGTGGCCGGAAAGGCCTCGCACACCGGCGGCAACTGATGGCGCAGCAGCATGCGGCCGATCAGCGAGGGCGCGGCAGGCGGCTGCGCCACGCGCAAGGCAAAGCTGCGGCCAAAGACGGCGGCGACCAGCAGGTCGAGCCGCTGGGCCACATCGGCCAGCTGCAGCAGCGCGGGGCCCTTGGTGGCAGGGCGATGACGTCGCCATAACGCGCGCGCATGGATGGTCGCGTGGCGCGCCACGTCGATGATGAGGTCTTCTGCCTCGGCCATGCAGGTTCGGCGCCGCCGTACTAGACGAAGGTGGCGTCCACCAGATCGCGCATGGCGCCGATCAGCGACGGCTCGTCGGACAGGGGCGAGACAATCGCCGCGTAGCAGGCCTGCGGCAGCGCGATGCCTGAGCTGTTCAGGCGTGCCGCCGCAATCAGGAGGCGCGTGCTCGGCACCTCGGCCAGGCCGCGGTCCTGCAGGCTGCGCAGGCGCTGGCCCAGGCCCACCAGGCCGCGCGCTACGCCGGCGTCAACCCCGCCTTCGTGCTCGACGATGGCGGCTTCGCGCTCCGGTGGCGGAAAGCTGAAGTCGAGCGCCACAAAACGCTGGCGGGTGCTGGGCTTCATGTCCTTGAGCATGCGCTGGTAGCCCGGGTTGTAGGAGACGACAAGCTGGAAGCCCTCGGCAGCCTGCAGCGTTTCACCGGTCTTGTCGATGGGCAGGATGCGGCGGTAGTCGGTCAGCGGGTGCAGCACCACCACCGTATCCTGGCGCGCTTCGACCACTTCGTCGAGGTAGCAGATGGCGCCTTCACGCACGGCGCGGGTCAGCGGGCCGTCCTGCCAGGCCGTGCCGTCATGGCGAATCAGGAAGCGGCCCACCAGATCGCTTGCCGTCAGGTCGTCATGGCATGAGATGGTGATCAGCGGGCGGCCCAGGCGCCAGGCCATGTACTCGATGAAGCGCGTCTTGCCGCAGCCGGTCGGGCCCTTGAGCATGACGGCCAGCTTGCGTGCATGGCATTGCTCGAAAACCGCCACCTCGTCGCCGGTGGCCAGGTAGTAGGGCGCGTCCGTGGATTTCCCCGCCTGCGCCATCGACTCGAATGCGCCGCGCATCAGGCCAGGGCAGGCCGGGCCGGGCGCGCGGTTTTCGCGGATTGCATGCCTGGCGCTGGATCAGCCGCTACCGAGAAATGGGGCCGAAAACGGAAGAAGTCGATGATGAACAGCGCGACGCCAATGGCGAAAATCGACGCGGTGATGATCAGCATCACGAAGTGAATCTGGATCTTGAGCTGGGCGTCAAGATAGCCCATGCCCATGATGCGCTCCAGGTAGACCTGTCCGATGCCGGCGGTGGCAAAAGACAGCGTCATGCCGAACATGCCCGCGATCTGCATCCAGAACGCTGTGTAGCCCA
This sequence comes from Polaromonas sp., assembly GCA_046597475.1. GTDB lineage: Bacteria > Pseudomonadota > Gammaproteobacteria > Burkholderiales > Burkholderiaceae_C > Polaromonas. The sequence continues at coordinate 40,605 of JBKJKI010000011.1, read as the reverse complement.
TGGCCGTGCCTTCCTCGGGCCGGCGGGTGAATGCCGGCAGGGCGTAGGTGATCATGGCCAGCACGATCATGGCGTAGGCGCCGTAGAAGGCAGCATGGCCGTGCATGGCGGTAATCAGGGTGCCGTGCGTCCACTTGTTGACGCTGGGAAAGGTGTGCGCCAGGCCCAGCAGGCCGGCACCAAACAGGGTGAACACCGCGCTGCCGACGGTCCAGTGCAGCGCCAGCTTGTTGGGATGGGCCAGGCCGGAGCGGCGAATGGCCGAGTAGGCGTAGATCGCCATGCCGATCAGCGCCAGCGGCTCCAGGGCGCTGAAAAACCCGCCTATGGGCAGCCAGTAGGCCGGTACACCGACCCAGTAGTAATGGTGGGCCGTGCCGATAATGCCGGCGATGAACACCAGGCCGACGATGACATAGAGCCACTTTTCCATCACCTCGCGGTCAGCGCCCGACAGGCGGATCAGGAGGTAGGCCAGAAAGCCGCCCTGGATCATCTCCCACACGCCCTCGACCCACAGGTGAATCGTCCACCAGCGGTAGAAAATCGAAACGGTGTAGTTTTCATACTCCAGCAGGGCGGGCAGATAAAGCAGGGCGGCCAGGCCCAGGCCGCCGATCAACACGCCTTCCGTCGTGGTGAAGCGGCCCGACTTCCTGATGGTCATGGCGATGTTGTAGAGGAACATCAGCATCACGATGACGATGATGATCTTGGACGGCAGCGGCTGCTCCAGCAGCTTGTTGCCGGTGCCATAGCGAAACAGATAGCCAATGATGGTGGCCACGCCCATGAGCGTCCACAGGACAAGCTGGAAATAGGCCAGCTTGGTGCTGTGCAATTCCGTCCGGGACTCGTCAGGCACCATCCAGTAGGTCGCGCCCATGAAACCGGTCAGCACCCAGACAATCAGCAAATTGGTGTGAATGACCTTGGTCACGTCAAAGGGCATGATGTACAGCAGCGGGTCAGGCCCCAGGTATTTCGCGGCCGACAACAGGCCGAACACCAGTTGCAGGCCAAACAGGCAGAGGGCGACGGCGAAATACCAGTAGGCGACGGCTTGGGATTTGTATCTCATGAGAGTCTCCGGCGGGAAGATAAATGTCGTGGTGAATGTCCTGGCAGGCATGCGAATCGCATGACAGCATCACTTGAGCGACGACAGGTAGGCGGCGAGCTGGTCGATTTGCGCGGGCGTCAAATCCTTCGCATAGGTGGTGGGCATGAAGGACACGCCATTGGCCGAGTACATCGGGCCGGGCACGATGTACGCGCTCGGCTCGGCGATGGACTCGTGGATATAGCCCGCCAGATCCTTCGCCTTGCCCTTGTAGTCCCCGGAAGCGAGCAGGCTTGCCGTGCGCGCCGACAAGCCGGCAAGGGACGGGCCCGCCATGACGACGCCCGGGCTGATCGAGTGGCAGGCGGCGCAGGCCGGAGAGGCGCTGCGGAATACCTTTTCACCCAGGGCAATCGGGTTTTCGTCGCCAGGTGCGGCGACCGCTGCGCCAGCGGGCGCAACCACTGCGCCGGCGGCGGGTTGAATGCCCCCGGTGACCATGATGGGTCGCGGCGGCCAGCCCTGGTTGTCCACATTGCTGACCCAGTCAAGAAATGCAATCAGGTCTGTGATGTCGGTTTCGCTCAGGTCCTGCTTGGGCATCAGGCGGCGATGCCGCGCTTCGTCGTAGAACTTCGATGGATCGCGCAGATAAGCCGTGAGGTAGGCCTCGCCGCGATGCTTGGTGATCTTGGTGAGGTCGGGCGCGAAATAGGCGCCTTCGCCAAACAGCGTGTGGCAGTTGATGCAGTTGTTCTTGTGCCAGACATCCTTGCCGCGCGTGACCGTGGCGGTGATCTTGTCGGCATTGGTGAGCTTGCCGAATTGCCGGTGGCTGTCTATGGTCATGCCGATAAATGCCAGCGCGGCAATCACGGAGGATCCAATCGCAAACAGCCGGGTTTGTTTCTTGTTCATGGTGCCGGGCTCCTAGACACTGATGCCCGACCAGTACTTGACCGAGATGAAGGCGGCGTAGCAGATCGCCACCAGCATCAACAGCACCACCACATGGCTGAATATCCTCAGCGGGCCCATCCACTTGTCCATGAGCGTCTCCTCCGTTGTTTGCTGCCAATATATAGACCTAACATGCATTGGAGACGTTTGCTTACACAAACATACAATTCAGATGGATCTTAAGCAGTGACCAAATTGGCCGACGGCCTGTGCCTGCGACCAGAAATGCCCAGTCAAAAGCCTTTGCGCCGCCGTGGAGGAACTGTCAGCTGGCGCTTCAGCGCATCGTGTGCAGCGGGATGTCCCTGGCCACGGCCAGCGTGTCCAGCTGCCGGCGTGTCTGCGTCAACAGAAAATCGGCGATCAGCTGACGCGTGGCGGCGGAAAGCAAAGTTTTGATATCGAACGCGGCAAGCCCCGCTGCGGCACACAGGGCCGCCGCAAAGTGCGGTTCAAGCGCGGCAACCGCCACGCGGCCATCCCTGCAGGCATAGACCTGATAACCTGCGTGCGCGCCGCCCACCCAGCCTTCAGGCCCTGTCAGCCCCCAGTGGCGGGGCAGCGCCAGGTAGCGGGCAGTCTCTGAAAGCGCCACTTCGATGAACACGCCCGGCTGGCGTCCTGCCGCGCCGCGCTGCAGCAAAACAGCCTGCAGCACCGCCTCGCCGGCCATCAGCGAGCCGCTCATGTCTGCATACAGGGTTGCAGGCAGTTCCATGCCAGGCACCAGGCCGCTGTCGGCCAGGTAGGTCAGGTCATGGCCAGGCTCTTCGGCGCGCGTGCCCGGGCTTCCGACAATGGCCACCTGCGAGAGCGAAGGGTAGAGGTGGTGCAATGTGGCCCAGGCGATACCCAGCTTCTCGAAGGCCGAGGGGCGAAAGGAGGTGAGAAGCACATCGGCCCGCGCCAATTCACGGTGCAGCACCTTCTGGCCTTCGCTGCTCTTGAGGTCTGCCGCCAGCACCTCGATACCCTCGTGCAGTTGCGCATAAGCCGCTTTGTTGTAGTGGCGCATCGGGTCGCCGGCGGGAGGCTCCAGCTTGAGGCAGTGGGCCCCCATCTGCCGGCAGCGCATGAGTGCCGCCGGACCGGGCAAATTGAGCGCCAGGCTCAGGATGCGAACGCCCTTGAGGGGCGGGGGAAGGTGGCTGGCCAGAGGTGTCATGTACTATAAAAAGAATAGCGGCCTACGTCCGGTTTATATGGGCTTGAGGCCCGAAACGCTAAAATTCCATGAAAGGCGGCGCGCATCCGTGAAAAAACCGGCATCCCCGGCGCCAGCCCCGCACGGTTATTCGCCAAAGTCCAGTGCCAGCCCGACGTAGTTTTCGGCCAGCGAAAGCGAGGCGGCCTCCGAGTTGACGAGATAGTCGAGCTCTGCCTCCTGAAACTTCTGGCCAATTTCCCCGTTCTCCGGAAAGCGGTGCATCAACCCGGTAAACCACCAAGAAAAACGCTCGGCGCGCCAGATCCGGCGCAGGCAGCGTTCGGAGTAATGGTCGATACCCGCTTCGCTCCTGTCCCGGTAGAACTCTATCAGTGCGCCCGACAGGTATTTCACGTCGCTGGCCGCCAGGTTCAGGCCCTTGGCGCCGGTGGGCGGCACGATGTGAGCGGCGTCACCGGCCAGAAACATGCGGCCAAAGCGCATGGGTTCGGTGACAAAACTACGCAGCGGCGCGATGCTTTTTTCGATGGATGGGCCGGTCACCAGATGCGCGCGCGCCTGCGGGTCCAGACGCAGGCGTAGTTCCTGCCAGAAGGCTTCGTCTGACCAGTCTTCGGCCCGGTCGGTGAGCGGCACCTGCAAATAGTAGCGGCTGCGCGTGTGGCTGCGCTGCGAGCACAGGGCGAAGCCACGCGGGCTGTTGGCGTAAATCAGCTCTTCATGGACGGGCGGGGTTTCAGACAGGATGCCCAGCCAGCCGAAGGGATAGGTTTTCTCGAACTCGCGGATCGCCTTGTGCGGCACGCTGGCGCGGCACACGCCGTGAAAGCCGTCGCAGCCGGCAATGAAGTCGCACTCGATGTCATGCACTTGCTTGCCATGGATACCGTCTGTTTCGTAGCGCACGCGGGGTTTGCCGGTGTCAAAGTCATGCACCGTCACATTGCCGGCCTGATAAATCGTGCGCAGGCCCGCCGCCTTGCGTGCGTCCATCAGGTCGCGGGTGAGTTCGGTCTGGCCGTAGACCATGACGTTCTTGCCACCCGTCAGGCGGTTCATGTCGATGCGGTGCCGCTGGCCCTGGAACAGCATGTCGAAACCACCATGAACCAGGCCTTCCCGGTGCATGCGCTGGCCGACGCCGGCCTCATCCATCAGGTCGATGCTGACCTGCTCCAGGATGCCGGCGCGGATGCGGCCCAGTACGTAGTCGCCGGTCTGGCGCTCAAGAATGACCGCCTCGATGCCGGCCTTGTGGAGTAGCTGGCCGAGCAACAGGCCACAGGGGCCGGCACCGATGATTGCAACCTGGGTACGCATGATGGTTTCCTTTGAAAAAGGGCGCCCGACGTTTGACGGTGGCGTGCCGGTTCCTGCTGTTTCGCCAAGGGCTACACGCCCAGATACTGCTGAAGCAGGCCGGGCTGCGCCTGCAGTTGCTCGGAGCAGCCTTCAAACACCACTTCGCCCTTGACCAGGATCACATTGCGGTCGGTGATCTGGCTGACGTGCTTCCAGTTCTTGTCGACGATGACGCTGCTGATGCCGGTTTCGCGGATGAGGCCGCAAATGCGCCAGATCTCGCGCGCAATCAGCGGGGCCAGGCCTTCGGTCGCCTCGTCAAGAATCAGCACGTCCGGATTGGTCATGAGCGCGCGCCCTATGGTCAGCATCTGCTGTTCGCCACCGCTGAGCTGCTGGCCGCCGTGGCCCAGGCGCTCCTTGAGGCGGGGAAAGGTATCGAGCACACGCTCGTAGGTCCAGTCACGCTGGCCGCGGGTGCCGGCACGGGCCGCCATCTTGAGGTTTTCAACCACGCTCAGGTTGGCGAAAATGCCGCGTCCCTCGGGAACATAGGCGATGCCCATGCGGGCAATTTCAAACGGTGGGCGGCCGGTCATCGGCTGCCCGGCAATCTCCACCGTGCCAGACCGCGGCCTGACCAGGCCCATGATGCTTTTAAGCAGCGTGCTTTTTCCCATGCCGTTGCGCCCCATCAGGCCAATGGTTTCGCCGCGTGCGACCGAAAAATCCAGGTCGCGCAGAATATGGCTGGCGCCGTAATAGGTATTGATCTTCCTGGCCTTGATCAGCAGGTCGTTGCTCATGCGCTAGTCCCTTCCACGGCCTCATGGGCTTCCTCACCCAGGTAAGCCGCCTGCACGCCGGCATCGGCCCGGACCTGCGCCGGGGTGCCGCTGGCAATCACCTGGCCGTTGACCATCACCGTGAGCTGGTCGGCCAGCGCGAACACGGCGTCCATGTCGTGCTCCACCAGCAGGATGCCGTGGTCTTTCTTGAGTGCCTGCAGCAGCGCGACCATGCGCTCGGCCTCAACCGCCCCCATGCCCGCCAGTGGCTCGTCAAGCAGCAGCACCTGCGGCCCGGTGGCCAGCGTCATGGCGATCTCAAGCTGGCGCTGCTCGCCGTGGCTGATGGTTCCAGCGATGCTCGTTTTCCGGTTTTTCAAGCCGGAAAGCTCCAGAGCCCTTTCAGCACGGGCATTGACAGCTATGAAACTGCTAGCATGCCGCAACCAGCGTGCCGCGTGCGGTGCGCGTGACTGCGACGCCAGCCGGACGTTCTCCCACACCGTGAAGGGCAGGAAAATATTGGTTTTCTGGTAGCTGCGGCCCAGGCCCTGGGTCGAGATTTTCTCGGGGCTCCAGCCGGTGACGTCCCGCCCGCCGAGCATGACCGAGCCCGAGGTGGGTTCAAGATCGCCCGACAGGAGGTTGGTCAGCGTGGATTTTCCCGCGCCGTTGGGGCCAATCACCGCGTGGATGTGATTGCGCCAAAGATCCAGCGACACCTCATGAACTGCGGCCAGGCCGCCGAAGCGTTTGGTGAGATTCCGGGCGCTGAGAAGCACTTCACTCATGGTGCGCTCCTTGCCGGGATTTGCCAAAGCGTCCGGCCAGCCCAAGAAGACCTCGCGGGGCAAAGGTCACCAGCAGCACAATAAAAAGCCCCATCCAGAGCTGCCAGTGCTTGCCCAGGTTGACGCTGCCAAGCTGCGGCAGGTCCTTGAATGCATGAAGCAGATACTCGAAGGCAAACGCGCCGACGATGGCGCCGGCGATATTGCCCATGCCACCCAGCACCACCATCATGATGGCGTGCGCGCTCATCTGAAAGCCCATGAGTTCGGGGTTGATGTAGCCGGTCTGCATGCCCCACAGATAGCCCGCCAGCCCGGCCAGGCTGCCTGCCAGCGTGAAAGCCGCCAGCTTGTAGCCGAAGGTGCCAAAGCCCATGGCCCGCATGCGATGCTCATTGACGCGAATGCCTGCCAGCGCGCGGCCGAATGGGCTCCAGAGCAGGCGGCGCAGGAACGCGTAGACCAGGAGCATGGCGCCCAGCGTGAAATAGTAGAAAGTGGGCTTGCTGTCCAGGTCAAACGGTACCCAGCCGGCGACTTGCACCGTGGGCTTGAAGTTGATGTACAGGCCGTCCGAGCCGCCCAGTATCTTGTTGTCGAAAAAGAGGAAGAACACCATTTGGGCGAAGGCCATGGTGACCATGATGAAGTAGATGCCGCGCGTGCGCACGACGAGAAAACCGATGATGAGCGCCGCGAGTCCGGATGCCAGCACCGCCACCGGCAAGGTCCACCACAGGCTCACCGCTTCGCCCTGCGGGGTCAAAAACGCCAGCGCGTAGCCTGCCAGGCCGAAATACGCGGCATGGCCCAGCGAAACAAGTCCCGTCACGCCCTGCAGGAGGTCCAGGCTCATGGCAAAAATCGCCATGATCATCATGCGCGTGACCATTTCGGTATAAAAGCTGGTGCCGACGAAGGGAAACGCAAGCAGCGCGACCAGCCCGAGTGCCAGCGCCACCTGCACGCCGAGCGGCAGGACTTCAAGATTGGATTTCGCAGCGCTCATGAAAAGTAGCGGCCGGTAACAGGCAGGTTCGGCATAGGCGGGGATTTTGAAAATGGATTCATTGCTTGAACAGACCTTCGGGTTTCCAGAGCAGCACCGCCGCCATCAGCATGTAGACCAGCATGCCGGCCACAGAAGGCAGCAGCACCTTGCCAAAGGTATCGACCAGGCCCACCAGCAGTGCGGCGATCAGGGCGCCGCGCACCGAACCGATGCCGCCAATGACCACCACCACGAAGCACATGATGAGTACCTGCGAGCCCATGTTGGGGTAGACGCTAGCAATCGGCGAAGCGATCATGCCGGCAACGGCAGCCAGCCCGACGCCCAGCGCGAACACGACAGCGTGGATCAGCTTGATGTTGATGCCCAGTGATTCGGCCATGTCGCGGTTGAACGCGCCGGCGCGTATCTTCATGCCCAGCCGGGTTTTCGAGATCAGCAGGTAAAGCGCTGCGGCCAGCGCGATGCAGACGCCCGACATGAACAGCCGGTAGACCGGATAGGACAGGTTGTCGGTCAGCGGGATCGAGGCGCCGAGAAAGTCTGGAATCGCCACGCCGTGGACATCATCGCCCCAGAGGATGGAGCGCATTTCTTCAAAAATGTAGATCAGTCCAAAGGTCAGCAGGACCTGATCCAGGTGATCGCGTTCGTAGAAATGGCGAAACAGCAGCCATTCAAGCGCCAGGCCAAACAACATTGACAATACCGCCCCCGCGAGGATGGCGATGGTGAAGCTGCCGAATTGCGTGCTGAGCGACCAGGCGAGGTAAGCGCCCAGCATGTAAAAGCTGCCATGCGCCAGATTGACCACGCCCATGATGCCGAAAATCAGCGTCAGGCCCGCAGCCAGCATGAACAGCAGCAGGCCGTACTGCACGCTGTTCAGCAGCTGAATGAAGAAATTGGCTACATCCATCGCGGGTTTACCTGGACTTTCGTGAGCGAACGAAAAAAAGTGGCTGGAAGCAAAAGGAGCAAAAAAATGGGAGGCTTTAGAACCTCCCATTGATCGGGACACCGGTGAATCAGGTCATTTTGCAGCCAGCACCCGAGTCAGACAAGGCCTTCGCGGCAATGCCGATGACCTTGTTTTCCTTGTTTTCAACGACGCGCAGGTAGATGTCCTGCACCGGGTTGTGGGCCTTGCTCATGGTCCATTTGCCGCGCGGGCTGTCGATGGTGGCGCCCTCCATGGCCTTGTACAGGGCGGGCTTGTTGTTCAGGTCGCCCTTGACCGCGTTCGCCCCCTGAATCAGCAGCAAGCCGGTGTCATAACCCTGCACCGCGTACACATCCGGCTGGCTGCGGAAGGCCTTGGCGTAATCGAGGCGGAATTTCTTGTTGCGTGGCGTGTCCAGCGAATCACTGTAATGCATGGTCGTGATGATGCCTTCAGCGGCCGGCCCGGCGGCGTCCAGCACGCCTTCGGTCAGGAAGCCGGAGCCATACAGCGGTATCTTGCCCTTCAGGCCTGCGGCGGCGTAGTCACGGATGAACTTGGCGGCGCCACCACCGGCAAAGAAGCAGGCCACCGCATCGGGTTTGAGCGCAGCGATTTCAGTCAGAAGTGCCTGGAATTCAACATTGGGGAAGGGCAGGCCAAGCTCCTTGATGATGGTGCCGCCGGCCTTGGTGTAGCTCTCCTTGAACCCTTCAAAGGCTTCGTCGCCCGCTGCATATTTCCAGGTGATCCAGACGGCCTTCTTGTGGCCCCTGGCGACCATCGCCTGGCCCAGGGCCAGCGTGGGCTGAGAGTTGCTGAAACTTGTGCGGAACACATTGGGCGCACACAGACCGCGGGTGGCGGCGTGCACACCCGCGTTGGGGATCAGGCTCAGCACGCCGCTGTCGCGCGCGACCTTCTGGATGCCCATCTGCACGCCGGAGTGAACGGTGCCGACCAGCACGTCAACCTTGTCGCGCTGAACCAGCTTGTTGGCGTTTTCTATGCCTTTGGACGGCTCGGACTCGTCGTCCACCTTGAAGTATTCAATCTCGCGCCCTCCGAGTTTGCCGCCTTGCTCGTTGACGGCCATGCGGAAACCATTCTCGATGGCGACGCCAAGCTGGGCAAAAGTGCCGGTATACGGGAGCATGAAACCCACGCGAACCTTGCCGGACTGCGCACGAACAATTTGCGGCAACAACAGCCCGGTGGATGCGGCGCCAACGAAGGCGGCGCTGCGGGTAAGTACGAGGCGGCGAGTGGACATTGATGGGTCTCCTTTAGTTTAGGCTTAAAGCAGTTTATCGGGAAAAGACGCGAATAGACTTATGAGTTACCCGAGGTTTCCTGGCGAAAGTGCCGCAAACCCCAAGGAGGTCCATCAGGCATGACCAGCTCCCATTTTTGTCGCTTGCCTTGCTCATGCGGGAAGTGAAGACGTAGCGGCCGTATTCATGGCAGCCGTGAGCCTGTTCCTGCATCAGGCGACTGCCTGCATTTCGGGTTGGGGTTCGACCGCCGAATCAAGACGGCAGATTTCTCCGAGGCGATGGGCGCCGAGACCTTGGAGGCGCTCGTCAAACTTTTTTCCGCCGAAGCAGAAGGTCTGGGAATGAGAAGCACTGTCGCCCAGTGCGATCACTCCATAGCGAATGTGGCCCAAAAACCTTGGTTCGGCCGCCAGCGAGTCATAGAGTGCCTGCGCATTGTCCGGGACATCGCCCATCCCATAGGTTGAGGTGCATATGATGTAAAGTGCATCTTCTGAATCGGCTTGCTCGAAGACGTCGATGTCCAGACCGTCCATCGACAAGACTTCAACATCATCAGCCAGATCGGCGCAATCCAGCTGAATGGCTTGAGCTATATGGTCTGCCGTACTGGTCATGCTGCCTACGAAGATCTTGAGTTTCATGATTAATATGAATTATATTGCAGTTTATTTAGGACTGGCGAGAATTTGAATGGGGTTTTCCCTTGAACCGGCTGATGGACTGATGATGCAGCCGTCCTGGAGTGCTGCCAGCCTTGCGGTTACGTGTTCATTCACCATTGTGAAGCGCGCATGACGTAGAAGTCGGGGGAACCAAGCCTTTGGCAAAAAAACCGGGGCCCGCTCAAAACAGCCGTAAATTCGCACTATAATTAAAGCATGGCGGAGTGTGGCGCAGCCTGGTAGCGCACCTGGTTTGGGACCAGGGGGTCCAAGGTTCGAATCCTTGTACTCCGACCAATTTCTTTAAAAAAAAGCTCACTATGTGAGCTTTTTTTCTATCTGTCCGTAGCTCAGTTGGATAGAGCATCAGCCTTCTAAGCTGAGGGTCGGGGGTTCGATCCCCTCCGGACAGACCAGATTGCGCTGTCTCGCGGGTGCCGAGCCACCGGATCAAGCACGATAACGCATCTCCAGCTTCATTCGGAATGCTACCAATAAGATAGCTGTCAAGAGCTGTTCCATAAGGGCAAGTGCCTGATTTGACCGCTAAACCGGCGTTTTGCATGGGCGCGCAGATCAGCAGTCAAACCGGCCGGTTCCCCTTGACGTCCCAGCCCGCCTTCACCGGCACACCCGGTTTGCCGTCCGGTTTCACCGGCGTGTACTCAAGCTCGATTTTTCCGAAACCCAGACTCACATGGTCGGTGGGAAGGGCGCCCCCTGCAAGCTCGCCGGCGGTCTGGTAGCCGCTGACCAGAACATCGCTTAATTGCCACCTGAGAAAGTCGGTGGGCGGAGCGCCTGCGCGACGCAGCGTCAGCACGGCGGTCTTGAAGTGCTCGCCCTTGGCGCAGGCCAGAAACAGCCTGGGCGATGCCTTGTTCAGCAGCATTGTGAAGTGAAAATCCTGCATGGCAACCTTGCCGGCACCGCCTCCACCACCCGAGCCGCCTGCCGGCGTGATTTGCGCTTCGCCCCATGAGAAGGACAAAAGCGCAACTTCATTCCTGTGCTTGTCATCGCTGGACTCACCATCCACGCCGTCAATTTTCAGAAACATGTCGATAGCCATGCGAGCCTCCGCTTGAATTGACTGTTTGATCGGCAAGCAATTGGCGTATCACGGCGTTTCTTCACTGTCCGCGGGGCAGCAGCGGTATTGCTGCGACTTTTCCAGCAGGTCGATCTGCTTTTTCAGAAGTTCGTTCTCCAGCTGCTTGCGTGCCAGGTCCAGATCCATCTCCTTCATGAGCGTCTCTTCGCAGATATTGCACTCGTCCAGACAGCCTTTCACCAGCAGGCCGGGCGTGGGCAGCGAGCTCACCCGCTCGAATGACAGGGACTTTTTGGTTTCCTCTGACAATTTTCCGCGCTGATCAAGCAGCCCTTCCTTGATGAGGGACTGATCCACCTGTTGCAAAGCCTTGGCGGCGAGCGCGGCGGGGATGGGCTCCAGCGGGGTTCCTGCAACAAAGCTGAAACTGGCCAGCTGCGACAGGTTGCTGACCACCGCGACGCGCTGCCTGGCGGCGACGCTCTGGCGCCCGATTTCCTCTTTCTGCAGCCGGTTTTCATCGGTGGCCAGCACGCCGTTGGGAATGGCGTCCACGTCGCCATCAGCCGCGAAGGCGTTGTTGGTAATCCGCGTATTGGCCACCGGATCGATCACGCGTCGTTCGATCGACTCGATGGTGTAGCGCACCCTTTGCGTCTTGTTGATCTGGTAGAAGAAAAAGGTGACCGCGTGGCATTTGTTCGAGTTTGAGAACTCGCGCGATGCCGACTCGAAATGATCTTCTGATTCGCCCTGGGTATGGACGCGGGTCTGCACCTCGCCCACCGACACGCTGCTGGCGGCCCGTGTGCCCATTTCTGACCGGCGGTCCGACGCCGACGCATGTTGTGTCAGCTGGCGCAAAAAGGTGTTGGTCGAAGACGCTTCATAGGAGCCGCTGACATCGACCGACGGGCCGAACAGGAAGCTTTCGACCGCGCCGCTCGTGCCGCCATGCCCCTTGGCCGAACCCTGGGACGAGCTGGTCGCGGTGCTTGAGTCTCGCACCGACACATCGCTCATCGAATCATGCAGGCTGGCCATGTAAAAGCGCTCTTCGGAAGTCTGCTCGTTGCGGTAGCTGACCCGGCTGGCGCTGTCGAAACTGAAGCGGGTGCGCCGGTCGGCGGTAAACAGGCGCACTTTTTCACCCGGCAGCAAGGTCGTGCTGTAGCTCAGGTCGCCCAGTGTCATGGGGCCGGGGCAGCGCTCGAAGCGGGCGTGGATGATGACCTCCACCTGCACCCGCCGGCCACCGCTGACGACATCGGTGTTGTGCTTGAGCCGATAGTGAAAGTCCAGCACGTCGCAGACCTTGTCGGTTTCAAGCGCCGGGCAGCAGGGAATTTTTGAATCCAGAACTTCGTCCATGACAGCATCTCCTTGAAAAGTTTTTAAGTTGGGACGTCGCGGGCAATCCGGCCAAGCCCGAAAGTGCCCGCGACTGCCCGGTTCACAAAATCACGTTGCCCTGGCACTCGGGGCAGGGGGCGCATTTTTCGATGGCGATGGCCTTGATCTGTTCGGTGTAATAGACAAAGCCGTAGCCGTTGCGGACATGCGCCCAGGCATACAGCTTGAGTGCGAACGCGCAGGTGCTGCTCAGGCCGACCAGCAAGGGTGCGCCGCTGACGGCCAGGCTCACCGGGCTGAGCGCGCCAGAACTGGAACTGTTGCCGCCCAGCACCGTCACCGCCGGGTTGACGCCCTTGGTGTACTGCAGCGTCCAGCTGTACAGGCGGTTGTTCTCCTGGGAGGCATTCACGTTGAAGCTGAGCATCAAGGCCGGGCTCCAGGGGATGACGCCACACTCGTTGACCACCGCCGGGATGTCGAGATTGACCACGGCGGGCTTGTTGTCCAGCGTGATGACCAGGTCGCAATGGTCGAGCATAGGCGGCAGCAGGGCGGGCGGGGTCGCCGTGCCATCGCGGTAGTCCACCAGGCCGGAGGCCGTCTTGAGGTAGACGCCGTTCTCGTCGAACAGCTCCAGCCGCAGCACGTAGGTGGCGGTATCTTCCTCGACCGGCGGCGTCCACCAGCTGCCTATCCAGTCAGGGTTGTACCAGTAGTAGTTGCCGCGGTTTCTAACCTCGTAGAGCGTCGTCGTGCCATTGACGGGCTGCGGGCCCAGCGGGTAGTCCGAACTGGTCAGCGTCAGCTTGTCGACGCGGGTGTCGCTCAAGTCCGCATCGATGAACTTGAAGTCCGCATCGGCGCTGCCCTGTTTGGCATAGGAGAGCCGGTAATAGCGCTTGGGCGCGCCGCTTGCCAATGCGTCGCCGAACAGGGCGAAAACCAGCAGATTGCCCCCGTAAGCCATTTTGGAATAGGAAGCATCGGCGTAAAGACCCGTACCCTGGTTGATCTGGTAGACCTCGTCGTTGCCGATGCGCGTGAAGAACACCGGCGAGCCTTCCGGCACTGGATGGCAGCCCCGGCCGCAGCGCACTTCCTCGTTGTCCAGATATAGGTCGATATGTGCGTTGGTGACATTCCAGCGGGTGCTGGTGTAGGGGTCCATGTAAATCACCGTTGATACGCCGTTGATGATCTGCGTGACGCGCACGATGATGTCCGGGCGGGCATCGAAGCGCAGCCGCCCATTGCGAAAATGCAGGGGTGACCAGCGGAAGCAGCAGCGGAAGTAGCCGTCGCAGTCGGTATAGGTCTCGCACACCAGCTGCTTGCTGTAAAAGCAGCGCGGAAAAATGACCCAGGGCGCTACCTTCGACGTCAGCGTCAGGCGGTCCAGCCTTGAAGCAATGGCCGCATCCATCAGCCGCGCTTCACCGACGCGACTCGCATCCGGCAGTTGCGTAGATGCGGTAGAGGCGGCTTGCGTGGCGAGGCCGCGGGTTTGCGCGACATTCATCGCCATCCCCGCATTCATCGCAACCGGCGGCAGGGGTTGGGGGTTGAGGCTGACTTCCGCCCCCGGCGAAAAGCCGCTGGCCGCGTTCAGCGCGCGCGGGTTCAGCTGGAGCTCGGGTGCCGGGTCGGGGCCGGGGAAGGGCCGTGGCGGGAAAGGCCGCGGCTTGAGCAGGTCGGGAATGCGGATCACCGGGCGGTCAAGCAGCGTGTCCCACCAGTTGCGGATGGGCGGCCACCAGCAGGCTTCCCGATCGACATCAAAAATCTCCACCTTTACAAAGGGCACGGGACAGGTTTGCGTATGGCCCTCATGCGTGTCTATCTTGCGCACATGGCCGGTGACACAGATGCGTTGCGGCCGCCACGGCCACCAGATGGGCCGCGGCAGCACCAGTTTCGGGTTGATGACGTAACTGTTGCCTTCCTTTTTCCAGTCCTTTGCACTGAAGGACTGAAGATAGGCGGAGGACTGGCGCACGCTCATCGCATCCGTCCCGGGGCCCGCCATGAGCTGAATGTCTGTCGGCGCGGCCAGATGCAGCGTCAGCCTGAAATTGCCCTTGCCGTCCAGTTCACCGCCGCCCAGCGGCACACCAAGGCGATCAAAGGCAAATACCTTGACGCCCAGATCCAGGTGCTCGCCCTCGGACTCCTGGAAAGTGATGTTGCCTTCGAGAATGAATTCTCCCCGCGGATGATTGCTTCCGGTTTCTTTGGTGGCCATGTCGGTGAACTCCTGAGGTGGTGTTTTGCATGTACTTCACTACCGTGCAGGCCGATACAACTCAAGCGCCTTGATCGCTCGCGTATCCGCGCCGGCAAGCACATCGCCCAGCACCTTGGCTATTGATCCGGATGCGGGCAATCTGCTGTTTTCAGTGTAGAAAAAGTAGCGCCCGGGAAGTAGGAGAATGCTGCGCAACACTAGGACAATCCTGCGCAAATGCTGCGCCTTGTCAGCTCTGGGGTGTTGGCTTGCCACGCGAACGCGGCCAGCTACCCGACGGTCAATGACCGGCCGGGCAGGAGCCATTTTGGCTCGCGGGGCGGGAAGCCTGTAACCAGTCAGGCGGGCCGGATCTTTAGAGCTTCAGACGTGGCCTCGACCACCTCTATGACGCGATCTGGCGCGCCCGGCGCGCCGCCCAGCGCGAAGCGGTTCATGCCCAGCGCCGTCCAGCGGCCCGGCTGCGCACGCGTGCGGTCATCAGGACCGGGCGCGTGCACGGTCAACGCGCCCCCTGCGCCGAACTCCAGCGTTTCGCGTCCGCCTCTGGAGGGAGGGAATGGGAAGGACAACGCCGGCCGGTACACCAGAATGCCCGCAGCGTCTTCCTCGTGAGAATGGGTCCAGCTGCCGACTGGCGGCGCGGCGTCTTGCCCGCCTTGCCTCATTGACTCCATGCCCATAAAGTGCTCCTTTGCTTCAAGGCCGACCCGAAGTTCGTGTGAAATAGATGGCAGCTTCGACAGCTGCCGCTCGAACGGCCCTGGGTCATTGATTGTGCGACTAGCAGAGGCAACTGTGAATCAAAAGTCCGAGATCACGCCACCCATGGCCTCGTAGCCGGTCACTGACGGCCCCCAGGACGAGCCGTTCCACCACTTGTGATAAAGCGCGCTGTCGGTGCCGGTGACAAATACATCAAGCCGGTTCGGGCCCCACGCTGTGACGCGTGGGCGCGAGGTGCAGACCCCGCCCATTGCTTCGTAGCCGGTGAGCGACGGCCCCCAGGACGAGCCGTTCCACCACTTGTGATAGAGCGCGCTGTCGGTGCCGATGACAAACACGTCCAGCCGGTTCGGGCCCCAGGCCACCACCTCGGGTTCACCCACGCACACGCCACCCATTCGCTCGTAGCCGGTGAGCGACGGCCCCCACGCCGAGCCGTTCCACCATTTGTGGTACAGGGCGCCGTCGGTTCCGACCACGAAAATATCAAGGCGGTTCGGGCCCCAGGCCACTGCACGCGGCGCCGACATGCACACGCCGCCCAGCCTTTCATAACCGGTGAGCGATGGCCCCCAGGACGAGCCGTTCCACCATTTGTGATACAGCGCGCGGTCGGTGCCGATGACGAATACATCGAGCCGGTTGGGTCCCCAGGCCACGACCTCTGGTTGGCCCACGCACACGCCGCCCATGCGCTCATAACCCGTCAGCGATGGCCCCCAAGCCGAGCCGTTCCACCACTTGTGGTACAGCGCGCGGTCGGTGCCGACGACGAATGCGTCGATGCGGTTGGCATCCCACGAGACGATGCGCGGATCACCCACGCACACGCCGCCCATGCGCTCGTAGCCCGTGATGGAGGGCCCCCAGGTCGAGCCGTTCCACCATTTATGGTAAAGCGCTCCGTCTGTACCGGTGACAAACACATCAAGCCGGTTGGCACCCCACGAGACGACCTGCGGCGCGCTGGTGCAGACGCCGCCCATGGCCTCGTAGCCCGTGACAGAGGGCCCCCAGGACGAGCCGTTCCACCACTTGTGGTACAGCGCACGATCGGTGCCCAGCACAAAAACATCAAGCCGGTTGGCACCCCAGGCCAGCACCGGCGAGGAGCTTTGCCTGGGCGCGCCGGCCGGACTGCCGATGGAGCTGCGCGAGCCGTCAAGACAGGCCTGCATGCGATCAACCTGGCCGGCCGTGAACATGAACATCGCCGGGTCGTCGACGTAGTCCATGTAGTTCAAGAACATGTCGCCGTTCGGCCCGTTGCTGCACGAGACGTGCGGGAAGGCCGGCGTGCCGGTGTTGGCGCCACCCTGATTGGGTGTGTCCGCGACATTGTCGGTGCCCGAGCAGCCCGTGCCGTCATCACCCCAGATATGGTTGAGATTGAGCCAGTGGCCGATCTCGTGCGTGGCGGTGCGCCCAAGGTGAAATGGCGGCGCGGCGGTGCCGATGGTGCCGAAAGCGGACTGCCGGATCACCACGCCGTCGGTGGCGGCTGGCCCGCCCGGAAACTGGGCATAACCCAGCAATCCTCCAGCCAGCTGGCAGGCCCAGAGATTGAGGTAACTGTTTGCCGGCCAGGCGTCCATGCCGCCAGTAGCCTGCGATTTGACCGCGTCGTTGTCCGTGAAAGATGCCACGGTGGTCTGGCGGCGCTCGATGCCCGAGCTTGGCGAGCCATTTGGCGCAACAGTGGCCAGAAAGAATTCCACGCGTGCATCGGCCGTCAGCGGCAGGAACGGTGCGGGCGTGCCGCTGACATCCGGGTTGGTCCGGCGAAAGTCGCGGTTGAGTACATCGATCTGGCTGACGATCTGGGCGTCGGAAATATTTTGGGTGGCCGTATTCCAAACGACATGCACCACGACCGGTATGCGCGTGACACCCGGTCTCGCGGTGACTTCCAGGCCCTTTGCATGGCGCAGGGCATGGGTTTCGATACGCGCTCTTGCCGCCACGTAGGAGGGGTCTTGCGAGAGCAGGCGCCGGTGCACGTTCATCGTGCCGCAGGTGCGTGAAGTCGGCTGATCGTTGTCCTTGTTGTCATCACCTCCACCTCCACTTCCAGCGCCTCCACCCGCGCCGTCCCCATCCATTGCGCCTCCTGGCATGCCGCCACTCGCGCCATGGTCTTGCCTGCCGCCCATGTCCTCACCCGGCATGCCATCACTGTGATCGCCCTGGGATGAGGCTGCTGCTTCACCCATCATGGGGGATTCGCCACCTGGCATGGCGTGGAGGGTTTCTGCGGCCGGTATGCCGGCCATGGCCGCTAGTCCCGCCGGCATGCCCGCGACCTCGCCTGGGCCCTCGCCGGGACTGGAAGAGCGGATGGATTTTTGCATCGACATGGTGAACCTCCTGTGATATTTAGGCTTGGGCGGCACGCCAACATCACGGCGTCCTGAAAATGCGCTGCCTGGCGTCGCCCAAGCCCTCTTTGAAGTGTAGAAATGGCCGGGCCAAACAGGTAGGAGGATGCTGCGCAACGATAGGACTATCTTGCGTAAATGGCCCGCAGGCCCGGCCTGTGGTTCAGGGTGCGGGCCAGGTTTTTCATGGCCATCAAGTGTTTGATCGGCCGGTTCTCAAGCGGGCCTGGTCGAACAGGCCGCGTGCTGCATGGACCGGAAAGACCCTGGCACTTCGGCCGATCGGGCCTGCTGGAACGTCGAAGGCGTCACGCCGGTATAGCGCCGAAAGGTGCGGGCAAAATAGGAAAGGTCGTTAAAGCCCGCCTCAAAAGCCACCGTCTTGACCTGAACCGTCGGATCGGCCAGAGATTCACAGGCTTTGCTGATCCGGAATTTCAGCAGGTACTCGCAGAAGGTATGGCCGTGCTCTTTCTTGAACACGCGGCTGAATTCCGATTCGCTCATGTGGCAGTGTCCGGCGACCACGGACAGGCGCACGGTTTCCGCAAAATGTCTTTGCACGAAATCAAGTGCCATGGCGGTTTTGTGTCCCTGCAGCAGGTCTCGCAAGGGCTGTACGGACAAGTCCCCGGGAAGTGTTGATGCCCATGGCCGTGGCGGCTTGCTGCTGTGTCGCGCCCGGCAGAGTTGGAGCAGTTCTTCAAGACGGGTATTGAGCTCGTTTGCCTTGAGTGGCTTGACCAGGTAGTCCCACACGCCCGAGCGAAAGGCCCAGACGGCGAGCGGCTCCGAGTGGCTCTCGGTGATCATCAGCAGCGGCAAGCTGGGGTGTTGCTGGTTGGTCTGCTGCAATGCCGCCAGGTCGTTGGCCTGCGGTAAATCAAATTCGAAGCAGAGGAAATGAGGTTGCCACGCATGAATATGGGAACTGACGTCGTGAGGGTGAGGCACGTTGTGCGCGACGTACAGAGAAGCCAGTGATTGAAAAATCCCTGCGGTTGACATGTCACGCCGAAAATCCAGCCACAGAAAATTTGCTGCTTGCACTGGCTTCCCCCATCCTCATGTTATGCCGCGGAAACCGGGGCCTGGCGCCCCTGATTCCCGGGAGTGTGGCCCTTGCTTGCCTCGGCCAATTTGCTGGCATGTTATGCCCGGCGCACGCGGATGAAGACAGGAAAACAGGAGTTGTTACATTTTTTTCATTCGTGTTTCCAGCAGTAAGCAGCTTCACTGAAGAGCCCTTAAACGAGCTGCAGCAGCAGCCGACAAGCCCGGGGCACGGCTTTGATTATGCTATATATTTAATAGCATTAAATGACCATTTAATGAGGGCTGCAAGCAGAATCATGTCATGTTATTGGCGTTTTTTGTATTGCGTATCGCCAAACAGGATTTCGCGTTCCTTGTCGCCCGTGATCGGACGCCGCAGATCGGCCAGTACCTTCACGCCGCGTTGCACGGCAGGACGGGCACTGACGCGATCGAACCACTCTTTCAGCTTGGGGTACTCGGCCCAGTCAATGCCCTGATCCTCCCAGCTGCGCAACCACGGAAAGATCGCGACATCGGCAATCGTGTACTGCTTGCAGGCCATGAACTTGCTGTTGGCGAGTTGCCGGTCCATCACGCCGTAGAGTCGCCTGGCTTCATTGGTGTAGCGCTTGATGGCATAGTCAATTCTTTCGGGTGCATATTTTCGGAAATGATGGGCCTGCCCCAACATCGGCCCGACGCCACCGACCTGGAACATGAGCCACTGAAGCACCTGGAATTTGAGACGGTCGCTTTTCGGCAGCAGCTTGCCTGTTTTGGATGCGAGGTAAAGCAATATGGCGCCTGACTCGAACAGTGAAATGGGTTTGCCATCCGGGCCGTCGGGGTCGACCATGGCGGGGATCTTGTTGTTGGGGCTGATCTTCAGGAAGTCCGCCTGAAACTGATCGCCCGCGCCAATGTTGACGGGAAAAATTTCCCAGTCACGACCCAGTCGCAGGCCACACTCTTCAAGCATGATGTGAACCTTGTGACCGTTCGGAGTTGGCCATGAGTAAATTTCTATCATCGTGCTTCCTTGCTGTTTGCTACTATCACCGCTTCTGCACTTTAAGAGAAAAGAACTCTTGATGTTTGAACGGCTCAGAAATGTCTTTGCGTCTGAAAAACGCGATTCGCGTGACGCGCCAGATGTGAACGCGGTGTCGCAGTGGGCGGGCTCGCAAGGCCTGTCCTACAGCGGCTCGGCCGATAGGCATCACTTCACCCTGTCTGGGATCGTTGGCAATCGGCCCATGAGACTTGAGTTGGGTGCGTCCACGCGCGACTTTATTCATGGTGCTGAATTGCTTGCACGGGCCGAACTCAAGGTCAATGAAGATGCCGCCGTTTTCATCATCAACCGGCCGCTCAAGGAGGCACTCGATGCACGCGCCTACGGCATGTACACCGACACCCTGCAAACCCGGGCCGACCCCAGCCTGCCTGAGGAGATGCGCTGGATCGCCCTTTACCCCGAGATGCGCTGGGACGGTCTGCCCAAGCTCTTCTGGAGCCGATATTCGGTCATGGCTGACCAGTCCGAGCATGCCCAGGACTGGATTGGCGCGGAACTGGCTGCGTTGCTGCTGTCGTGGCCGGCACCCGATCCGTCGCTGCCCTTCATCATGATGCTTTTGCGCGGCAAGGCCTATCTACGCATGCAGCACACTCCGGACGACATGCCCGGGCTGGCCCATGCGACTGATGTATTTCGCAAGGGCTGCGAATTGGCCGTGGCGAGGTTTTCCACCGACATATCCGTCTGATTTTTGTGAAAATGGCCTATGGTCCATGATTTGCGGGGATGGCGCGCTATGTATTTTATAGCGTGCTTGACTCCGAAAAACACGGAAAGGTTTTAGCTGCCTCGCGTGATGGGCATCTCAACCTCGCCGGGCATCGCCAGATGTTTGGCCAGTTCAAGCTTGGCCAGCGAGGCGCTGTGTACCTCGTCCGGTCCGTCGGCCAGGCGTAGCGTGCGCTGGCTGGCGTAGGCATATGCCAGAGGAAAGTCGTCTGACACGCCGCCGCCGCCGTGTGCCTGAATCGCCCAGTCAATGATCTGGCAGGCCATGCTGGGCGCCACCACCTTGATCATGGCAATTTCCGCCTTGGCGACCTTGTTGCCGGCAGTGTCCATCATGTAGGCGGCCTTGAGCGTGAGCAGCCGGGCCTGCTCTATCATGCAGCGCGTCTGCGCAATGCGCTCACTCCAGACCGACTGGCGGGCAATCGGTTTGCCGAAGGCGACACGGGAATTGAGCCGTTTGCACATCAGCTCAAGTGCACGCTCGGCGATGCCTATGCTGCGCATACAGTGGTGAATACGCCCCGGGCCAAGCCGCCCCTGGGCAATCTCGAAACCGCGACCCTCGCCCAACAGCAGGTTGGCGGCCGGCACGCGGACATTGGTGAGGCGCACTTCCATGTGGCCATGCGGTGCGTCGTCGTAGCCAAACACACTCAGCGGGCGGATCACCGTCACGCCCGGCGCATTGGCTGGCACCAGGATCATGGACTGCTGTTCGTGGCGACCCGCTTCAGGGTCGGTTTTTCCCATCACGATGTAAACCGCGCAGCGTGGGTCGCCGGCACCGGATGACCACCACTTCAGGCCGTTGATGACATAGTCATCGCCTTCGCGCGCTATGCGGCACTGCACATTGGTCGCATCGGACGATGCCACCTCGGGTTCCGTCATCAGGAATGCCGAGCGGATTTCGCCCCTGAGCAGCGGGTCCAGCCACTGGTCCTTGTTCGCCTCGGAGCCGTAGCGGGCAATGGTTTCCATGTTGCCGGTGTCTGGCGCGGAGCAATTGAAAACCTCGGCAGCGAAGGGCACACGGCCCATGATTTCGCACAAGGGTGCATATTCGAGATTGGACAAGCCTTCAGGCGCGCGCGGGGAGTGCGGTAAAAACAGGTTCCACAAGCCGGCAGCGCGTGCCCTGGGTTTGAGTTCCTCAATCAGTGTGGTGGGGATCCAGGCGTTGCCCTTGGCCCGGTTCTCGGCAATCTCGCGAAAGAAGCGCGCTTCGTTCGGATAGATGTACTCATCCATGAACTTCAGCAGGCGTGCCTGAAGTTCCTTGACTTTTGGGGTGTAGTCGAAGTCCATGAATATCTCCTGTGGGAATGGGTAAACGGGTAGCGATCAGGCCGGGGATTTCTGTGCGAAGTCCCAGGCCATTGTTGCGAGCACGGGCGCGCCTGCCGCCGAGTTGACGGCCTGGGCGCTGGACGCCGTGCCGGCTTCCACGCGCTTGGCAATGCCCTGCAGGATCGCGGCAAGGCGAAACAGGTTGTAGGCCAGGTAAAAGTTCCAGTCGGCCTTCAGGGCAGCCGGCGTGGTCAGCCCGGTGCGTTCGCAATAGCGCCGGATGTACTCTGCCTCGGTGGGTATGCCCAGACTGGCCACGTCCAGCCCGCCAATGCCGCGAAATGCGCCGGGCGGAATGTGCCAGCCCATGCAGTGGTAGCTGAAGTCGGCCAGCGGGTGGCCTAGCGTTGACAGCTCCCAGTCGAGCACGGCCAGCACCCGTGGCTGGGTAGGGTGGAACAGGAGGTTGTCGAGCCGGAAGTCGCCGTGCACGATGGAGACCATGCTTTCATCGCGCGCGCTGGCCGGGATGTGGGCCGGCAGCCATTGCATCAGGCTGTCCATCTCGGCGATCGGCCGGGTGATGGACGCGCTGTATTGCTTGCTCCAGCGGCCAATCTGGCGCTCGAAGTAATTGCCTGGCTTGCCGTAGTCGGCCAGCCCCTGTTCTGCGAACTTCACCTTGTGAAGGGCAGAGATGACGCGGTTCATTTCGTCATAGATCTCGCCGCGCTGGCGGTTGCTCATGCCGGGCAGTGACTGGTCCCAAAGCACGCGGCCTTCGACGAACTCCATGATGTAGAAGGCGCGCCCGATAACGGATTCGTCTTCGCACAGACAATACATTTTCGGCACGGGCACATCCGTGCCCTGCAGCCCGCGCATGACCTTGAACTCGCGTTCAACGGCGTGGGCCGAGGGCAGCAGTTTGGCAACGGGTCCGGGCTTGGCACGCATGACGTAGGAGGCGCCTGGCGTGAGCAGCTTGTAGGTCGGGTTGGACTGGCCACCCTTGAAGATTTCAACCGTCAACGGCCCGGCGAAGCCGTCCAGATGCTGCTCAAGGTAGGCGCTCAGGATGCCGGTATCAAAAGCGTGGCTGCTCGTGACGGCGCGCGTACCAATGAAGTGGTCGAAATTGCTCATCGGCGTGGGTTCCCTGGAGTTTTTCTATTTGTCAATATCAGCTTCGGAAATGCGCATCAGCGCCTCGCGATTGCGTACAACCAGGCCGCCCGGCTCGACGCGAATCGAGCCTTCGCGCTCCATGGACTTGAGTTCCTGGTTGACCCGCTGGCGCGATGCGCCCAGCAGCTGGGCCAGTTCCTCCTGCGCCAGTTGCAGGCCGATACGCACCTCGCGACCGTCGGACAGGCTGGGCACGCCGTAACTGCGCACCAGGTGCAGCAGTTGCTTGGCCAGACGCGCCCGCAGCGGCAGCGTGTTGAGGTCTTCCACCAGTCCGAAGAGCTGGCGGATTCGCCGGGCATGCAGGCGCAGCAGCGCCTCGTACAACTCGACGTGCTGGCTCAGAATCTTGCGCAGGTCGCTGCGTGCCACGCACAGCGCCGTTGTCGCGCCATGCGCATAGGCGTCGTGGGTGCGACGCTCCCCGTCGAAGATGGCCACATCGCCAAACCAGATGCCGGGCTCCACATAGGTCAGCGTGACCTGCTTGCCGGAAATTGACGTGGAACTCACGCGCACGGCACCCGTGGCACAGGCGATCCATTCGTCGGCCGGATCGCCCCGCGCGCAAATGAGTTCGCCGTCTTTGAAACGTTTGACGTAAGCACATCGAAGAATGTCATGCCTCAGGGATGGGGACAGGGATGAAAACCAGCGGCCACCGTTGATGGCTGCTCTTTCGTCTATCGTAAGAATGGGATCGTCCATGGTCTGTCTTTTGGGTGACTAACAAGCTGTACATTGTCGCTTCAGCGACCTGTCAGGCACGCGCTGCCTGTCGCCTGGGTGTCGCGCCCGACGTTCAGGGCTGCGTGGCGGGGCACGCATGGCGAGCGTCAATGGATTGGCTGCGCAACGTGCCACCGGAAGGGCTTCCCTGCCGTTCTGGTGTCTTCCGCCCCCGTTGATGGAGTTTCGGGGCGATTGTCGGAATGCTCTTTAAAAGATAGCGAGCTATGACCGTAGACACTAGACTTGTGGCTGTTTTTGTCAATATTCAGGCAAATATTGACGGTGACCCGCTCATGGCCTCAGGCGTAAAACCAGGGGATCGCGTAAACCCGTTTCGCCCTGCGTTGCCGCGCTATCGGTACTGCGGTGTGCGCTTGTGCAAAAAAGCGGCTATGCCCTCGCCACCGTTGGCGTGATGCAGGTTGCGAACGAAATGGTTGCGTTCATTGTCAAGCTGCTGGCTCAAGCTGCTGGTGGGCGCGTCGTTGATCAGCTCCTTGATGCTGGCCAGCGCATTTGGCGCGAGTGCGTTGAGGCCGGTGGCCAGGCGCAGTGCTTCGCCAAGGGCAGCGCCCGCGCTGGCGACGCGGTTTACCAGCCCGAGGCTATGCAGCCGCTGGGCGCTGATACGCTCACCACACATCAGCAGTTCGCTGGCGAGTGTCCGGGGCAGGGCACGCGCCAGACTCCAGCTGCCGCCGCCATCGGGCGACAGCGCCACCTTGCTGTAAGACATGACAAAAATGGCATCCTCGGCGGCCACGATCAGGTCGCAGGCCAGTGCCAGCGAAAAACCGGCGCCTGCGGCTGCGCCCTCGACCGCGGCAATCACGGGCTTGGGGTAGGTGCGAATCGCGTCGATCCAGTTGTGCAGTCCCTCTATGCTCTGCGCCTGTACCTCGGGCGGTTCGCGCCGGTTGGCCAGGAGACGCTGCAGGTTGCCGCCGGCGCAAAACATGCCGGCCTCGCCGGTGATCACGACGCTGCGAATTTCGGTGCTGGTTTCGGCAGCGCTGAGAGCTTCAATGCCTGCGGAGTAGATGTCTGGCCCCAGGGCATTCTTGAACTCGGGATTGCTCAGCGTGAGGATGAGCGTGCTGCCCTCACTGGTGCTTTTCAGGGAGCCCGACATATCAGCTCTCCTCGTGCATCAGGCTCAGGCCGATCGCCCCGCGGCGGCGCAGCCAGGGGGAAGGGCGGTAGCGCTGGTCGCCGTACACGGTCTGCATGTTGAAAAGAACCTCCAGCACATTGGTCGGGCCATAGCGGTCACCCATTGCCAGCGGCCCCAGCGGGTAGGCCAGGCCCAGCGTCACCGCGGTTTCGAGGTCTTTCGGGCTGCAGATACCCTGCTGGCAGATGTCGCTGGCAATGTTGACGATGGTGGCGACGACGCGCTGGGTGACAAATCCGCCGCTGTCCCGGATGACGCTGACAGCCTTGCCGTCGCGCGCGAACAGGGCATGCGCGGCGTCGCGCATGTCGGTGCGGGTGGCGGGGTTGGTCGCGAGCACGCGCCGCTTCGTCGCGGCATCGTCAATCAGCATGTCGATGCCGACGGTGCGTGCCGGGTCCAGACGCTCCACGACGGCAACTGTCGTGATGTCAAAACCCAGTGGTGCCACCAGCGTCAGCGCCTGCAACGAAGGAGACTGGCCGGTTTCAATCCTGGCGCCGAGACTCTTGAGCAACTGCAGCAGCTCTGAACGACGGGCAGCACGGGGAGAAACCCAGACTGGCGGAAGCTCGGCCACCTCGGGCACGGGTGCTTCGGCCGGTACCTGGGCAAGGCCTTCTTCGTAGCGGTAAAAGCCTTCACCGGTTTTGCGCCCCAACAGGCCGCCAGCCAGCCGCTGCGCGGTAATCACGCTAGGGCGGTAACGGTCTTCCTCGTAATACTGGTGGTAAATGGACTCCATCACCGGATGCGACACGTCCAGCGCGGTCAGGTCCATCAGCTCGAAAGGCCCAAGCCTGAATCCGGCCTGGTCGCGCAGGATGCGGTCAACCGTGGCGAAATCAGCAATGCCTTCGCTGACTATGCGCAGCGCTTCGGTGTTGTAGCCCCGCCCTGCGTGGTTGACGATGAAACCTGGCGTGTCTTGTGCCAGCACGGGCGTATGTCCCATCTCGCGGGCATACTGGCTGAGCGAAGCACTCACGTCGGGACTGGTCCTCAGGCCGACGACGACTTCCACCACTTTCATAAGCGGAACTGGATTGAAAAAATGATAGCCGGCAAATCGCTCCGGGTGCTTCAATGCGGCAGCGATGGCCGTCACCGAGAGCGACGAGGTGTTGCTGGCCAGCACGGTCGCGGTGCCGACAATGGCCTCAAGCTCGGTGAACAAGGCCTTCTTGGCGTCAAGCCGCTCGACAATCGCTTCAATGACCAGGTCGCAACCGGCCAGGTCGCCCAGCGTGCCGGCCACCGAAAGCCGGGCTTTGTGACCGCCTGCGACAGCCGGCTCCATGCGCCCTTTGTCTACCAGCTTGTTCCACTGCTGGCAGATTGATTCGCGTGCTTTTTCTGCGGCACCTGTTTGCACATCCATCAATAGAACAAAGCTTCCGGCCTGAGCGGCGATCTGGGCAATGCCTCTTCCCATGGCGCCAGTGCCAATAATGCCAACTTTTGTGTGTGTTACTTGCATCATTGAATTATCGCTGAGCCGCCGAGGCCACTTCGTATGGCAAAATTTGCGCAACACATGACACTTGAGAAGCTCCCCAAATTCGTATTCGGTGCCATGCTGGTAGGCGTAACCGCCAGCGCCTTTGGTGTTTCTTTGGGACGCATGCGGGGCACTGCGATTGTCGGTCGGGCCTTTGACGTCACGCTGATGGCCCAGTTGGGCAGGAACGAAGGGCTGTCGGCTCTGTGTCTTGATACTGAGGTTTTTTTTGGCGATAACCTGATTTCTTCAGCAAGGGTCAGCACAGCCCTCACCGCGGGTGCCAATGCCGGGGAGGTGCTCATCAGGGTGAGAACATCGTCCGCGGTGGACGAACCGGTGGTAACGGTGAATGTGCGCGAAGGCTGCCTGCAAAAGAATACGCGTAAATATGTTTTTCTCGCTGAAGTACTGACCGGCAAGGCAGGGGATCTGGCGGTCACCAGCGGCGAGGTGGCCGGCTCGGCGCCGGTGCAACTACCCACCACCCTCGGCGATCCTGACAGCAGGGCCGGCCGGGCTGGCGGATCGCCCGCTGCAGCCTCTGCCCTCCCGGGCCCATTTCGTAAAAAACCTGTTCCCGACAGCATCAGCCCCGCGAGGGCGCCCGACAGGGCCGCTGACCGGCTGGGCGGCATGTCGGCTCGCCTTGCCGCCAGGGCTGCGCTCGAATCGGCCAGCAAGTCCTCACGGTCACGCTTGAAGCTCGATCCGCTGGAGCTTGGCATGGAGCGGGACCCCGTCCTGCGTGCGTCATCCGAATTGCTGACCCAGCCTTCGGCAGACGCGCAGCAACGCGCCAGCGCAGCTGCGCTCTGGCAGGCGCTCAATGCCCAGCCGCAGGACATGCTGCGTGACAGCCAGCGGCTCAAGACGCTGGAAGTGGATGTCGCCAGGATGCTGGCGCAGAGCCGTATGACCGACAAGGCGGTGTCAGACCTTCGCGCTCAACTGGAGCAGTCGCGCAGCGAGCGCTTCAGCAACTGGCTGGTTTACATGCTGGCCGCGTTATTGTTTCTGTCCTGGTTGACTGCGGCCTATCTGTGGACACGCAGCCGTCGCGAATATGGCGAGGAAAGCGGTAGCCCGTGGTGGCGTAAGGGCCTGGGTTCTGATGACCATGCGAGCATGGGCGTGGCGCCCGAGGAGGCAGCGGGTGCGGCGCGCGACGACCGACAAGCCCAGGCAGGAATGACTGCGGCGGGCAAGTTCGGGCGAGGCTTCGCGCGTGAGGAGACCGATCCCCTGTTCGACGTCGCCAGGGGCTCGAGTAACGTGCCGCCTGCCGGCCGCTTCAAGACCCTGGCGCCGATTGAGACGAGGGATCGCATCGAATTCTCGATAAGTTTGCCCAGCATGACGGGTATGCCCCGAATCGTGAACGCGGAAGAACTCTTCGACGTTCAGCAGCAGGCAGATTTTTTCGTATCGCTGGGCGATTTCGACAAGGCCGTTGAAGTGCTGCGCCACCACATTGCAGACAATGTCGAGACCAGCGCGCTTGCCTACCTTGATCTGTTTGATTTGTATCACCAGCTCGGCCGGAAGGTGGATTATGAAGCCCTCAGCGAGGACTTCAGTCGCACGTTCAATGCCCAGGTTCCTGCTTTTGTCAGCTACAAGGCCGCCGCGCAGGGGTTGGAGTCGTATGAGGCGGCACTCTCCCGCATCGTGGCGCTGTGGCCGACGCCCAAGGTTCTTGAGGTGATTGAAGAGTCCATATTCCGCAAGCCTGACTCCAAAAGCGAGGTGTTCAGCCTTGCTGCATATCGCGAACTGCTTCTGCTCCATGCGATTGCCAAAAGGGTGGTCGAGCCATCAGACACGCGAAAAAACCCCGCTCGCCATGCAGTCGCAAAGCCAGTACCTGCCTTTTTTTCCAATACGACTAGTCAACCGCTCTCAGCGCAGTTGCAGGGCCTGTCGAAATTGCCGGCCATTGGTCAAGGCGAAAAAAGGGTGGATCCAACGCGTCCTCCCGCCTCAAGACACGTAGGCCTTGACATTGATTTGAGTTTTGATTTTGTTGATCCCAACGGGAAGCAGCCTGCAAGGGCTACCGGCGCGAGCGACCGGGACGCCCCTGCGAATTTCACGCATGAACTGCTGGAGCTCGAAGTGCTCCCCATCGACCGCTCTTGGCGCTAACCGACGGATCAAACCTTGGCCCCCTGCTGAACGCAGAGTGCGCACCATCTCTCCGGAATACGTGGCTGCGTCAGGAGTTTTCTGGCGTGCGGCTCAGGATTCAATCCAGGCGCGGTATTTGCGAGGCTGTCGATTGCCTTCAGGCGTTGCCAGACGTAGCCATGTGTGGCCTATCGTCTTACCTGCAGGGCTCCGGGGTTGACGATGTTGCTGGGTGTGCCCTTGATGAAGTTGATGACGTTGTCGAACGCCGCACCAAAATACATTTCATAGCTGTCCTGCTCCACGTAGCCGATATGGGGCGTGCAGATACAGTTTTCCAGCCTGAGCAGGGCATGGCCCTGCAAGATGGGTTCTGATTCAAAGACATCAACGGCAGCCATGCCGGGGCGTCCACGATTAAGCGCGGCGATGAGGGCGTCAGGCTCAATCAGCTCGGCCCGCGAGGTATTCACCAGCAAGGCCGTGGGCTTCATGCGCGACAGGTCCTCCTGTGTCACGATGCCGATGGTTTCCTCGTGCAGTCGCAAGTGAAGGCTGATGACGTCGCAGTGTTCAAAGAATTCAGCCTTGCTGCCTGCGATCTCAAACCCATCAGCCTGGGCCCGCTCGAGTGAGGCCTCGCGACCCCATACCACCACACGCATGCCGAACGCGCGACCGTAGCCCGCAATGATCTGTCCGATCTTGCCGTAGCTCCAGACGCCCAGCGTCTTGCCCTTGAGTACCGACCCCAGACCGAAATTTGATGGCATGGAAGCCGACTTGAGCCCGGCTTGCTGCCATGCGCCATGCTTCAGATGCGAGACATATTGCGGAATACGTCGCATCGCCGCCATGACCAGTGCCCAGGTCAATTCGGCCGGTGCAACCGGTGACCCCATGCCTTCGGCCACTGCGATTCCGCGCTCGGTACATGCGGCCACATCGACGTGCGCACCGACACGACCCGTCTGAACGACCAGCTTGAGGCGGGGCAGTTTCTCGATAACCTGCCGATTCAGATGGGTGCGCTCCCGAATCAGCACAATGACGTCTGCATCCTTGAGCCGCACCGAAAGCTGACCTATGCCCTTGACGGTGTTGGTGTATACCTTCGCAGGGTAGGCATCCAGTTTGGAAGCACAAGCGAGTTTTCGGACTGCATCCTGATAGTCGTCGAGAATCACAATATTCATGGTGATATTGTGCCTGCAAGATTTTCCCATTCGCCCCGGGTAAGCGTGCATGGGTTGCCAACTTGTATCGGAAGGCAACACCCTGCCCATCAGCAGATGGAGAACCCGGAACAACTGACCGTCGTAGGGAAGAACTGCCCGGACCAGACTTGCATTAGGGCCCTGGACACCAGGCTCTTGCCCGGCAAAACCTGCTGTGCTTTCGCCGCAGCCCAGACTGCTATCGCGCCTGGACGTCCGCTTGGCTCATTCGCTCAAGCTCGGCGCACACATCGGCCATGCGCCCCGATATCACCATGCGCCCCGCACAGCAAGGACTGACTGCCGAATCAAACTCCCGCACGATCCGCAGCCCGCTCGAAGAAGCCCTGGCGCTGAGCCTCCCGGGGGTGCTGGCTGCCGCACCGTCAGCGCCTGGTCCAGCGGCGTCAGCGGTGAAGGGCAGCACCATCTGATGCGGTTTTGTGGCGGTGCGAAATGGCCTTGCGGCGCTTTGCACTGGAACAAACCATGCTGCCATTGACTGAACAGGCGCTGCCAAAAGCGACAGCATTGAGGTATTTGAAAAATTAATTCCCATGATGAACTCCTGTTTGAGAGAGGTTTACACAGGCAGGATTCAGGCCGGCAATGAAGACGGCTGGGCCACGGCACCAGGGTGTTGGTCATTCACGACCAACGCGCCCGCCACCTGTTGCGCGGCAAAAATGGGCGGCTTACAGCAGCATGGTGTTGCGAATCAGGCCCACCGCCAGGCCTTCCAACTCGAACGCTTCCCCTGGCTCGACCACAATGGTTTTGAAGTCCGGGTTTTCGGGCAGCAGTTCAATTGCGGATTTGGTACGGCGAAAGCGTTTCACGGTAACCTCGTCGCCCAGCCGGGCTACGACAATCTGGCCATTTTTCGCTTCCTTTGCCTGTTTGACGGCCAGCAGATCGCCGTCCATGATGCCCACGCCCTGCATGCTCATGCCGCGAACCTTGAGCAGGTAGTCGGGCTGCTGCTGAAACAAGCTGCTTTCAAAATAATAGGTCCGCTCTATGTGCTCCTGCGCCATAATCGGGCTGCCGGCAGCGACCCGGCCCACCAAAGGCAGGGCAAGCTGGGCTAGACTTTGCAGTGGCAAGGAGAACTGCGCCATTCGCGACTCATTCAGGGAACGCAGCGTGTCGCCGCGAAGGCGTATGCCGCGTGAGGTTCCGCTGACCAGCTCAATGACGCCCTTGCGCGCCAATGCCTGCAAATGCTCTTCGGCAGCATTGGCCGAGCGAAAGCCGAGTTCGCCAGCGATCTCGGCGCGGGTCGGCGGGGCACCGGTGCGGGCAATGGCGTTCTGGATCAGCTCCAGAATCTGCTGCTGACGCGCCGTGAGTTTGGGCCTGTCAGATGCAAAATGCGGAAAGTCATTGAGAGTGCTCATGACTGATGGCTCCTTGGTTAACAATCGGGCTGGACTTGGACCGGGCTGAATGGCTATGCCAGCATACCTACTGTTTTAATATCCAGTATCTGTATTTTTATACAGTTTTCCTCAAAGCACAAGCGGACACTTTATGACATCCCGAAAAATTGTGATTCTTGGTACGGGCGGCACCATTGCGGGCCAGGCAGCCAGCAGCGCGGACAACATTGGCTACACGGCGGCGCAGTTGGGTATTGAGCAATTACTCTCTGCAATCCCGGGTGCTTCGGACATGGGGCCCATCGTCAGCGAGCAGGTTGCGCAACTCGACAGCAAGGACATGAGTTTTGCGGTGTGGGCGCAGCTTGCCGCTCGCGTCAGCCACTTTCTGGCCCAGGCCGATGTGCAGGGCATCGTGATCACCCACGGCACCGATACGCTGGAAGAGACGGCGTATTTTCTGCAGAGCGTTTGCCGGCCACTCAAGCCGGTGGTCCTGACCTGTGCGATGCGGCCTGCGACGGCACTGGTGCCCGATGGCCCCCAGAATTTGCTTGATGCCATCAGTGTCGCCAGGGAGCCTGGAGCAAAGGGTGTCGTAGCGGTTTGCGCCGGCGTCATTCACAGCGCGTTTGATGTGCAGAAAGTGCACCCCTACCAGATCAACGCCTTCGACTCGGGTGACGCTGGACCGCTAGGCTATGTGGAAGAGGGAAAGCTGAGAATATTAAGAAATTGGCCTGTTGCCCAGGAAGAGCGGGCTCCGATAGCTATAAATAACATAGCAAGGCTGATGAAGCCCGACGACTGTCCGCGTGTGGAAATCGTCATGAGCTACGCCGGCGCCACCGGAGCAACGGTGCAGGCGCTGACAGCCCAGGGAGTGCAGGGCCTGGTGGTTGCGGCAACCGGCAATGGAACGCTGCACCACGCGCTGGAAGCAGCCTTGCTGAAGGCCCAGCAGGCCGGTGTCAAAGTGGTCCGTGCGACACGCTGCGCCAACGGCAAGGTGCTTCCCATCCCCGGCGACACTCTCCCGGACTCAAACGGCTTGAGCCCGGTCAAGGCGCGGGTCGCCATGGTGCTTGAACTGCTGGGCTAGGGTGCCCCACTCATTTCCCCCAAGGATTGATCGTAATTTTTTAAATTGATTGACTGACCACAGCCATGCAGACACCCTACGAACAAGGCAACCGCAACCAGACCACGACCTGGGAGGCGTGCATCGGCTTTTACGAGAGGTTGGCGCAGCAATTCCCCCGCCTTCTGAAGTTTACAGAAATAGGGGTCTCCGACGCGGGATTTCCACTGCATGCAGGCATCGTCAGCCTGGACGGGGTTTTTGAGGCGGAGGAGATCCGGCGCGCCGGTCGCCTGGTGTTTTTCAACAACAACGGCATTCATCCGGGGGAACCCGAGGGCATAGACGCGTGCATGGCCCTGGTGCGCGACCTGTGCATGGAGCCCGCACGCCGGGCGGCCATGGGATCGGCGGTTTACCTCTTCATTCCGGTCTACAACGTGGATGGCTGCAACAATCGCAACACGAGCAGCCGGGTCAACCAGGACGGGCCCGAGTCCTTCGGGTTTCGCGGCAACAGCCTGCACCTCGATCTGAACCGCGACTTCATCAAGTGCGACAGCCTTAATGCCAGGCTGTTCAACCAGTTTTTCAGCGCCTGGGATCCGGACGTGATGGTCGACACCCACACCTCCAATGGTGCCGACTATGCCTACACCATGACGCTGATCCACACCCAGGCCGACAAACTGGGCGGCGGGCTCGGGGAGTTTCTGCGCGAGAGCATGCTGCCCGCCATTTACAGCGCGATGGAGGGCCGGGGCTGGCCGACCTGTCCGTATGTCAACCCGGTCGATGTCAGCCCGGACAAGGGCATTGCCGACTTTCTGGAAACCCCGCGGTTTTCCACGGGCTATGCGGCCCTGCATCACACCATCGGTTTCATGCCCGAGACCCACATGCTCAAGCCCTTCGCCGACCGCTACGAGTCCATGCGCGCGCTGTTGGACGTGACGCTGCAATTCACGCTGGCGCATGCCGGGCAAATCCAGGCCTTGCGACGAGCCGCGAAGGCACAGGGGCGGCAAAAAAGCCATTGGCCCGTCAGCTGGAAAATGGATGCGTCACGCGCTTCCCGCTTGCGCTTCAAAGGCTATGAGGCGGTCTGCAGCCCCAGCCGGCTCGGAAACTATGCGCGGCTTTCTTACGACAAATCGCAGCCGTGGGAGCGCGAGATTGCCTGCTACAGCCATTTTTCTGAAGACGTGGTGGTGAATGCGCCGCTGGCTTATGTCGTGCCGCAGGCTTGGCGCGAAGTGATACAGCGCCTGGCTTGGAATGGCGTGCAGATGGAGCGCGTGGCAGCCAGTCGGTCGGCCGAGGCCCGGGTGTACCGAGTCGCGTCCGTGCAAAGCCGTCCTGGCGCCTATGAAGGACACTTGTTCCATGATGAGGTGAGTCTGGAGACGCATCGCGAAACCGTCCAGCTGCAGATCGGCGACTACTGGATGCCCATGAACCAGGATGGCGCCCGCTACATCGTTGAAACACTGGAGCCCCAGGCCCATGACAGCTTCTTTCGCTGGGGGTTTTTCAACAACATTCTGGAAAAGAAGGAACGCTTTTCCGACTATGTATTTGAGGACATGGCGCTGCTGCTTCTGGAGGAAGAGCCCGCGCTGAAAAAGAAGTTTGCGCAGTGGAAATCAGAAAATCCGTCGCTGCTTGAAAATCAGTGCCGGGTGCTGGGCTTCATCTTTGAAAACTGTGCGCGTTTTGCGGAGCCTCAATGGCGCAGATACCCGGTGCTGGCCATCTTTCCAGACGCTGGCAGCGCATAAAAAAGGCTGCTCCGGGGAGCAGCCTTTTTGGCGAAAGCTTTAGCCGGCTCAGCTGGTTCAGCTTGCAAGAGCCTTGAAGGCCCGTTCGGTGATTTCATCGACCCCACCCATGCCGCTGATGGCGCAGTATTTCGGAGCGTCAGCGGGCGCGGCCTTGGCCCAGCTGGAGTAGTAATCAACCAGCGGACGCGTTTGCGCGCTATAGACCTCCAGGCGCTTGCCGACGGTTTCTTCCTTATCGTCCTCGCGCTGAATCAGCGGCTCGCCGGTCACGTCATCCTTGCCCTCAAGCTTGGGCGGGTTGAACTTGACGTGGTAGGTTCGGCCCGATGCGGGATGCGAACGGCGCCCACTCATGCGCTCGATGATGGCTTCGAATGGCACGTCGATTTCAAGCACATAGTCGAGCTTCACGCCTGCCGCCTTCATGGCATCGGCCTGCGGGATGGTGCGCGGAAAGCCATCAAACAGAAAGCCCTTGGCGCAATCAGGCTGGGCAATGCGCTCCTTCACCAGGTTGATGATCAGGTCGTCGCTGACCAGGCCGCCGGCATCCATGACCTTTTTGGCTTCCAGCCCCAGGGGCGTGCCCGCCTTGACGGCGGCACGCAGCATGTCACCGGTGGAAATCTGGGGAATGCCGTATTTCTGGCAGATGAAGGTTGCCTGGGTTCCTTTGCCCGCGCCAGGCGCGCCCAATAAAATCAGTCTCATGGATATCCTCGGGTTTTTTATGAATTCATGGAGTCTAGCCGGGCGCTCGACAGAGCGAATGCCCCAAAGGGTGTTGACAGACAGGCAAGATTTTCAGCGCGATCTGACAACCTTGAATTATTTCCTGTCAAGGATAGCATGCACATTGCTGGCGAAAGCTTACAGATGCACCCCAAGATGCCTGACTTTCAGGCTAGGCGAAAAGCTTGCGCGCCCGATCCAGATCTTCCTGGGTGTCAACGCCTGGACCGGGTGCCTGATCCGTCACGTGAACGGCGATCCGGTAGCCGTGCCATAGCGCGCGCAGTTGCTCCAGTGATTCGAGTTGCTCCAGCGGCGCCTGTGGCAGCGTCGGGAACAGCCTCAGGAAACCGGCGCGATACGCATAGATGCCAACATGGCGCAGCGGCTTTGGCAGCGTGCTGCCGGCTTCCCACCACGCCTGGCCGCCAAAATCACGCGCTGCTGGAATCGGCGCACGGCTGAAATACAGCGCCGTCTGGCGCGCGTCGAGCACGGCCTTGACGATATTGGGGTTGAGCAGATCGGCAAGTTGCTCTATCGAATGGGCGGCCGTGCTCATGGCGCAGTCGGCGCGCTGCTGGAGCAGGCCGGCCACCGCGTCGATAAGGGCGGGGTCTATCAGCGGCTCATCGCCCTGGACATTGACCACGATGTCGTCGTCGCCCAGACCCAGCAGGCTGCTCGCTTCGGCGAGCCGGTCACTGCCGCTGGGGTGGTCAAGCCGCGTCAGCACGGCCTGGACCCCGAACTCGGCGCACCTCTCGATGATTTCAGCGCTGTCAGCCGCCACCACGATGCGGGCTGCGCTGCTTTGCATGGCCCGCTGCGCCACGCGCACGACCATGGGCGCGCCCTTGATGTCCGCCAGCGGCTTGTTGGGCAAGCGGGTCGAGGCCAGGCGGGCCGGAATGAGAACGGTAAAAGTCATGCCGACAAGGGCGTTTCAGCCATCACAGTCCAAGCTCCTCGTCGCTCAGCGTTCGCGCTTCGCTTTCCAGCAGCACGGGGATTCCGTCCCTGACCGGATAGGCCAGCCGCGCGCTGCGGGAGATGAGTTCCTGCTTCTCGCGGTCGTATTCGAGATGTCCCTTGGTCACAGGGCAGACCAGCAGTTCAAGTAATTTGGTGTCCATGGCTTGATGGTAGTTGAGAAAGCAGTGGGGCCAGCAGGGCATCAAACGCGTCAAAAAAAGCGGTTTCGGGGGAAAATACCAGCGGCACGGCCAGCAACTTCACCCCTGCGGGCACGGGAAGGGGGAACAGCTTGACGGCATCCTTCTCGGTGCACAACACGGTACGGCCTGCATAAACTGACAGATCGTCATGCCTGAAGTCATGGTGATCAGGCAGCGCAGCAGTTGTGTCCAGCGTCAGGCCGCAAGCGCGCAGCATGGCAAAAAAAGCTTCGGGATTAGCGATGCCAGCCAGCGCGACCAGCGGTTGGCCGCGCAGGGCGCTCAAGGCCACCTGGCTGCCGTCGGTAGCCAACGCGTGATTGGCAAGCTGGCGGATGGAAGTGAAGCCTGCAAAGGCGGGTTTTTGGCCAGTGTGCAACACCAGATTCACGCCACGGTGCCTGCGCTCGGGCCAGGGCTCACGCAGCGGCCCCGCCGGCAACAGCCAGCCATTGCCCACGCCACGGTCATCAAAGACGGCGATTTCGATGTCGCGCTGCAAGGCATAGTGCTGGAGCCCATCGTCGCAGATCACCACGTCGGTTGCCGGATAGGCAGCCTGCAATGCACGCAAGGCGTCGGCGCGTTTGCTTGCTACAAATACAGGAGCACCCGTGGACCGTGCCATAAGGACAGGCTCATCGCCGGCCTCATCAACAGAGGTTCGCAGCGTAACTTCAAGGTTCTGGCCACCTGAGCGCCCATAGCCACGCGATATGACGCCCACCTGCAGGCCCTGCGCCGTCAAATGCCTCACCAGCGCCATCACAAGAGGCGTCTTGCCGGCCCCCCCGGCGACGACATTCCCAACCACGATCACCGGTATCCGGAAGCGCTCTGACGAGAGAAATCCGTGGCGGTAAAGCGCTTGACGCAGCTTCACCAGCATGCCGTGGACTTGCGCCACCGGCCACAGCAGGCAAGCCAGCCATCCACGCTTTAGCCAGGCTTGCTGCAGGAGGTGAGTCACGCGTCGGTGGCCATTTTACAAAAAAACAAAGGTCAGGGGCTGCCGGAACGGCTACTTGGCACGTGCCTGCGCGGTGCTTTGCGTGGCAAAAGTGATCTGTGTCAACCCCTGGCGCCGGGCCGCTTCCATCACGGTGATGACAGCCTGATGCGTGGCGCTTGCATCGGCGCTGATGATGATGACGCTGTCCTTGCCCGCCTTGGCTGCGTCGGCCAGTGCGGCTCCAAGCACCTCGATGCCGCGGCCGTTCACCAGTGTCTTGTTGACCATGTAGCGGCCGTCGCTGCTGACAGCGACGATGACTTCCTTGGGATAGTCACGCTGCTGCTCGGCGTCGGCCGCGGGCAGCTTGACCTGCAACTCGGTGAACTTGCTGTACGTGGTGGAGAGCATCAGAAAAATCAGCACCACAAGCAGTACGTCGATGAACGGAATCAGGTTGATTTCCGGTTCGTCGTGCGGGTGAGGGCGAAAATTCATTTTCTGAGCGTATTGAGGTGACGGACAAAGCGCTCGGCGGCCAGTTCCATCGTCAGCAGGTAGGCGTCCACCCTGGCGCGAAAATAGCGCCAGAAGATCAGCGAGGGGATGGCGACCATCAAACCGAAAGCGGTGTTGTAGAGGGCTATGGAAATGCCTTGAGCCAGTTGCGCCGGGTTGCCGCCCACGGAATTGCCCGCAGCGCCTGCCTGGGAGCCAAAAATTTCGATCATGCCAATCACGGTTCCTAGCAAGCCCAACAGGGGCGCAGCAGAGGCGATAGTGGCAAGCGCTGCAAGATAGCGTTCCAGTTTGTGCGCGGCCTGCCTGCCGGCGCCTTCAAGAGTCGAGCGTAAATCATCTTCGCTGATGCGCGGGTCGACATTGATCGCACGAAAACCACTGGCCAGCACCTCTCCAAGCAATGAGTTTTGTTCCAGTTTGGTCACCACGTCCGGCGAAGGCACGGCGGAACGGGAAACGGTGATGGCTTCGTCAAGCAGCTTTACGGGGGCGATTTTTGCGATTTTCAGACTGGAGAAGCGCTCAATGACCAGTGCGAGCGCCAGGATGGAGCAGGCAACCAGCGGCCAGATGGGCCAGCCTGCGGCTTGTATGATCGAAAACAATGCGCATCTCCAGACAAAATATTGTCTTGGATTATGTCCCAGTGAAACCGGTTGAATCCCCCTTACCTGGCCGGATCCAGGAATGTTTGCAAAGCAGATTTATGTAAGACATAACCCACAGAAGTTGTGGATAACTTTGTGGGCAAGTGATAGCCGGGAAGCCGGGAGGCCGCGCCAAATCGTGATTGTAACAAAATGATTGAAATTTAAGCAATGATTAATCGTTTTAAATCAACGACTTATACCAGTCTATGGGCCTATCCAAATGAAATCACCGATTGCAGGCCCGCCTGGTGCGCCTCTGTGGAGTACTGTGCCCGTGGCTCCTAAGGATTTGGGCATTTCCGACACCCCTGGCATCCTCGCTGCGCCAGTCTCCAGGCGCGAAGCGGGGACCAGGATCTGGCCGGTCGGTTCGCTTCTAAGGGCGATTGCCGACAGTCTTGAGGCCCGCTTCAATCCTGTGGCGGTACAGGGCGAACTCACCGGGTTTTCCCGCGCCGCCAGTGGCCACTGCTACTTCTCGCTCAAGGACGAGCAGGGGCAGATTCGCTGCGCCATGTTCCGCCGGGCCGCAGGCCTGCTCGATTTTTCTCCGCGCGATGGCCAACTGGTCGAGCTGCGCGGAAGACTCGGCGTCTACGAGCCGCGCGGAGAGCTGCAGCTGGTGGTCGAGTCGATGCGGCAGGCCGGGCAGGGCAACCTGTTCGAGCAGTTTGTGCTGCTCAAGGCACGGCTTGAAGCCGAGGGTTTGTTCGATGCCGCCCGAAAACGGCCCTTGCCCTTGATGCCGCGTGCCATCGGCGTGGTTACCTCACTGGGCGCAGCAGCCCTGCATGACGTGGTCACGGCGCTGCAGCGCCGCGCGCCGCATATTCCGGTCGTGATCTACCCGGCGAGCGTGCAGGGCAGCCAGGCCGCTGGCGAGTTGCGGGAAGCCTTGGCCAGGGCCTTCCAGCGCCAGAGCAAGGACCAGGTCGATGTGCTGCTGCTGGTTCGCGGTGGCGGCGCGATGGAAGATTTGTGGGCCTTCAACGACGAACAACTGGCGCGCGCCATCGTTGCCTCGCCGGTGCCTATCATCAGCGGCGTGGGACATGAAACGGATTTCACCATCGCCGATTTCTGCGCCGACGTGCGCGCGCCCACACCTACCGCTGCGGCCGAACTCTGTGCCCAGCCGCGGAGCGTCTGGCTGGACGCCTTGGGCCTGGCTTTTTCGCGCCTGCAAAACGGCGTGGACCGGCAATTGCAGACCCAAAACCAGCGCCTGGACTGGGCCGCGTCGCGCGTGAGCCGGCCCTCGCATCTGGTGACCCGTCAGCACGCGCACCTGACGGGATTGGCTCATAGCCTCAGGCATGCCATGCGCTCAACCGTGAGGCAGGAGCAGATCGGCCTGCAGGCCCTGGGCGCTGGCCTTCCCCGGGAAGTCGCTGCCAGCCTGCAGCGCAACCGGCAGCGGTTTGAGCGCGCCCAACTGCGCCTTGAACTGCTGGACCCCAAACTGGTGCTGCAGCGCGGCTATGCCTGGTTGGCTGACCTGCAGGGCACGCCAGTTACCTCGGCAAAAACCACCCATGTCGGGCAACCGCTGCGTGCTACCCTTGCCGATGGGGAGGTCGATTTGACCGTCTCCGCACCCCGGCTCATTTAGTTTTTTACAATGTCCCCGACATGTCAATGGACATCTCATCATTAACCACCACGAGGAAAATCATGGAACACAAACTTCCCCCGCTCCCGTATGCGATTGACGCCCTGGCCCCGCAATACAGCCAGGAAACGCTTGAGTATCACTACGGAAAGCATCACAACGCGTACGTGGTGAACCTCAACAACCTGCAAAAGGGCACCGAATTCGAATCGATGACCCTCGAAGAGATCGTCAAGAAATCCAGCGGCGGCGTTTACAACAACGCGGCGCAGATCTGGAACCACACGTTTTTCTGGAATTGCATGAAGCCCGCCGGCGGCGGCGAGCCTGGCGGCGCACTGGCTGCGGCGATCAATGCAAAATTTGGCTCCTACGCGGCATTCAAGGAAGCATTCGTCAAATCCGCTGTCGGCAATTTCGGCTCTGGCTGGACCTGGCTGGTCAAGAAGGCAGACGGCAGCGTGGACATCGTCAACACCGGCGCTGCCGGCACGCCATTGACCACGGGCGACAAAGCCCTGCTGACCGTTGACGTGTGGGAGCACGCCTACTACATCGACTACCGCAACCTGCGTCAAAAGTATGTTGAGACCTTCCTGTCCAACCTGGTCAACTGGGGCTTTGCCGAGGCGAACTTTGCCTGAAGTTTCTCGGCTAATGTGAGCCGAAAAGAGCCGGTGTCAACTGTGATGCCGCTCAAGCGAGCATCTGGCCGCTGAGCCAGGCAAAAAAAAGGGACGTGTTCATCACGTCCCTTTTTTTGGTGCGCCCGGCAGGGCGCACTTAGGTCTCGCGCAAAAATAAATTGATAAAGTTTTAAGAATGTGTTCTAAAGCGGAATGCAAATTGCAGCCGCAATAGAACTGATCGAATCGAAGTACCGAGCCCTTGCCGCCGTGTT
>JBKJKI010000244.1:0-6454 GCA_046597475.1 Polaromonas sp. | reverse complement strand
GCGGTTGACCGCGTCGTTCAGCTCGATGTCAACCCCCAGGTCATAGCTGTTGAGCTTGAGCTTGTAGCCGGGACGCAAACCGGCGTTCTCGTCAATGTCGACCGCCAGCGTGGCCACTGGGCCGTCAAAGCTGAGCTTCCAGTGTTTGTATTGCGACGGATCGGTCTGGTATTCAACACGATTAGCGATGGTCATGGTCCTTGCCCTCAGGATGATGCATAAAACTGCATTGATTGAATGTCGATATACGCATGATAATGCACATTTGTTCAAAGACTCAAGCATTTTTATGCATATTTTGTATCTAACTACACGCTGAGCTGAAGCGCCCTTCGTACCGTTTCACGCAAAATTGGCAAGGTCAACTCCAGCGTCTGCGCGCTGGTATCGACCCTGTACTGCGCCTTGGAGTAGAAAGCCGCCCGCCCCGCGAGAATGCCCCGGAGGTCCTCCATGGCCTCCCTGCTGCCAGCCATGGGGCGCAAATCACCCTGTGCCGCGACCCGTTTCATATGATCCTCGGGATCGGCCTGGAGCCATACCGTGGTGCAGTGAGACAGCAACTGGTTGAACGTGGCCGGGTCCGACACGAGACCTCCTGGCGTTGCAATGACCGCTTCCGGGTAGATCTGGATGGCCTCTTCAAGCGCGCGACGCTCATAGCGCCGGTAGGCATTCATGCCATAGAGCGCCTGAATCTCGGACACGCTGCAGCCGGCAAACTTCTCGATTTCACGGCTCAACTCGACAAACGGGTAGCCCAGATCTTCGGCCAGCATCTGGCCCAGCGTGGACTTGCCCGCGCCGCGCAAGCCGATCAGGGCCACGCGTGTACAGACGGCGGTGTTGCCGCCGCCCGTGCCCAGCATCTCCCCAATCGCCACGCGCACCCGACGCAGCGATGCATCGTCGCGCGATTCAAGCAACTCGCGAATCAGCAGCCATTCGGGGCTGGAGGTCGTCACATCGCCGATCAACTCGGCGAGCGAACAATGCAGCGCACGCGCCACCTGAAGCAACACGAGGATGGACGCGTTGCCTTCGCCATATTCCAGATTTGCCAGATGCCGCTCGGACACCTCGGCCGCGATCGACACGGCCTTGCGCGTCATGCCGCGCCGCGCCCTGAGCGCCCGCACCCGGTCACCCAAGGCGACAAGAAAAGGGTTTTTGTCGTCGGCCTCCACGGCATTAAGCGCAGAAACCGAAGCATCAGCGGGTGGAAGCGTCAGGACCGAAGAATCAGGGGCTAACCCTGATTCATGCAATATATTGCTTGACATTATGTTTTTCAGGATTTATGGTTCATACAAGCACAATAATTCATATGGAGTGAATTGGCAAGCAGCAACTATACGGAGAACGCATGTCGCCCACTGAATTTCGCGCGCAAATCGCGCAATTGACAGCCCAGATAGCGGGCCACCCCCTGGATGCAGACCTGGAGGCCTGGCTGAACACCCATTACGGCGTCGACAGTCCCACGTATCGCCAGTTGAAGCAGGCCTGCATCGCGGGCGTAGCGCAGGGCTGGCTGTGCGACCGGGAAGGCGGAGGCATCCGCTATGGCCGCATTTTCAAGCCGACCGACGACCTGCATGGTTTTTCGGTCGACGTGGTGGACATGAGGGACATCGCCGGCCCGCACCACGCGCATCCGCAGGGCGAGATCGACCTGATCATGCCGCTGGATGACGCCGCGCAGTTCGATGGCCGACCGGCCGGATGGCTGGTCTGTCCACCGGGCAGCGCGCATAAACCCACGGTATCGGGCGGACGCGCCCTGGTGCTTTACCTGCTCCCCCAGGGCAGCATCGAATTCACCCGCCCCTGATCTTTACGAGAAGACTTACCAATGACCGAACTGCTTTCCAATTACCTCGGCGGCCGCTGGCAGGCAGGCACCGGCGCCGGCACACCCTTGTTTGATCCCGTTCTGGGCACCGAGCTCGTGCGCGTTGACGCGACCGGACTTGACCTGGCCGCAGGCTTTGCCTTTGCCCGCGAACGAGGCGGCGCGGCACTGCGCGCCCTCAGCTACCGCAGGCGTGCATCCCTGCTCAGCGATGCGCTCAAGCTGCTGCAGGCCAGGCGTGACGCTTATTACGAGATTGCCCTGGCCAACAGCGGCACGGTGAAAAACGACTCGGCCGTGGACATTGACGGCGGCTTGTTCACGCTGGGTTCCTATGCAAAACTGGGTGACACGCTGGGTGAGCGGCACTTCATGCTCGATGGCGAGATGGCGCGCCTGGGCAAGGAAACACTGTTCCAGTCGCAGCATGTGCTGACGCCCACGCGCGGCGTGGCCCTGTTCATTAACGCCTTCAACTTCCCGGCTTGGGGATTGTGGGAAAAAGCGGCGCCTGCCCTGCTGTCCGGCGTGCCGGTGATCATCAAGCCGGCCACCGCCACTGCCTGGCTGACGCAGCGCATGGTCAGGGACGTTGTCGAGGCTGGTGTCTTCCCCGCTGGCGCGCTGTCGGTCATCTGCGGCAGTTCCGCAGGCTTGATGGACCAGCTTCAGCCCTTTGACGTGGTGTCTTTCACCGGCTCGGCCGAAACGGCGGCGCTGATCCGTTCGCATCCGGCGGTGGTGCAGCGTTCGGTGCGCGTCAACATCGAGGCGGACAGCCTGAACTCTGCCCTGCTGCTGCCAGGCGAGGCAGCCGGCAGCCCGGCGTTCGACCTGCTGGTCAAGGAAGTGGCACGGGAAATGACGGTCAAATCGGGCCAGAAATGCACCGCCATCCGCCGCGTGTTCGTGCCCGAAGCCTTGTACGGCGCGGCCGCTGAAGCGATCTCGGCACGATTGGCCAAGACCACCGTGGGCAACCCGCGCGACGAATCGGTCCGCATGGGTGCGCTGGTCAGCCGCAGCCAGCTGGCGGCCGTGCGGCAGGGCCTGGCGCATCTGACGGCGCAGGCCGAAGTGCTGCATGACGGCAGCAGCCACCCACTGGTCGATGCCGACCCGGCCGTGGCCTGCTGCGTCGGGCCGACGCTGCTGGGAACGCGCGATGCCGGCGGCAGTGATGGCGCCGACCGCATCCATGACACTGAAGTCTTTGGCCCGGCGGCCACGCTGCTACCCTACCGCGACACCGACCATGCGCTGGCGCTGGTGCGACGCGGCCAGGGCTCGCTGGTGACATCACTTTATGGCAGCGATGCAGCAGCGCTGGCAAACGCCGCGCTGGAACTGGCCGACAGCCACGGCCGGGTGCATGTGATCTCGCCCGACGTCGCCCAGCTGCAGACCGGACACGGCAACGTCATGCCCCAGTCGCTGCACGGAGGACCCGGACGTGCCGGTGGCGGTGAAGAATTGGGTGGCCTGCGCGCATTGAATTTCTACCACC
Organism: Polaromonas sp.; assembly: GCA_046597475.1. Lineage (GTDB taxonomy): Bacteria > Pseudomonadota > Gammaproteobacteria > Burkholderiales > Burkholderiaceae_C > Polaromonas. Next base: position 3,092 of record JBKJKI010000244.1, on the reverse strand, counting down.
GCCGAAGCGCGGTGCAGGCCAGCACCGCCGTGCTGGCCCATCTGCAGACACCTGCGGCCTGATATACCCCCCGAAACGAGACCGCCATGGCCACAGACTCCACCGCCACACCCCAGGTGCAAGCACCGGGCGCGCACTTCAATTTCGCCCAGCACCTGATCGAGTGCAATGCGGCGCACCCCGGAAAAACGGCTTACATCGACGATAGCGGCACCTTGAGCTATGGCGAACTGGCCGAGCGCATTCGCCGGCTGGCGGCTGCCTTGCTTGCCACTGGCATACGCCGCGAAGAGCGTGTGCTGCTGCTGATGCACGACTGCATCGATTGGCCCGTCAGCTTTCTGGGCGCGATGTATGCCGGCATCGTGCCGGTTGCGGTCAACACGCTGCTGACGTCCGAAGACTACGCCTTCATGCTTGAGCACAGCCGCGCCCAGGCTGTGCTGGTATCGGGCGCGCTCTTGCCCATGCTGCAGGACGCCATGAACAAGGCACGGCATGAAGTCAAGACGGTGATTGTTTCCCAGCCCGGCGACTACCTGCCCGACGGTGCCGTGGCACTGGCCGCCCTGCCAGCCCTGCACGAGCCGCTGGCCCGGCCGGCCGCCACCGTTCCCGACGATCCGGGTTTCTGGCTCTACTCCTCGGGTTCTACCGGCCGCCCCAAAGGCACACTGCACACGCACGCCAATCCTTACTGGACTGCGGAGCTGTACGGCAAACGGGTGCTGGGCATTACCGGGAGCGACATATGCTTTTCTGCCGCCAAGCTGTTTTTCGCTTATGGTCTGGGCAATGCCTTGAGCTTTCCACTTAGCGTGGGGGCTACCGTGGTCTTGATGGCCGAGCGCCCAACCCCCGCCGCCACCTTCAAGCGCTGGGTAGAACGGCAGCCCACCGTCTTTTTTGGTGCGCCTACCGGCTTTGCAGGAATGTTGGCTTCGCCGGAATTGCCGTCAAAAGCCCAAGTCTCCCTGCGACTGGCATCGTCGGCCGGTGAGGCCTTGCCAGCAGATCTGGGCGAGCGCTTTACCGCGCACTTTGGGGTCGAAATCATCGACGGGATTGGTTCTACCGAAATGCTTCACATCTACTTGTCCAATATGCCCGGCCAGGTGCGCTACGGCACAACCGGCTGGCCCGTGCCGGGCTATGAGGTGGAACTGCGCGGCGATGACGGCCACGCGGTTCCAGACGGGGAAACCGGCGACCTTTACATCAAGGGGCCGAGTTCGGCGCTGATGTACTGGGGCAACCGCGAGAAGTCGCGCGAAACCTTCCAGGGCGCCTGGACCAAGAGCGACGACAAGTATGTTCGCAACGCCGACGGCACCTACACCTATTCTGGCCGCAGCGACGACATGCTCAAGGTCAGCGGCATCTATGTCTCACCCTTTGAGGTTGAGGCCACGCTGTCGCAACACCCGGCGGTCCTGGAGGCGGCCGTCATTGGCGTGGCCGACAGCGACGGACTGACCAAGACCAAGGCCTTCGTGGTGCTCAAGTCCGACCAGCAAGCCAGCGAGGAGGAACTCAAGGCCTTCGTCAAGGAGCGCCTGGCCCCTTACAAGTACCCGCGAAGCATCGAGTTCATGACCGAGCTGCCCAAGACCGCCACCGGCAAGATTCAGCGCTTCCGTCTGCGCGAGCGCGATTCGACGGCGCGCTAAGGCCTGCGATTTCATCGATTCACGTCACAAGCAGAAGGCTCCCATGAATCCGTCTTCCGGCCGTCGCGATTGCCGCCAGCTTGCCTCCGCCGCGCTGACGGCCGGCGGGGTCGTCAAGCGCAGCTTCCCAATGGCGACACCCGCCTTGCAGCATGCCGCCTGAAGTCTCGCCCCCCGCCTCCGGCGGCGCCTTCGCGACGATCGTTGTCGGTGACCGCGCACTGCGCATCGAATGCCAGTGGATCGGCGCCACGCGTGGCGACGCGCCGCTGGTCGTCTTTCTGCATGAGGGCCTCGGCTCGGTCGCGATGTGGAAGGACTTTCCCGCCCGGCTGTGCGACGCCGGGGGCTTTCGCGGCCTGATGTTCTCACGCCCCGGCTACGGCCGCTCGACGCCTCGCGCCCCTGACGAGCGATGGGACGTCGACTTCATGCACCGCCAGGCGCATGAAGTGCTGCCCGCGCTGTTCGAGGCGCTGGGAATCGACGAGGCGCCGTGGCTGCTCGGTCACAGCGACGGCGCCTCCATCGCGCTGCTGTACGCCGCGCGCTTCCCGAACCGCGTCGCAGGCCTGGTGGTGCTCGCGCCGCACATCTTCGTGGAGGACATGACCGTCGCCAACATCGAAGAGGCGCGCAGGGCCTATGTTGGCACCGACCTGCGGCAAAAACTCGGCCGCTACCACGACGATGCGGACTCCGCCTTCTGGGGCTGGAACCACATCTGGCTGCATCCGCCGTTTCGCCACTGGAACATCGAGGCCGAACTCAACGCAATCCGCTGCCCGGTGCTGGCAATCCAGGGGCTGGATGACGAATACGGCACGCTGGAGCAGATCGAGGGCATCGCGCGTCGCGCGCCCCGCACCGAGCTGCTGAAACTGGCCGGCTGCGGTCACTCACCACACCGCGACCAACCTGAAGCGCTGATCGCCGCTGCTGCGAATTTTATTCAGCATCAAGGCCAACAGCTGCATGCCAGTCAGGCGAAATCCGGTCGTGCTGAAAATGGTGCGAGAGACGGGACTTGAACCCGTACGACATCACTGTCCCGGGATTTTAAGTCCCGTGCGGCTACCGATTACGCCACTCTCGCTGGTGAAAACTGGCCAAGTGCGCTGACAGGGTCCAGCCGGTATTGTGGAGCAAAAGAGTCCCTTTTCAGTGGCTGCCCACAAGCAAATGATGGAGGCGCGGCCCGGAGTCGAACCGGGCTAGCCGGATTTGCAATCCGGTACATAACCGCTTTGTTACCGCGCCCTGATGAATATCTTTCCGCATGTATCCAATGAAAAAGGGCAGCATTTTGAAGTGCTGCCCTTTGAATTGGAGCGGGAGAAGAGTCTCGAACTCTCGACCTCAACCTTGGCAAGGTTGCGCTCTACCAACTGAGCTACTCCCGCGATATCGTCTTTAATTATA
>JBKJKI010000156.1:0-22043 GCA_046597475.1 Polaromonas sp. | reverse complement strand
GCGACGCAGAACTTGCCTCACTCAACCTTAAGTTGGACAAGTTTCATGGCGATTGGAATTATTCGGTCTTGCCGATGCGCAAGAAAACTTAGTCATGTTATTTTTGCGCGACGCCTTACCCGAAACGGCTTGGTAGAGCGACAGGTAGATTTCGAAGTTTTTATTGACCAGCTTGGTCGTTTTATTCACGGCAAGGTCGAGTTCTTCCACGCTCACCTGCCCCTGCGCATTAACTCGCTCCACACCCTTGGCATTGGGGCTGAGTTTGGCCATGGCGCCTTTGAAGGGCCGAAAGTCATTGACCATGGTCTGGTCGATGAGGATGTTGCGGTCGGCCAGGAACAGGATGCGCTTCCTGGCGCCGCTCTTCCACAAGCGCCAGATGATCTGGAAGGCGGTGTAGGTTTTGCCGGTGCCGGTGGCCATGACCAGCAGCACGCGGTTTTGGCCGCCAGCGATGGCCTCGACCGCGCGGTTCACTGCGTTGAGCTGGTAGTAGCGTGGGGTCTTGTGGGGGGCGTAGTCAAAACCCGCAACGCGACTCTGTTCAATGGACCAACCTTTCCAGGTGCAATACCGGCTCCATAGTTCCTGCGGCGACGGAAACTCTTCGAGGGTGAGGCTCTGCTCCAAAACCCCGGTCGCCAGAGTGGCGTCGCGGAACACAAAGCCGTCACCGTTGCTGCTGAAGCTGAAGGGCACGTCCAGCAATTGCGCGTACTTGAGGGCCTGCGGCGTTCCGGCGCCCATCGCATGGTTGTTGTCCTTGGCCTCCACCACGGCGAGGGGTATGTTGGCCTTGTAGAACAAGGCGTAGTCCGCCCGCAGCACCGTGCTTTTGTCACGCTGGGCCCTGCTGCCGCTGACAACGACACGCCCGGCACGCAAGGGGTATTCACGGAAAATCTGGTCCATGCCACTCCACCCTGCTTGCTCGAACGCAGGGCGGATGAATTTGTCGCAAATATCGCTTTCGCTGAGGTGGGTCTTGTTCATTCGGCAGGATGCCCATCCTCCTGTGAGGCGGGTGTAGTGTTACGGGATATTACAGGTACTTCATACCGACCCAAAAGATCAGGAACTGCCGAGACGTGTCACATCGTCGCAGCTTCGCCCCATGCGGGGCAGGTTGAATTTTGACGGTGTCTTTTGACCGTATCTTTTTTGGTTCACCTGGAGCTAGCCAGCATCTACGGGGGCTTTCAGACCGATCTGTGATTCCGCCCCCGGTCTTTGCAGCTATCGGGCAAATAGCATGGGCGGCAACCAGGCACCAGCAATCCGGTGCCATTGGCACGCAGCCGGCTTCTCAACGCCCCCTACACGGCAGCGCCGCGCCCCGGCCGTCAAGCCCGCAAGCCCTCGGCCACCGTGGGGTAGCGCAGCACCAGCCGCAGGTCCTTTTTCAGCCGCTGGTTGTCCAGCCGCCGCGACTCGCTCATGAAGCTCAGCAGCATCAGCGGCAGCTGCTGGGTGGCGGTGTCGCGCGCCACCCGTGGCGGGCGCTGCAAGCGGTAGAGGTCGGCGGCCAGGTCGAAGTAGTCGCCCATCAGCAGCCGCGTGTCGTCGCAGGCATGGGTGATGCGCTGCGGCTTGCCGCGCCACAGCGCAGCTATGCAGGCGCGCGCCAGGTCGTCGGCGTGGATGTGGCTGGTGTAGACGTCGTCTTCGCGGCGCAGCACGGGCGTGCCTTTGAGCAAGCGTGCGCGCGGCGTGCCACCTTCGCGGTCAGGCGCATAAATACCCGGGATGCGCAGGATGTGCACCGGGGTTGCCGTGGCGCGCCCGAACAGGCGGACATGGGCTTCGGCATGGGCCCGGCGCTGGGAGCGTGGCGTGTGCGGGTTCAGCGGCCGCGTCTCGTTGACCGGCTCGCCGCCACAGTCGCCATAGACCCCGCTGGTCGAACCGTAGACCAGCGACAGCGGCAAGCTGCGCAGACGCAAGGCCCGCAGCAGCGCCACCGTGCGGGGATCATTGCGCCAGTTGAGGTGGTCGCCGGGTGGCGGCGCCAGATGCAGCACGCGTGTTGCCAGACCGGCGAGCCGGCGCAAGGTGGCGGGCTCATCCAGGTTGCCCTGCAGGGGCGTGATGCGCGCGCGGCGCAGTGCATCGACGCGTTCGGCCGACGAGGTGAGCGCCACCAGCTTGACGCGGGACGGCAGGCTGCGGGCAACCCGCAGTCCCACATCACCGCAGCCGACGATCAACACGCGCTGCCGGCGAAAACGAAATGGCAGCGCGCCTAGGGGGAACAGGTTTGAGGGCAAAATTGGGCAGGGCTGGGAAAGCAGCCGAGTCGAGTCAAGGAACCCTCAAGGATACAGAAAATGAGCTTCAATGTGAGCGTGCTACCCAGTGGCCGCGGCTTTTCCGCCAATACCGATGAGACCCTGCTGGCCGCTGCCATCCGCCAGGGCATTGGCCTGCCCTACGGCTGCAAGGACGGCGCCTGCGGGTCCTGCAAATGCAAAAAGCTCGAAGGCACCGTGCTCCACGGCACCCACCAGCTCAAGGCCCTGTCGGCCGAGGAAGAGGCCAGCGGTTTCATCCTGACTTGCTGCGGCGTGGCGCACAGCGACGTGGTGATCGAATCGCGCCAGGTGACGGACGAAAGCGCCTTTCCCATCCGGAAAATGCCCTCGCGCGTCAGCAGCATGGTGCGGGCCTCGCACGATGTGATGGTGATTCGCCTGCAGCTGCCCGCCAGCGACATGCTCAAGTACCACGCGGGGCAGTATGTGGAATTTTTGCTGCGCGATGGCGCCCGCCGCTCGTATTCAATGGCCAATGCGCCGCACACCCAGGCCGACACGCCGGGCCTGGAACTGCATCTGCGTTACATGGCAGGCGGCAAATTCACCGAGCATGTTTTTGGCGCGATGAAGGAAAAGGAAATTTTGCGCATTGAAGGGCCGTACGGCAGCTTCTTCCTGCGCGAGGACAGCGACAAGCCGATGGTGCTGCTGGCCTCGGGCACGGGCTTTGCGCCCATCAAGGCACTGATAGAGCACATGCAGTACAAAAACATCACGCGCCCGGCCGTGCTGTACTGGGGCGGCCGGCGGCCGCTTGACCTGTACATGAACGACTGGGTGCAGGCCAGGGTGGCAGAGATGCCCAATCTGCGCTACGTCCCCGTCGTTTCCGACGCCCTGGCCGAAGATGGCTGGACGGGACGGACCGGCTTTGTGCACAAGGCGGTGCTCGAAGACTTTGCCGATCTCTCGCCCTACCAGGTTTATGCCTGCGGCGCGCCAATCGTGGTGGAATCAGCCCGGGCCGACTACGGCGCGCTGGCAGGCTTGCCGGATGAAGAATTCTTTGCCGACTCATTCACCACGGAGGCGGACAAGGCCACGGCTGCGTGACCTTGCCGTCGCCTCATGGCGAATTGATGATGCTATTTAAACAATAGCATCAAGTAACCAAAGACAAAGGGCTAGCGACACTTTTTACAAAATTCAACCGCCTTTTTTCCTATTTGGCGTTGAACGCGGTCTGGCGGTCGTGTTTTTGCCGGTAAATGGCCTTGCTGGCACGATTTTCTTCACGCAGCAGGTGGCGCCGCTCGGCCTTGCTCACCTTGCCGTCGGACTTGGCCTTGGCTTCGTCGGCGGCAATCTTTGCTTCGCGCTTGTCAAGCCGGTTGGTTTCCCTTGCATTCAACTGGCCGGAAGCCACGCCCTGGTCAATGCGTTTTTGCTGGTTGACCTGGCGCTGGTCAATGCGCGGCTTTGCCAAGGGGTCCTTGGGCGCGGGAGCCTGGGCAAGGGCATTGCCGGCCAGAACGAGAATGGCGGATGCGATCAGGATTTGGAGCTTCATGATGACGGGCTTTCGTAAAGGTTGGATCAAGGGGCGGGGCACATGAAGCGACGGGCTTCATGAACCTGCAACGCGCCACCGTGCCGGGCAGATGGACAAGGCCCTTGGCCCGCAGACGTAAAAAAATATGAAGCATGAAGGGACCTCACCTCCCCGGAGCCAAGCGAGAGGACGCATTTTCTACAATAGGACCATGAAAACTGCATCCTTCCTGTCGCCTTTTCGCAAGGCCAAAATTCTCGTCACACCTTTTGCGCTGGCGGCCAGCATTTTCGTCGCCATGCTCTCACCGGCGGCCATCGCGCAAGGCGCGGCGCCCTCGGGCAAGGTCATGCGCATCCTCGTTCCCTATGCGGCGGGTGGGCCGATTGATGCCACGGCCCGCCTGCTCGCCGAGGGCGTGAAGAACTCCCTGGGCACGGTCATCATCGAAAACCGTCCCGGCGCGGGCGGCAATATCGGCGTCGATGCGATTGCCAGGGCCGCGCCCGACGGCTTGACCATTGGCATTGCCGCGGTCGCCACGCATGCCATCAACCCCTTGCTCTACAGCAAGCTGCCCTATAACGCCGCAAGCGACTTCGCAGCCATCACGCAAATGGTGCGCGTGCCCAATGTGCTGGTGATGAATGCCGACACGGCGCGCCGGTTGAACATCAACACGCTGGCTGACCTCATCAAATACGCGAAGGCCAACCCGGCCAGACTCAATTTCGCCAGTGGCGGCAATGGCAGCGCGGGGCATCTGGCGGGTGAAATGTTCAAGGCACAGGCCGGCATTTTTGCGCTGCACATTCCCTACAATGGCGGCAATCCGGCCCAGCTGGCGCTGCTCAGCGGCCAGGTCGACTTCAACTTTGACAACCTGGCCACCGCATCGGGCAACATCAAGGCCGGCAAGCTCAGGGCACTGGCGGTGACCACCGCCAGGCGCAGCGCCTTCCTGCCCGACGTGCCTGCCGTGGCCGAAACGCTCAAGGGTTTTGAGATTGACACCTGGTGGGGACTGGTGGCGCCGGCAGCAACGCCCAAAGACGTGGTGGCCAGGCTGAACCAGGCCTTCGTCGCCGCGCTGAATTCGCCCGAGGCAAAAACCCGCTTTGCGACCCTGCTCGCGGAACCCGTCGCCAGCACGCCGGAAGAGTTCGGCGCCTTCATGAAACGCGAGCGCGTCAAATACGAGAAAGTGGTGAAGGCTTCCGGGGCGCGCGTGGATTGACTTCAGGAGCCGTTCAGGAGTACTTGGGAGACTTTTAGGACTCTAGCCCAGGTACAACGGTTAAAGTTCGCTATTTAATCTATAGCGACCCGCAACCCTCTCCCTGCGCCGTGGCGAAATCACTCGCCCAGATAGGCGGCGCGCACCCGCGGGTCGTCCAGCAGGGCTTTTGCCTCGCCATTCATGGTGACGTTGCCCGACTCCATGACATAGCCACGGTTCGCGATGCCGAGCGCGCGGCTGGCGTTCTGCTCGACCAGCAGCACCGTCATGCCCAGCGCCGACACATCGCGCACCACTTCGAAAATCTTGTCGACCATGATGGGTGACAGGCCCATCGACGGTTCATCGAGCAGCAGTACCTTGGGCCGGCTCATCAGGGCGCGCGCCATGGCCAGCATCTGCTGCTCACCGCCCGACATGGTGCCGGCGAGCTGGTCCTTGCGTTCACGCAGGCGCGGAAACAGCACGAACATCTTCTCGATGTCGGCGGCAATGCCGGCGTTGTCGCTGCGCACGTAGGCGCCCATCTGCAGGTTTTCGGTGATGGTCATGCGGGCGAACACGCCGCGCCCCTCGGGCACCATGGCCAGGCCTTCCTTCACCAGATCCCAGGCGCCGCGCCCCTTGATGCTTTTGCCCAGGTATTCGATGTCGCCGGCGAGCATCGGCAGGCTGCCCGTGATGGCCTTCATGGTGGTGGTCTTGCCGGCGCCGTTGGAGCCGATCAGCGTGACCAGCTCACCCTCGTGGACTTCAAAGTCAACGCCCTTGACCGCCTGGATGCCGCCGTAGGCCACTTTGAGGCCGGTCACTTTGAGCAGTGTTTTTGACATGGTTTTTTCTTCCCTTCAATGACCTGTGCCCAGATAGGCGGTGATCACTTTTTCGTTTTTCTGAACCTCGGCGGGCGCGCCTTCGGCAATCTGCTTGCCGTAGTCAAGGACGGTGACCCGGTCGCACAGGCCCATGACCAGCTTGACGTCGTGCTCGATCAGCAGGATGGTGCGGTTGTCCTTGCGGATGCGGTCGATCAGCTCGCGCAGCTGCACCTTCTCGGTGGCGTTCATGCCGGCCGCCGGTTCGTCCAGCGCAATCAGCTGCGGGTCAGTGGCCAGGGCACGCGCAATTTCCAGGCGCCGCTGGTCGCCGTAGCTCAGGGTGCGCGCCTTGAAGTCGGCGTACTTGCCGATGCCCACGTAGTCGAGCAACTCCTGCGAGCGCTTGGCAATGGCGGCCTCTTCATGCTTGAAGCCGGGCGTGCGGAACACCGCGCCCAAAAGGCCGGATTTGGTTCGCATGTGGCGGCCAACCATCACATTTTCGAGTGCCGTCATGTCGGCAAACAGGCGGATGTTCTGGAAGGTGCGGGCAATGCCGGCCTTGGCGACCTCATGCACCGCGGTTGGCTTGTAGGGCTTGCCCGCCAGCTCAAACGTGCCGCTGTCGGGCGTGTAGAGGCCGGTCAGCACATTGAAGAAGGTGGTCTTGCCGGCGCCGTTCGGACCAATCAGCCCGTAGACCTGGCCGCGTTCAATCTTGATGCCGACATCGCTGAGAGCCTGCAGGCCCCCGAAGCGCTTGGAAACACCGGAGACATTCAGTATGGTTTCGCTCATATCCGCTCTCCTCAGGTTTTGACGGTTTTAGCAAGCGATTTGCCGTGCTCTGGTGAAGGCCAGAGGCCGCGCGGACGCATCAGCATGACGATGATCATGGCCAGCGCAATCAGCAACTGGCGCAGGATGGCCGAGTCAAGCCGGCCGTCGGTCATGGCCTGCAGCGGCCCTGCCAGATAGCGCAACACCTCAGGCAAGGCTGCCAGCAGCAGCGCGCCGAGAATGACGCCGGGCAGATGCCCGATGCCACCGAGCACCACCATGGCCACGATCATGATCGACTCCATCAGGCTGAAGGACTCGGGCGATACAAAGCCCTGGAAAGCGGCAAACATGGAGCCCGACACGCCGCCAAAGGTGGCGCCCATGCCGAAGGCCAGCAGCTTCATGTTGCGGGTGTTGATACCCATGGCCTTGGCGGCGATCTCGTCCTCGCGAATGGCCATCCAGGCACGGCCGATGCGGGACTTTTGCAGCCGGTCGCAAATGATGACCGACACGATCACCAGCGCCAGGAACAGGTAGTAGTACATCGAGACCGAGGTGACCTCGATGCCGAAAAAGCTGTGCGTCTTGCCCAGGTCGAAGCCGAAAAACTTCATCGAGTCGATCTGGTTGATGCCCTTGGGCCCATTGGTCAGGTTGATGGGGCGGTCCAGGTTGTTCAGGAACACCCGGATGATCTCGCCAAAGCCGAGTGTGACGATGGCCAGGTAGTCACCGCGCAGCTTGAGCACCGGAATGCCGAGCAGGATGCCGAAGCAGGCGGCGACCGCGGCGGCCATCGGTATGGCAGCCCAGATCGGCAAATGCAGGCCCCGGGGAAAAGCCGCGGCGATGGACGGAAAGGCGTCAGCCAGGTGGGGCGATCCGAGCAGCGCAAACAGATAGGCGCCGACCGCAAAAAAGGCCACATAGCCGAGATCGAGCAGTCCGGCATAGCCGACCACGATATTCAGGCCCAGCGCCAGCAGCACGTAGAGCAGCGCCATGTCGACGATGCGCACCCAGGCGTTGCCGCCTTGCTGCAGCAGCAGGGGCAATACCAGCAAGGCGACGGCCAAGATGATAAAGGTCGCAATTTTTTTGGTTTTCATGGGAATTTTCCTTGTGTGTCAGCGTGAGTAGCGGTACTAGGCACGGTCCGCCACGCGTTCACCCAGCAAGCCGGACGGCCGGAGCGTGAGCACAAAAATCAGCACGAGAAAGGCAAAAATATCGGAGTACTGGCTGCCCAGCACGCCGCCCGTCAGCGGGCCGATGTAGCCGGCGCCAATCGCCTCGATCAGGCCAAGCAGCACCCCGCCCAGCACAGCCCCGCCGAGGTTGCCGATGCCGCCGAACACGGCGGCGGTAAAGGCTTTCAGCCCGGGCAAGAACCCCATGGTGTGCTGCACCGTGCCGTAGTTGGAGGCATACATCACGCCCGCCAGCGCCGCCAGAATCGCACCAATGATGAAGGTGGCGGAAATCACGGTGTCGGGCCGCACGCCCATCAGCGCTGCCACCCGCGGATTTTCAGCCGTGGCCCGCATGGCGCGGCCCAGCTTGGTGTAGTGCACCAGCCACATCAGCACCGAGAGCGACACCACGGTGGTGCCCAGAATGAACAGCTGGGTCACGGTGATCACCGCGCCGCCCAGCTGGTAAGGCTCTGCGGGCAGCAGGGTCGGATAGGGCTTGTAGTTGGGCTTCCAGATGATCATGGCCAGCGTCTGCAGCAGCAGCGACATGCCGATGGCGGTGATCAGGGGCGCCAGCTTGGGCGAATTTCGCAGCGGCCGGTAGGCGATTTTTTCAATGGTGAAATTCAGCATCGCGCACACCACGAAGGCGATCAGCAGCGATATCAGCAAAATCAGCCAGCCCGGCGCGCCCGGCATGGCTTCCTGCATCCAGCGGATGATGGTCCAGCTGGTGAGCGCACCCACCATCAACACCTCGCCGTGCGCAAAATTGATCAGGTTGATGATGCCGTAGACCATGGTGTAGCCCAGGGCGATGAGCGCATACATGCTGCCCAGCACCAAACCGTTGATGATCTGCTGTAGCAATACTTCCATAACACTCTCCGGTTTGATTGAACTTGCCCGTTTCCCGCTCACGCTACTCTCTACCAGGATCACCAGTAGCAGCCGCGCAATTACAGAAGGTAACAAAAAGCCCGCCGATCAAATCCAGATGACTGGTGACGGTGGCGAGCTATTTCGCAAATTGTAGCCACACGCCTCTAGCGAGAATCGCGCCAAAGAATCAGTTTTCGCCGGGTTTACCCTTGAGGAAATGTAAATTTTTCCGCCGATGAGGGGTCTATCAGCGGGTTTTGTTTTACATCAGTTTTTCTGATTGTTCCTTGATTTCAAATCATTCAGCTTATCGGCGATCCGGATCTCCAGTCCGCGATTCACGGGTCTGTAAAAGCCTGGCGCGGCCATCCCCTCCGGAAAATAATTCTCTCCGGCGGCGAAACCATCTTCCTCGTCATGGGCGTAGCGGTAGTCCTTGCCGTAGTCCAGTTCCTTCATCAGCCGGGTCGGTGCATTGCGCAGGTGCATGGGCACCGGCCTGGTGCCGTCCTTCTTGATGAAGGCCTTGGCTTCGTTGAAGGCCTTGTAAACTGCGTTGGATTTTGGTGCGACGGCCAGGTAAACGACACACTGGGCCAGCGCCAGTTCGCCTTCGGGTGAGCCCAGCCGCTGATAGACTTCCGCCGCATCGAGCGCCAGGCGCAGCGCGCGCGGGTCGGCCAGCCCGATGTCTTCGCTGGCCATTCGAATCAGCCTGCGGGCCATGTACTTGGGATCGGCGCCGCCATCGAGCATGCGCATGAACCAGTAAAGGGCCGCATCGGGGTCGGAGCCGCGCACCGATTTGTGCAGGGCCGAGATGGTGTCATAAAACTGCTCGCCGCCCTTGTCGTAGCGGCGCAGGCGCTCACCCAGCACCTTGAGCAGCCAGGCATCGCTGACGTGGCTGATCTTTTCTGCCCGGGCGGCCACGCTGAGTGATTCAAGGGTGTTGAGGAGGCGACGCGCGTCGCCATCGGCATAGGCAACCAGGCGTTCGATGGCCTCATCTGCTATTGTTTCAATAGCTGGCAGTGCCCGTTCCTTCTTGACATTAGCCACTATTTGCCTTAAATCCACCGCCGTGAGCGGCTGCAGCACATACACCACGGCGCGCGACAGCAGGGCCGAGTTCACCTCGAACGAAGGGTTCTCGGTGGTGGCGCCAATGAAGGTGAACAGCCCGCTTTCCACATGCGGCAAAAAGGCGTCCTGCTGGCTCTTGTTGAAGCGGTGCACCTCATCGACAAAGACAATCGTGCGTTTGCCGCCCTGCCCCTGCCAGATGCTCGCCTGCTCAACGGCTTCGCGGATGTCCTTGACACCGCCCAGCACGGCGGAAATGGTGATGAAATGCGCGTCAAAACTGCTGGCCATCAGGCGCGCGATGGTGGTTTTACCCACCCCCGGCGGACCCCAAAGAATGCAGCTGTGCGGCTCGCCCGACTCAAAGGCAATCCGCAGTGGCAAGCCCTCGCCCAGCAGATGCTGCTGGCCGATGACTTCGCCCAGGCTCTTCGGGCGCAGGCGCTCGGCCAGGGGGGTGTGGGATGCGGAGGTAGCCATACGGTCCTTGCGCCGCGCCGTCAGGCGGCGTCCAGCGGACGGGTCGCGTCGCGCGGTTTTTTGTTGAAGACACGGAGGAAAATCACGGTCACGGTCACGGTGACCAGACAGCGACCTGCTTGTAGGCCTGAATTTATATCGGTACTATGCATCACCCTCAAGTTTATCGGGCATCGATTCGAGATTGGCGGACGAATTTGGTGTCTATTTCGTTAGGCAGGCCATATGATTATCTCTGACTGCACTTAGTATTCCCGCCTCCTTGGGGGGCCATCGTCGCCCCCATCTTTATCCAACGGAGGAAACCATGCGCCAAGATGAGAAACCGAAAACAGTTGCCAAACTGGTTGCTGATGCGCGCACCCGCGTACAAAGCCTTACCCCGGAACAGGTTGCGGCTGAGCTAAAACAAGGTGCGCTCCTGATCGATCTCCGCGAGAGCGAAGAAAGAACTGAGCACGGCTGTATCCCCGGAACGGTGCATGCGCCGCGGGGCATGCTTGAGTTCTGGGCAGACCCGACCAGTCGATTTCACCGCGCGGAATTCGATCCAAGCCGTCGCACCATCGTGCACTGCATGGCCGGTGGGCGTTCCGCTCTAGCTGCGGATACTCTGCAGCAGATGGGCTACACACAGGTGGCCCACATGGATGGAGGCTTCGAACGCTGGGCACAAGAAGGCCGTCCCGTTGAGGGTGAGCACTCTGCTTCGTAGCTTTCAACCTAACACTTCAATACCGACACCTTGCGAACGGCCCGCCGCTTGCAAGGTGTCGGTCGGGGCTGACATCAGGGCGTGATCACACCGCCCTGCCAGGAGGAACGATGGTAGACGATCCGATGTATCACGATGGCATGCGGCGGCTTCAAGACGCGCGCGACACAAGGCTTTTGGCTGACCGCCTGGAGCAAGTGACCGTTCGCACGGCGTTCACAGAGGAAGACCAAGCGTTTATCGCGCGTTGTCCCATGTTTTTCGTCGCAACCGCTGACGCCCACGGTCATCCGGACTGCTCGTATAAAGGTGGCTTGCCCGGGTTTGTGCGCGTCCTCGACGGCCACACGCTTGCCTTTCCTGATTACGATGGCAATGGAATGTACCGATCCTGGGGAAACATTCTGGCCAACCCTCATGTCGGGCTGCTGTTCCTGGACTTCGAGAATCCGAAGCGACTTCGGGTCACCGGCACGGCGCAGATCAGGGAGGACGACCCTTTGCGCGCCGATTACCTGGGTTCGGTGTTCATTATTCGCGTGACGGCAACGCGAATCTTTCCGAACTGCCCTCGCTACATCCACAAGATGCAACTTGTCGAATACTCGGTGCATGCCCCGCGGCCGGATTACACGCCACCCGTTCCCGCCTGGAAGACGTTTGATGTCTTTCGCGATGCTCTGCCGTCCCGCGACCGTCCAGATGACAAAAAGGAATGAGACTGTTGGTAGATCTGCGAAGCCCTGACAAGCGGCCCCAACACGAGCTTGTCGCGAGCGAGCTTGCTGCCTGCCGGTTAAGCGCAGCGTCAGCTCCTTCACAAAAGGAGCATCCATCATTACGAAAAAAGCAATTCAGTTAACTGGCGTCAACAACTGGGGTATGGCATCAACCGGGGGAATCGTTAAGCCAGAAACGCCAATCGCTATTTGTCCGCCTGATCTTTCGTCACGGCCATTCCATCTCACGGTGGAGCGCGTAATGGATGCATCGCCCGAGGCCGTGTTTCGAGCGTGGATGAAGCAGTTTGAGCGCTGGTTTGCTGAGCGGGGATCGGTGCTCATGAAAGGAGAGGTCAATGCCATCTTTTCGACGATTTACAAGTTCGAGACCCGCAGTGAGGCACAGCGCCATCCCCATTACGGCCGGGTCCTGAGGCTCGAACGCAATCGTCTGGTCGAGATGCCCTGGGTTACCGGAGCGCCGGGGCCCAACGGGGCCGAGACAGTCGTTACGGACGACCTCACGCCTCACGGCAGGGGGGCACATCTGCGACTCACAAATGGGGGTCCGGGACGAGGAGTCCAGCTACGGGCACAACCGTGTATGGCCGTTTGTGCTTGAGCAACTTGCCGAACGCCCGAGGCAACCAGATGAGAACGTTGCAAGCTGCACCGCCTGTTAACCCAAGCCGCCCAAGCTTTCCTCACTGCCTGATCACGTCCGCCCCCTTGGGTGGCGTGAAACGGAATGTGTCAGCAGGCAAACCCGGGTTGACCTCCACCTTGCTGAAGCTCAGCACCGAGCGCTGGCCAAAGCTGTCAAGAATTTCCAGCGCCGCCAGCCCGGCAGGCTTGTCGCCAGCCCGAAAACCCACGCGCACGGCCTGCAACTGGCCGTCCCTCGCCTTGGGCGTGGCAAGCACCCACTGCAAGCCGTCCTTTTCAGGGGCGGCCGTCAGCGTAAAATCGGCTTGCAAGGCACGCAGATCGGGCGCGGCGGCTATCAGCGCGGCAGGCGTCGAGTCCAGCGCCGAGGACTGCTTTCTGGACGTGACCTGGTTCAGGTCGGTGTCGTACAGCCAGAGCGTCTGGCCGTCGGCGACTATGCTTTGCTCGAAGGGCTTTTTGTAGATGAACTTGAAGCGGTTGGGCCGGGAAAACTCGAAAGTGCCGCTGGAAGTCTTGCTGCGCGCGGCCTGCCCCTCCTTGGCGGGCGCCGTGACCACCTGGGTGAAGTCGGCGCGGCCGCTGCTCACGGTCTTGACGAAGACTTCAAGGCTTTCCAGACCGTTTGCCCAGGAAGAATGGGCATAGACAGCTATTAATACCGTAGCAAACAATTTTTTCATCAATCTCACTCCGCCCTGGCGGGCACCAGGATTTCACGCTGGCCGCTGCCACTCATGGCACTGACCAGGCCTGCGTTTTCCATATCCTCGACCAGTCTTGCGGCGCGGTTATAGCCAATCTTCAGGTGGCGCTGAACCAGCGAAATACTGGCCTTGCGGTTCTTCAGCACCACTTCAACGGCCTGGTCGTACATCGGATCCTTCTCGCCGCCGGCATCGCCAGGCAGCTCGCCGCCCTCGCCATCAACCGTGCCGCCTTCAAGCACGCCGTCAATATAGTTCGGTTCACCCTGCTGCTTGAGGTAGGCAACGACGCGATGGACTTCGTCGTCGCTCACAAATGCACCATGCACGCGGATTGGAAAGCCCGTACCGCTCGGCATGTAAAGCATGTCACCCATGCCCAGCAAGGCCTCGGCGCCCATCTGGTCAAGTATGGTGCGGCTGTCGATCTTGCTGCTGACCTGGAAGGACAGCCGGGTCGGGATGTTGGCCTTGATCAGGCCGGTAATCACATCAACGCTGGGGCGCTGGGTGGCCAGCACCAGGTGGATGCCGGCGGCGCGGGCTTTTTGCGCCAGGCGGGCAATCAGCTCCTCGATCTTTTTGCCGACCACCATCATCAGGTCGGCCAGTTCGTCAATCACCACCACGATGTAGGGCAGGCGCTCCAGCGGCTCGGGCTGCTCGGGCGTCAGGCTGAAGGGGTTGTAGATGAACTCGCCGCTGGCCTTGGCTTCGTCAAGCTTGACGTTGTAGCCGGCCAGGTTTCGCACGCCCAGCTTGCTCATCAGCTTGTAGCGTTTTTCCATTTCGGCCACGCACCAGTTCAGGCCGTGCGCGGCCTGCCGCATGTCGGTCACGACGGGGGCCAGCAGGTGCGGAATCCCTTCGTAGACGCTCATCTCCAGCATCTTGGGGTCTATCAGTAGCAGGCGCACGTCGCGGGCGTCGGCCTTGTAAAGCAGGCTCAGGATCATGGCGTTGATGCCCACCGACTTGCCTGACCCCGTGGTGCCGGCCACCAGGCAGTGCGGCATCCTGGCCAGGTCGGCGACAACGGCGTGGCCCGCAATGTCCTTGCCCAGGCCGATGGTGAGCATGGACTTGGCTTCGTTATAGGCCTGCGAGCCGAGGATTTCACTGAGCCTGATCGACTGGCGCTTGGCGTTTGGCAGCTCCAGCGCCATGTAGTTTTTGCCCGGAATGGTCTCGATCACGCGGATCGACACCAGGCTCAGCGCGCGGGCCAGATCCTTGGCCAGGCTGACAACCTGCGAGCCTTTCACGCCGGTGGCCGGCTCGATCTCGTAGCGCGTAATGACGGGACCAGGCGCTGCCGCCACGACGCGGACCTCGACACCGAAATCCTTGAGCTTTTTTTCGATCAGCCGCGATGTCATTTCCAGCGTCTCGGGCGCCACGGTTTCCTGTCGCGCAAGCGCGCCGTCGAGCAGGCTGACCTGAGGCAGCTTTGAGTCGGGCAGCTCGGTGAAAAGCGGCTTTTGCCGCTCCTTGGCGACCCGCTCGCTTTTTGGGATATCAGCCAGCGTCGGCTCAATGAAGACGGGCACCGGGTGATGCGCCTTGATCTCCACGCGCTCGTCGATCAGTATTTCCTCGCGCTCACGGGCGGCTTTCTTGCCCACCACCACGTCGGCGGCGATCTCGCGTTTCTCGCGTCGCGAGGTGATGAGGCTGTCAACGTAGGCGCCGAGCACAAGCGCCACCCGGGCCCACGAAAAGTTGAAGACGCTGGAAACGGCAATCACGCCCAGCGCAATGAAAACCAGGCCGGAACCGGCAAAACCCAGCCATTTGACACCGGCGCTTCCCACCAGATAACCCAGCGCACCGCCCGCATGTCCAGGCAAATGTGACTCAAAGCGATAGAGCCGCGACCACTCGAGTGCTGCGCTGGCCACCAGCAACAAGAGCAGGCCGAGCCAGAACCTGAGGCGATTCGCCTTCACCGATTTTTCTGAAGCCAGTGGCTCGCCACGCAGTCCACGCGCCAGCGACGAGAGCCAGGCGCGGCAAGCCGCGGCGAACGCCCACCAGGCTGAAAATCCGAGCAGGAAATAACTGGCGTCCGCCACCCAGGCGCCAAGATGGCCGCCCCAGTTCCTGGCGGCTAGCAATGCACCGCTGGCGCCTTGCGCGGCGCCGGAAGTCGACCATGCGGCATCCTGCGACGAATAACTCAAGAGGGCAGCCATCCAGAAAACAAGACCGGCCAGGCCGAGAATCAGGCTGACCTCATGGGCAAAGCGTTTTACACCGCCAGGTGCGCCTGCAACGGGGGTATTTCTGGAGTTCAGGGTGTCTAGTGAGTAAGTCATAGGCGGTCTTCAAGCTTACCGCAGTTGCAGGCGGCCAGAGGGTGCGCACTGCACCCAGCTTGTAAGTGCTTGCAGTCAGGACAGTGAGTGGATGTGGTCTTTGACCAGCACCGATCCGTCCTCACGCGTTTCAATAAAGCCGCGCTCTTCGAGATCCTTCATCACCCGGCTGACCATCTCGCGCGAGGCGCCCACCATCTTGGCCAGATCCTGACGCGAAACCTTGCCGAAAATGATGGCCTGCTCGCCGCCTCTTTGGCCCGCGGACTCCAGCAGCGCCCGTGCGACCCGCCCGTAGACATCCATCAACGCAAGGGACTCGATCTTGCGGTCGGCGTGGCGCAGCCGCTGCACCAGCCCTCTCAGGACGGCATACGCCATCGAGCCGTCTTCGGGCAGGCAGCGCGCAAATTCATGCCGACCGAGCGTCAGGGCGTCGGTCTGGATTTCAGCGACCACCGAGGCCGAATGCGGCGCGTCATCGATCAGGCTCATTTCGCCCACGTAGTCGCCCGGGTGCATGGTCGCCAGGATGACCTCGCGACCGCGAGCGTCGCTGCTGATGACACGGGCCCGCCCCGTCAGCATGATGGTCAGGGCGTTCGATTTCTTTCCCTGCTCCACGATGGGCTCGCCGCGCTTGAAACGGTGCTTGACCACTGCATCGGCCACCGAGGCGGCCTGAGCAGCGGTCAACATCGAAAAAAGAGGGACGCGGCGAATCAATTCAAGATTGGAGACCATGGTCGACATAGCAACTTTTTCCTCAAACCTCACAGCCGACAAACGTCGTGTGATTTCTTACAATGTTGTTCCGCTCGCAAAAAGCGCGATACCGTCAAAGTCTGCCCTTTGCGAAATATTTGCGCGTCCTGACTCTACCTGAGTTCCAACACTTTCCCCTCGGCTTACTCATCATGAAACATTCCAGAGTTCTCATTCTCGGCTCGGGCCCCGCGGGCTACACCGCAGCCGTGTATGCTGCACGCGCCAACCTTAACCCGATCCTGATCACAGGCATGGCGCAGGGCGGTCAGCTCATGACGACCACCGACGTCGACAACTGGCCCGCCGACGTGGACGGCGTGCAGGGACCAGACCTGATGCAGCGCTTCCTGGCCCACGCCGAGCGATTCAAAACCGAGATCATCTTCGACCATATCAACCAGGTCGACCTGGGCAAACGCCCCTTTTCACTGACGGGCGACAGTGACAGCTATACCTGCGACGCGCTGATCATCGCCACGGGGGCATCGGCCAAATACCTGGGGCTCGAATCGGAAACAGCCTTCATGGGGCGGGGCGTTTCCGGCTGCGCGACCTGCGACGGCTTCTTTTATCGCAACCAGGAGGTCTGCGTCGTGGGCGGCGGCAACACCGCCGTCGAAGAAGCCTTGTACCTGTCCAACATCGCCAGCAAGGTCACGCTGGTGCACCGGCGCGACACCTTCAAGGCCGAGGCAATCCTGATCGACAAGCTGCACGAAAAAGTGGCTGCCGGCAAGATCGAACTCAAGCTGCACCACACGCTGGACGAAGTGCTCGGTGACGCCTCGGGCGTGACGGGTGTACGGCTAAGGAGCACCAAAAATCAGGCCACGCATGACCTTGCCCTTCAGGGTTGCTTTATCGCCATCGGCCATCAGCCCAACACCGACATATTCGCCGGCCAGCTGGAGATGAAAGATGGTTACATCATCACCAAAACCGGCCTGCAGGGTCTGGCCACCATGACCAGCGTGCCGGGCGTGTTCGCCGCCGGCGATGTGCAGGACCATATTTACCGGCAGGCCGTTACCAGCGCAGGCACCGGGTGCATGGCGGCGCTCGATGCGCAGCGTTTCCTGGAACAAAACGCCTGAGACCGGCGCCAAGGGGACCCCAAACGCCTTGCGCGCTCCCCTGCAGACCGCATGAAAGCGGTCGACCGAGGGGTTCAGTTTTGGAGATTTCTGTTTTCGGGCTATAATTTATGGCTTAGCTGAGCATTCGTAGGGTCTGTCCAGCACGGATCCGGTCAGTTTTCAGCATCCTATTTCTAATTTTTTACGGAGAGTGCGCTCATGGCACGCGTCTGTCAGGTAACGGGCAAAGGCCCGATGGTGGGAAACAATGTTTCTCACGCAAACAACAAAACCAAGCGTCGGTTCATGCCCAACCTGCAGTACCGCCGTATCTGGGTTGAGAGCGAAAACCGCTGGGTGCGTCTGCGCATCACCGCAGCCGGTCTGCGCTTGATTGATAAAAACGGCATCGATGCTGTCCTGGTGGACCTTCGTGCCCGCGGCGAAGTTTAAGGAGAACCATCATGGCTAAAGGCGGACGCGAAAAAATCAAGCTGGAATCCACAGCTGGCACCGGTCACTTCTACACGACCGACAAAAACAAGAAAACCACGCCTGACAAAATGCTGATCATGAAATTTGATCCCAAGGCACGCAAGCACGTGGAATACAAGGAAATCAAGCTGAAGTAATTCAGGCCTGGTAATCCCCGCAACGCCCTGCGTTGCCAAAGACCCGCTCTCATCCAGCGGGTTTTTTTACGTCCGACGGGATCTCCTAGCGGCCGTGGGGGCACCGGCCTGCCGTGGAGTCGCCCCTCTTGGGGGCCAGAAAGAATACCTCCCTGCCCCCTTTGTAGCCCGACCTGTGGGCGGTGGGCAGGTGCGGGGTTTGTGGCCCGCGTCACACGGCCCACAAAAAAACCGCCACAGCGAATGAACACTGTGGCGGCTTGAAAAGGGTTCAGGTCGGGTAAGCGAACTCAGGCACGGGCAGCGCGCAGCTTCTGCGAGAACTCGCGCAGCGCCGCAATACCGCTCTCTTCAGCCCGGTGGCACCAGGCCTGCAAATCGGCGGCAAGCTGCTCGCGCGACGCGGAAGTACTCAGCCACAGCTGGCGAAGCTCCTCGCGCATGGTGACCATCTTGTCGAGCACCGGGTGCTCCGCCCTGGCTTGCGCAATTTGCGGCCGGGCCGCTTCAGGCACTTTGTCGTCATCACGATGCAGCCAGCGATTGGCGACCCGCAGAAGGGAAACGTCGGCCTTTTTGGCTTCCAGCCTGGCAATCTCGACCTTGCCCGCGCGGCGCAGTTCACGCGCAAACCCGGCCATCACCTCGTAGCGGTGTGCAATCAGAGCCTCCAGCGTTTTCTCGTCAGCCACCGGCTGGATGGCGCCCAGACGAAGCCGCGGCGGAACCTTCTTCACGGACGCCAGGCCCACCATCTCCATGGCACGGATATACATCCAGCCGATATCAAACTCGTAGGGCTTGACGGAGAACTTGGCGGAGGTTGGATAGGTGTGATGATTGTTGTGCAGTTCCTCGCCGCCAATCATGATGCCCCAGGGCGAGATATTGGTGCTGGCATCGGGTGCCTCGAAATTGCGGTAGCCCCAGTAGTGGGCGATGCCGTTGATGATGCCCGCCGCGGTCAGGGGAATCCATGCCATTTGCACAGCCCAGACCGTCAGACCGGCCGCACCGAACAGCGCCAGGTTGATGATCATCATCAAGCCGACGCCTTGCCAGCTAAAGCGCGTGTAGACGTTGCGTTCAACCCAGTCATTGGGCGTGCCATGGCCGAACTTTTTCATCGTCTCCATGTTCCGGGTTTCAGCCCGATAGAGTTCGGCGCCGGTCCAGAACACCGTCTTGATGCCGCGTGTTTGCGGGCTGTGCGGATCTTCGGCGGTTTCGCACTTGGCGTGGTGTTTGCGGTGCACCGACACCCACTCCTTGGTGACTTGCCCGGTGCCCAGCCAGAGCCAGAAACGGAAAAAGTGCGAGGGGATGGCGTGCAGGTCCATCGCCCGGTGCGCCTGATGGCGATGCAGGTAAATGGTCACGCTGGCAATCGTGATGTGGGTTGTCACCAGGGTGTACAACACGATCTGCCACCAGCTTGCATTCACCAGCCCGTGAGCCAGCCAGTCAAGGGTGGCATCAAAAAACATCATATAAATCCTTCAAACAATCTGCACCAGCCGCATTTCAAATCTTTCTCAAAGGCTGCACCAGACAACCTTAGATTATAAGTTCGGGGCCCAGAAACGCAAAGCCCCTCCCGCCGACCTGCACGACCGAAAAGCACCTTGACAGCTCAAGCCTTCTGCCACACCGCCGCAAAAAACCCGTCGGTGTGGTGCAGGTAAGGCCAGAGGCGAAGATAAGGTCCGCGGCACAGCTTTTCTGCATGCTCAACCCCTGTATGGGTCAGCAAGGGCGCGGCGTCAAGGAGAGTGAACTCCTTATTCGCCGCGCTGAAGGCCTCCGCAATCGCCTCATTTTCCTGGCGCAGGATGCTGCAGGTGGCGTAAACCAGCCGTCCGCCCGGCTTCAGGAGACGCGCGGCGCTCTGCAAAATGGCCGTCTGCTTGGCCGTCAGTTCCTCAATCGCCTTGGGGTTATGGCGCCACTTCAGATCAGGATTGCGCCTGAGCGTGCCCAGTCCCGAACACGGCGCGTCCACCAGCACACGGTCAATCTTGCCCGCCAGGCGTTTGATGCGGTCATCGCGCTCATGGGCAATCGCCACCGGATGCACGTTTGACAAGCCGCTGCGCGCCAGCCGCGGCTTGAGCGCGGCCAGACGGTGTGCCGAGGTGTCAAACGCATACAGCCGGCCGGTATTGCGCATGGAGGCACCCAGCGCCAGCGTTTTTCCACCCGCACCGGCACAAAAATCAACCACCATTTCGCCCCGCTTGGCATCGACCAGCAGGGCCAGCAGTTGCGAGCCTTCATCCTGCACCTCGATGGCGCCGCGCGTGAAGGCGTCCAGCTTGCCCAGTTGCGACTTGTCGGCCAGGCGCAAACCCCAGGGAGAGTACGGCGTCGCTACTGTTTTAATAGCTGACTTGGCAAGCTCCTTCTGGACATCAGCGCGTTTATCCTTCAAGGTGTTGACGCGCATGTCGAGTCCGGCCGGTGCATTGAGGCTTTCCACCAGCGGCCAGAAATCTTCCCCCAGCTGCTCCTTGAGCGGCTCGACCAGCCACTGCGGCAGGTTGTGGCGGTGCAATTCCATCAGGTCAGAAGGCTTGACCTGGTCGCAGCGGGCGAGCCAGTCCTGCTCCTGCTCGGTCAGCGCGCCGGCGAGGAAATCACGCGCAGAAGCAAAACCGAGGATCGCCAGGCGCCGCTCCGGCGCGCCGCTGCCATGCTGGGCCAGGTAGGTGTAGAGATTTTTTTTGCGCAGAACGCCGTAAATGGTTTCGGCAATGGTGGCCCGCTCGCGGGGGCCCATACGCATGTCGCGAAAATAGCGGGACACCACCATGTCGGCGGGGTGGTCAAATTTGAGAACCTGCTTGAGAAGCTCGGAACAACTGTCGAGTAAGGCTTTAGGATGCATGGCCCTATTGTCCCACTGCAGTCCACCTGCCCTCGCTTCAACCCGGATTGACCATGCCAGAACCGCTTGCCCCTCTCATCGAAACCCCGCCCGGCCTGTACCGCCACTACAAGGGCATGCTTTATGAGGTCGTCGGCACGGTGCGCCACAGCGAGAGCCTGGAA
Source organism: Polaromonas sp. (assembly GCA_046597475.1). Classification (GTDB taxonomy): domain Bacteria; phylum Pseudomonadota; class Gammaproteobacteria; order Burkholderiales; family Burkholderiaceae_C; genus Polaromonas. Next base: position 1,090 of record JBKJKI010000156.1, on the reverse strand, counting down.
GCCATGACGCTTTACCGGGCACTGTACGGCGAGCGCGGGCTGTGGGTGCGGCCGGCTGTCATGTTCAACGAAGACGTATTCATTGACGGCGCGCGCCAGCCGCGTTTTGCAAGGCAAGCTGATTAAGCCGCATTCCCTACCAGCCGGGGCCGCAGAACCGGCTTTGCCGGGCTGCAGGCGCAGCGACCCCCTCGGGGGGCAGCGCATTACACGCAGTGAAAAGCGTGGGGGCCATACCACCTCGCCGATAATCACGGGTTATGTCCGAAAACACTGAAATCGCCAAACAAGTCAAGCGCCGCCGCACGTTTGCCATCATCTCCCACCCCGACGCGGGCAAAACCACGCTGACTGAAAAGCTGCTGCTGTTCTCGGGCGCCATCCAGATTGCCGGCAGCGTGAAAGCGCGCAAGGCGGCGCGCCACGCCACTAGCGACTGGATGGAAATCGAAAAGCAGCGCGGCATCTCGGTGGCCAGTTCGGTCATGCAGATGGAATATCGCGACTGCGTGATCAACCTGCTCGACACCCCCGGTCACCAGGACTTTTCCGAAGACACCTACCGTGTGCTGACGGCCGTTGATGCGGCGCTGATGGTGATCGACGCGGCCAACGGCGTTGAACCGCAGACGCGCCGCCTGCTTCAGGTCTGCCGCGCGCGCAACACGCCTATCCTGACCTTCGTCAACAAGATGGACCGCGAGGTTCAGGACCCCATGAGCGTGATGGACGAGATCGAGCAGGAGCTTGGTATGACCGTCGTGCCCTTCACCTGGCCGGTCGGCATGGGCAAGCTGTTCCACGGCGTATATGACCGGCGCGAAAAGCGCATGCGTGTGTTCAGCCCCGGCGAAGACAAGGCCGGCGGCGACGACGAAATCCTGGCGGGCCTGGACAACGCTGAGGCCACCCGGCGTTTTGGCGCCGAATTCACCCAGGCGCAGGGCGAGCTGGAGCTGCTGGAAGGCGCCTCGCCCGAATTTGACCGCACCGCCTTTCTGGCCGGCAAACAGACACCGATGTTCTTCGGCTCGGCCATCAACAATTTTGGCGTGCAGGAGGTGCTGGACGCCCTGGTGGATCTGGCACC
>JBKJKI010000089.1:0-46793 GCA_046597475.1 Polaromonas sp. | reverse complement strand
GGGCGGTGAAGCGGTCAAACAAATACGAAATATCGTGCGGGCCGGGCGAGGCTTCCGGGTGGCCCTGGAAGCAGAACGCCGGCTTGTCGGTGCGCGCCAAGCCCTGCAAGGTGCCGTCGAACAGGCTGATGTGCGTGGGGCGCAGGTTGGCCGGCAGGCTTTTTTCATCGACCGCAAAGCCGTGGTTCTGGCTGGTAATGCTGACGCGGCCGGTATCCAGGTCTTTCACCGGGTGATTGGCGCCGTGGTGGCCGAACTTCATCTTGAAGGTCTTGGCGCCGCCGGCCAGTGCCATGATCTGGTGACCCAGGCAGATGCCGAAGGTCGGGATGCCGGTTTCGATCAGCTCGCGCACCGCAGCTATGGCGTAGTCGCAGGCCTGCGGATCGCCCGGGCCATTGGCCAGGAAAATGCCATCCGGCTTGAGCTTGAGCACGTCACTCGCCGGCGTCTGCGCCGGCACCACCGTGATGCGCGCGCCGCGCTCGGCGACCATGCGCAGGATGTTGTTTTTGACGCCGAAGTCAAACGCCACCACATGAAAACGCGGCGTGATCTGCACGCCGTAGCCCGGCTTGCCGTTGTTGTTCAGCAGCTTCCATTCGGTCTGGGTCCACTCGTAGGTCTGCGGCACGGACACGACCTTGGCCAGGTCCAGCCCGTCCATGCAGGGCGCGCCTTTGGCGGCCGCCACGGCCTGGGCTATGGCCGCCGGGTTCACCGCCTGGCCTGGGTTCAGCGCCAGAATGCAACCGTTTTGCGCGCCATGGATGCGCAGGTGGCGGGTCAGCTGGCGGGTGTCGATGCCGGCAATGGCCACGGTCTTTTCCCTGACCAGATACTCGGACAGGGTCATGGACATGCGGAAGTTGGAGGCCAACAGCGGCAGGTCCTTGATGATCAGGCCGGCGGCGTGGACTTTGCTTGCCTCCACGTCTTCGGCATTGACTCCGTAGTTACCGATGTGGGGGTAGGTCAGGGTGACGATCTGCTGGCAATAGCTGGGGTCCGTCAGGATTTCCTGATAGCCGGTCATGGCGGTGTTGAACACCACCTCGCCGGTCGTGGAGCCGGGGGCTCCAATCGAATTGCCAATAAAGACCGTGCCGTCTGCGAGCGCCAGTATGGCGGGCGGGGTATTTCCCTGTAGAGACAAAAGCACTGGGTTCTCCGGGTTGTTTACGGGTTCGCCCAAGCGTGCAAAACGTCCTCAAGGACTTTTTGCTGGCTGCTTTTATAAGGGTTTTTGCTTTATGTGCGCTCGGGCGAAGCTGTGTTTTGAAAAGCCACTGATTATAGCCTGTTGTATGCAATTGGCGGCCTGCATTCGGGGCGCAGGCGGCGCTCTTTCGGGCAATTTTCGGCGGCGACTGGGCTAGGACTGGCCCAGCGCGCTGGCGTGCAGGCAAATGGCGGCGGCGGCTGCCACGTTGAGCGATTCCTCGCCGCCCGGCTGGTCTATGCGTACCTTCAGGCTGGCTCTGGCCATCAGATCCTCGCAGACGCCCTGCCCTTCGTGGCCCATGGCCCAGGCGCACGGCATGGGCAGTTTTTGCCGGTGCACAAAGCTGCCCTCGTGAGAACTTGTCACAAGCAGCGGAATGGTCAGAGCAAGCAGCTCGGAGGGCTCGATACCTTCAACCAGCCGCAGTGCAAAGTGCGCCCCCATGCCCGCGCGCAGCACCTTGGGCGACCACAGGGCGGCCGTCCCCTTGAGCGCAATGATCTGGCCGAAGCCGAAGGCGGCCGCGCTGCGCAAGATGGAGCCCACGTTGCCGGCGTCCTGCACGCGGTCGAGAATGACGGAGGCGGCATCGGGCTGCAGTGCCGGCATGGCGGGCAGCGCCATCACAAAACCCATGCGCGCGGGCGATTCAAGGCCACTGATCTCGGGCAGAAGCGCGTCGGGGACTACTATGTTTTTGATAGCTACCTGAGACCACTCCGCCGGGGCTTGAGGCCAAAATGACTCCGAAAACAGCGCAATCGACGGCTTCAGCCCGCGCAACAGCGCCGCACGGCACAAATGATCGCCCTCCAGCCAGACACGCCCCTGTTTGCGGTAGGCGGTGCTGTCATGCGAGAGTTTGCGCAAGTCCTTGATCAGCGGGTTGTCACGCGAGGAAATGTGGGTGACGGGCACCGAAAAAGTGCTGGCTTCAGCGGGAACCGCCCCTGACGCGGGTGAGCCGGCGTGGCGGTTCACCGCAGGACCTCGGCGACCGGCGCAAAGGAGCGACGATGCTGCGGGCAGGCGCCGTGCTCGCGCAAGGCGGCCAGATGCTCGGCCGTTCCATAACCCTTGTGGCCGGCAAAACCGTATTGCGGGTATTCAAGATGGAATTCAGCGCACCAGCGGTCACGGTAGACCTTGGCGAGAATCGACGCGGCCGAGATAGCCGGTACCAGCGCGTCGCCCTTGACAATGGCCTCGGCATACATGGCTAGCGCCGGCAGGCGATTGCCGTCGATTAGAACCTTGTTGGGCTTGAGCCGCAGGCCCTCCACCGCGCGTTTCATGGCCAGCATGGTGGCCTGCAGGATGTTCAGGGCATCGATTTCTTCAACCGTGGCCAGGGCAATCGAACAGCACAATGCCTTGGCCCGGATTTCGTCGTACAGTTTCTCGCGCCGCAAGGGCGTGAGCTTTTTGGAGTCCGCCAGGCCCTTGATGGGCTTGAGATCGTCAAGAATGACCGCCGCGGCCACCACCGGCCCGGCCAGCGGCCCACGCCCGGCCTCGTCAACGCCGGCCATCAGCCCTGGCACGTCCCAGGACAGGGCGGTTTGTTCAGGCTTCAATAATTTTCTGGATTGCATCAGTGGCCAGTCGGGCTGTATCGCGCTGCAACTCGGCGTGCAGCTGGGCAAATCGCTGTTCAACGGCGATAATTTTTTCGGGCGACGACGATTTTGCATCAAGCCATTGCAGCAGGGCATCGGCCAGCGCGGCCGGCGTGGCCGCATCCTGCAACAACTCGGGCACGACAAAATCCTGGCACAGGATATTGGGCAAGCCCACCCAGGGCTGCAACTGCCTGCGCCGCATGATCTGCCAGCTCAGCCAGTTCATGTTGTAGGCAATCACCATGGGGCGCTTGAACAGGGCCGCTTCCAGCGTCGCGGTGCCGCTGGCAATCAGCGTCACATCGCAGGCGGCGAGCATGGTGTGCGACTGGCCTTGAACGATCTGTACATCGGCGCGCATGCCAGCCTCCTCAGCCAGCCGTTCTATCATTGCCTTCAGCGCGGGCACCGCCGGTACTACGAATTTAATAGCTGGTTGTGCCCGTTTGACAAGGGTTGCAGCCTGAAAGAAGCGTAAAGCCAGGTACTGGACCTCGGATTTCCTGCTGCCCGGCAGGATGGCGACCACCGTGTCCTCATCGCGCAGGCCAAGCTGGCGCCTGGCCGCCACGCGGTCCGGCTGCAGGGGGATCACGTTGGCCAGCGGATGACCCACATAGGTCGCGGCGATGCCGTGCTGCGCCAGCAAGGCGGGCTCAAACGGAAAAATGCACAGCACATGGTCCACACTGCGCCTGATTTTTTCGATGCGGTCCGCACGCCACGCCCAGACGGACGGGCAGATGAAGTGAACCGTCTTGATGCCCTGGGCCTTGAGTGCCGCCTCCAGATCGAGGTTGAAGTCAGGCGCGTCGACACCAATGAAGATGTCGGGCCGCGGCCCGGTCCCGACTAGCAGTCTTTTCTTCAACTGCTCACGGATCGCCAGGATTTCACGGTAATGCCGCAAGACCTCGACATAGCCGCGCACGGCAAGTTTTTCGCTCGGCCACCAGGCCTTGAAACCGCGGCTCACCATCTGGTGCCCGCCGATGCCGCTGGATGTCAAGCCCGGCCAGCGCTTTTGCAAGCCGTCCAGCAGCAGGCCCGCGAGCAGGTCGCCGGAAGTTTCCCCCGCGACCATGGCAATGCTGGGAGTCGCTTCTCCACGAAACGGCAGAGAAGGTGGCGACATCGACCTGCTCGCCTAGCGGACAATGCCGCGTTTAGGCGAAACCTGCTCTAAAAATGAGAGCATCATCTCAACGTCTGGCGTGGACTCCAGATGCTTTTTTGGCAACTCCGCAATACGTGCCCGGGCCTGCTCCAGCGTCAGGCCATCGCGGTACAGCGCCTTGTGCATGGCCTTGACGGCAGAGATGCGGTTAGCAGAGAAGCCGCGCCGGCGCAGACCCTCAAAATTCATGGAGCGTGCTTCGGCCGGCTGGCCCTGGCACATGACAAATGGCGGCAAATCAGCCACCAGCACCGACGATATGGCTGTGAAACTATGGGCGCCCAGGCGCACAAACTGGTGCACCCCGGTAAAGCCGCCCAGGATCACCCAGTCGCCGATATGCACATGGCCGCCCAGGGTGCTGTTGTTGGCAAAAATCGTGTTGTTGCCGACCACGCAGTCATGCGCGATGTGCACGTAGGCCATGATCCAGTTGTCATCGCCCAGACGGGTGACGCCTTCGTCGCCTGGTGAGCCGATGTTGAGTGAGCAAAACTCCCGGATGGTGTTGCGGTCGCCGATCACCAGTTCACAGGGCTCGCCCGCGTACTTCTTGTCCTGGGGAATCGCGCCCAGCGAGTTGAACTGGAAGATCTGGTTGTCGCGGCCGATGGTGGTGTGGCCCTCGATCACGCAATGCGCGCCGATGGTAGTGCCGGCACCCACCTTGACATGAGGACCGACAACGGTAAACGGCCCGACACTCACCGAGCTGTCGAGCTGGGCAAGAGAATCAACAAGCGCCGTGGGATGTATGCCTCGCAATGCGTCTGACGATGTCATGGCGGCACTCAGCCAACTCTGCGCATGGTGCACATCAGTTCGGCCTCGCAGGCAACCTGCCCATCCACCGTGATCACGCCCTTGAATTTGAAAATGCCCGCCTTCATGCGCAGCAGCGAAACGTCGATGATCATCTGGTCACCAGGTTCAACGGGGCGCTTGAAACGGGCTCCGTCAATACCGGCAAAGTAATACACCGTCTTGTCATCCGGCGTCACCCCCATGGTGCTGAACGACAACAGGGCCGCGGCCTGCGCCATGGCCTCCAGCATGAGCACGCCAGGCATGACGGGGCGGTGCGGAAAGTGGCCCATGAAAAAGGGTTCGTTGATCGTAACGTTTTTTAACGCCTTGATGCTTTTTCCGGCCTCGATTTCCAAAACCCGGTCAACCAGCAGAATCGGGTACCGGTGCGGCAATGACTTGAGAATCTGGTGAATATCCATCATGATTTTTCTTCTAGGGTATTGCGCAATTGCAGCAGGGAGTTTTCAGCATGTTTGAGCCGTTCGCGCAAAGCATGGAGCTGCTTGAGCGTGGCGGCATTTTTTTCCCACGCGGCATTGTCGTCGATGGGAAAGAAGCCGGAGTATTGCCCCGGCTTTAAAAGCGATCGCGTCACCACCGACGCGGCGGATACGTGCACGCCGTCTGCCAGGCGCAAATGGCCAAGCACGACTGCCCCGCCACCTACCGTGCAGTTCGCGCCTATCGTCGCGCTGCCGGCCACCCCTGCGCAGCCAGCCATGGCGCTGTGCCTGCCGACGCGCACGTTGTGGCCGATCTGCACCAGGTTGTCAAGCTTGACGCCGTCTTCCAGCACGGTGTCTTGCAGGGCGCCCCGGTCAATGCAGGTGTTGGCGCCAATCTCAACGTCATTGCCGATGCGCACGGCGCCCAGCTGCTCGATCTTGACCCACTCGCCGTCGTGCGGCGCAAAGCCGAAGCCGTCAGCGCCTATCACCGCACCCGGATGAACGATGCAGCGCTCACCGATGCGGCAGTTTTCTGCGACTGTGACGCGGGCAGCAAGCCTGCTGCCCGCACCTATTACTGCGTTTCGCCCGATGACGCAATGCTCGCCGATGCACGCACCCGCTCCGATCACGGCACCGGCAGCAATGCAGGCAAATGCGCCGATTGAAACGTCCGGCTCAAGTCTGGATGCTGGATCAACAAACGCGGCAGGGTGGATCCGCGGCGGTGCCGGCGGAAAATGGTGGCGCTTCCAGAGTTGGGTAATGAGCGCAAAGTAGTAGTAGGGATCGTCGGCCACAATGCATGGACCCCGCCTGATGGCGGCCTCGCGCACAGAAGGCGCTACGACCACACAGGCCGCGGCGGACTGCGACAGCTTTCCCAGGTATTTCGGGTGACTGAGGAAAGTCAGATCGCGCGAACCCGATGCCTCGAGAGTCGACAGACGGTCAATCTCCAGCTCGGGGTTGCCGACCAGTTCGGCAGGCGCGCTACCCGACAGGGCTTGGACAATTTCGGCAAGACGGAGCGTCACACTGCGCCTGCCATTTCCACGATTGATCGACGGCCGGACACCGGCAATCAACGCGCAGCGTTGAGTGCCTTGATCACCTTGTCGGTGATGTCATGCTTGGGGTTCACGTAGACCGACTCTTGAAGAATCAGGTCATATTTTTCGGATTCGGCCAGAGTTTTGACAACCTTGTTTGCGCGCTCTATGACCAACTGAAGTTCCTCGTTCTTGCGCGCGTTCAGGTCTTCCTGGAATTCGCGGCGCTTGGTCTGGAAAGTGCGATCCTGATCAACCAGCTGGCGTTGACGCACGGTGCGCTGGCTTTCAGCCAGGGTGGGAGCCTCGCGCTCGAACTTGTCAGACTGCGTTTTCAGCTGGGTGCCCAGTTCTGTCAGTTCCTTTTCGCGTTTGCTGAACTCCTGCTCCAGCTTGGTTTGCGCTGCCTTGGCTGAGTTGGCCTCGCGGAAAATACGGTCCAGGTTGACGACGCCAACCTTGAACTCTTGCGCGCTGGCGGAAAAACCGGCCAATGCAACCACGAGGCCAAGGATAATTTTGTGTGACATGTTTTTCATTAGAAAGAGGTACCAATCTGGAATTGCAGACGCTCGATTTTATCGCCTGCTTGTTTACGTAAAGGCACTGCGTAGGCAATGCGAAGCGGTCCGACCGGAGAAATCCAGCTGATCCCGAGGCCGGTAGAGGCCCTCAGCCCGTCAGGACCGTTGAGTTTATAGCTATCCTTGAAGACATTCCCGGCATCTACAAATCCGTACATGCGCAAGGTGCGGTCATTTCCGGCCCCTGGAAATGGCGCGACCAGTTCGGCATTGAGCGTCAGCTTCTTGGGCGCACCGACCGCGAGATCGGAAGTATCGCGCGGACCGAGGGAACCCTGCTGGAAGCCGCGCACAGAACCGAGGCCGCCAGAGTAGTAGTTCTTGAACAAGGGGAAGGGCTGCCCATTAAGACCCTTGCCCCAGCCCAGTTCACCGTTCAGGGCAACGGTAAATTGCTTGTTGATCGGTATGTACTGCTGAATCTGGTAATTGGCACGCACAAACTTGATGTCGCCAGCAACACCCCAGTCGCCATAGACACGCTGGAAGCGCCCTGAAGTCGGTACCAGCGCACTGTCACGGGTGTCACGCGACCAGCCCACCGTCAGCGGAATGGAGTTGCTGGTGAAACCAAACTGGTTGGCGTAGTCCTGGTAGCTGACCGGAAGAAGCGTCCCCGGCACAATCGTCAGGGACTCATAGCCGCTGCCGAAATACACCGTGTCGGTTTCTGTAAAAGGAACACCAAAGCGGATACTTGCGCCCTTGGTCCTGAGCTGGTAGTCGCCGCCCTGCCCGCTCAGGGGCGAAGAAGTCCGGTAGTAGACATCAATGCTTCGGGAAATGCCATCGGCTGTAAAGTAGGGGTCAATCGTGCTCAGCACGAGTTGCCGGTTGGACCGGCTCGTATTGACCTCAACGCCCAGGTAGTTCCCGGAGCCAAAAACGTTTTCCTGTTTGATGCCAAACATGAGTGACACGCTGTCGGCACTCGAGTAGCCGGCGCCAAGCTGCAGGTTGCCGGTCGGTTTTTCAACCACGTTCACCGTCACATCGACTTGGTCCTGCGTGCCAGGCACCTCCTGGGTTTCCACGCCCACTTCATTGAAAAACCCAAGGCGGTCCACGCGATCACGGGAAAGCCGTATCTTGTCGCCGTCGTACCAGGACGATTCAAACTGCCGGAATTCCCGGCGCACAACTTCGTCACGCGTACGGTTATTTCCTGCGACATTGATGCGCCGCACATACGCCCGGCGCGATGGCTCCGCCTGCAGTATAAAGGCGACCCGATTGTTGACGCGGTCAATTTCCGGCGTGGCCTCTACCTTTGCGAAGGCAAATCCAAAGCTTCCGAAGTAATCGGTGAAGGCCTTGGTGGTCTGCGCCACGTCATCAGCGTTGTAAGGCTCACCCGCCTTGATCGCAACGAGCGACTTGAACTCCTCTTCCTTGCCAAGGTAGTTGCCCTCGAGCTTGATGCCAGAGACGACAAAACGCTCGCCCTCGGTAATGTTCAAGGTGACTGCAATGCTCTGCTTGTCAGGAGAAATGGCCACTTGCGTCGAATCCACCTTGAACTCAAGATAACCTCGCGAAAGGTAGTAAGAGCGCAGGGTTTCGATGTCGGCATTGAGCTTGGTGCGCGAGTAGCGGTCGGACTTCGTGTACCAGCTCAGCCAGCCACCCGTATCCAGGTCAAACAGGCCCAGCAGGGTTGACTCGCTGAACGCCTTGTTGCCGGTAATGTGAATTTCCTTGATCTTTGCAACATCGCCTTCGACGACGCTGAAAGTCAGGTTCACCCGATTTCGCTCAATCGGGGTAACCGTCGTCAGCACTTCAACACCGTACAAGCTCTTGTTGATGTACTGGCGCTTCAGTTCCTGCTCGGCCTTGTCAGCAAGAGCCTTGTCAAACGGCTGGCCATCGGCCACACCCGCATCGCGCAGCGCTTTTTTAAGCACTTCCTTGTCGAACTCCTTGGTTCCGACAAAGTCCACGTCAGCAACGGTGGGGCGCTCCTCGACAATCACCACCAGCACATCGCCATTGACCTCAAGCCGCACATCCTTGAAGAGCCCCAGGCCGAACAGTGCCCTGATGGCCGTCGAACCCTTGTCATCGTTATAAGTCTCACCAACGCGAAACGGCAGCGACGCAAAAATCGTCCCCGGTTCCACGCGCTGCAAACCCTCAACACGGATGTCGCGCACCGTGAATGGATCAACGGCCCAGGCGGCGTTGGCGACCAGCAAACCGGCGGCAATGGCGGAGAACGCACGAACTTTGAATCGATTGAATTGCTTTTGCATGAATTGGTTGGGGTTAGCCCGGCATCAGCTAAAAAGCCGGGTGACATCATTGAAAAGGGCAATGCTCATCATGCCCAGCAGGATCGCAACGCCACCGCGCTGCAACCGGTCCATCCAGACGTCAGACACGCCGCGACCAGTGACCCATTCCCAAAGATAATACATCAGGTGCCCACCGTCCAAAACGGGCAGCGGGAGTAAATTGAGAACGCCCAGGCTCACGCTGATGAGCGCCAGAAAAACGAGGTAGGCGGACCAGCCGAGGCTTGCCGACTTGCCGGCATAGTCGGCAATGGTGAGCGGTCCGCTCAGATTTTTAAGCGACGCTTCTCCGGTAAGCATCCTGCCCATCATCTTGAGCGTCAGAAGGGACACTTCCCATGTGCGCCTGGCGCCCTCAGCCAGACCTTCCAGAGGTCCGTAGCGCACCATCACCAACTCGGGCGGAGCGCCAACAAACGCGCCTATCCGGGGGACTAGCGCAGCGCCCTCTGGCTTGAGTTCGGGTGACACCTGGAGTTCGAGCAGTTGGGAATCGCGCAATACTTGCCAGGTCTGCGGCGCAACCGAGAGCGCGGAGCCTGCCGTGCCTAAGGGTACGGAGCCGCGAATAAGCTCTCTCAGCTGCTGCCCATCAGCAACCGCCGTGTTGCCGACGCGCTGGACAAGGTCGCCTGCCTGCAAACCGGCTTTTTGAGCGGCACTGCCCGCCATCACGTCGCCGATCACGGGTTTCGTCCAGGGTCCGAGAATGCCGATTTTCCGGAAAAGCGTTGCATCGGCCTGCCCTGCGTCGATCTGGCTAAGCGGCAACTGGACTGTGCGAGTGGATGTCTGGTTTTCACCAGCGAGCACCAGTTGCACATCGCGGCCGTCCAGAGCGCCTTGCGTCAAGCGCCAGCGGAGATCTTCAAACGAGCGGACTGCCTCGAAATCGCCCCCCTCAAAGGCGGCCTGCTGAACAGTTTCGTGGGCCCGCAGCCCCGCTTTCTCAGCCAGCGAACCGGCCACAGGGCTGGCCAGAATGGCCTTGGGCTCCTGCATGCCGCTCCAGTTGACAACCGAATACAACAGCACGGCCAGCAACAGATTGGCAAGCGGACCGGCGGCCACCACGGCGGCCCGGGACTTCAGCGGCTGGGTGTTGAAAGCCAGATGACGCTCGGCGGGATCAACCGGCGCCTCCCTCTCGTCCAGCATCTTGACATAACCCCCCAGCGGCAGCATGCCAATGGCGAACTCCGTAGGCTTGTCCTTGAGGCGCCAGGTGTAGATGGGCTTGCCGAACCCGATTGAAAACTTGAGTACCTTGATGCCGCAGGCCACCGCCACCCGGTAGTGGCCGTACTCGTGCACGGCAATCAGGATTCCCAGGGCAACAACGAAAGCCAGCAACGTCAGCATCTCAGACCTCCAGACCTTTGGCGATTTGGGCGGCGACGGTACGCGCCAGGACATCAAGAGCAAGCAGGCCCTCCAAGTCGTTTACCTCGGAGACGGCAACAGCATCCAAAGTTGCATGATTTACACGATGGATATGGTCAAACCTGATGCGCCGGTCGAGAAAAGCCGCTACCGCCACCTCGTTGGCGGCATTGAGCACCGCCGCGCTTCCCACAGGGGCGTCCAGCACAGTCCAGGCAAGCGGCAAGCCCGGAAACCGGACGTCATCAGGCACCTCGAAGCTCATGTTGGCCATGGCCCTGAAGTCAAGCGGCTTCGCACCCGAAGAGATACGGTCCGGCCACGCCAGCCCGTAGGCGATTGGCACCCGCATGTCAGGCGTTCCGAGCTGCGCCACCACCGAAGTATCGTGGTACTGCACCATGGAATGGATGATGCTCTGGGGATGAATCACCACCTCGATTTGCGCGGGAGTCAAGCCAAAGAGGTATTTGGCCTCAATGACTTCCAGCGCCTTGTTCATCATGGTGGCCGAGTCGACCGATATCTTGCGACCCATCACCCAGTTCGGATGCGCGCAGGCTTCGTCGGGCGTGACATGGCGCAGGCTGGCCGGATCACGGGTGCGAAACGGCCCGCCAGACGCAGTCAGTATGATTTTCTCAACCCGTTGCGGCCAGCTGGCAGGGTCTTCCGGCAGAGACTGGAAAATGGCGGAGTGTTCGCTGTCGATAGGCAGCAGTTGCGCGCCCCCCGTCTGCACCGCCCGCATAAACACATCACCCCCGACCACCAGAGCTTCCTTGTTGGCCAGCAATAGGCGTTTTCCCGAGCGGGCCGCAGCCATGCATGCCGGCAAGCCGGCAGCACCCACAATGGCCGCCATCACCGTATCAACCAGCTCGTGGGACGCTATCATTTCAAGAGCATCTTGTGCCCATAAGACCTGGACGGGAAGGCTGTTTGCCTTGATTTTTTCGGCCAGAAGCCGGGCTTGGGCCTCATGCACCATCACGGCAAACCGGGGTTTGAATTGCGCGCACTGCGCCAGCATCAGTTCGACCTGTGTCGCGGCACTGAGTGCAAATACCTCAAAGCGATCCGGGTGCCGGGCAATCACGTCCAGCGTGCTGACCCCGATGGAGCCCGTGGAGCCCAGAATGGTGATGCGCTGTTTTTGGGTGGTCATGAAGGAAATGGGATGCCCCGGGGGGCCTAAAGGCCGGCCAGCATCATGGCCAGCGGCAAGGTGGGCAGCAAGGCATCGACACGGTCAAGTACACCGCCATGCCCTGGTAGCAGATGGCTGGAATCTTTCACGCCAGCACTGCGTTTGACCAGGGACTCCACCAGATCGCCCACCACGCTCATGGCGGCCAGAAAAACAACGGCCAGCACCATAACGGCCAGCCCATGACGCTCGGCAAGCCGGCTGTAAAGTGTGCTGCCGTCAAAGGTAATCCAGATCAGCGACAAGCCCACCACGCCGGCCATGCCGCCCCACACGCCCTCCCAGCTTTTGCCGGGACTGATGGACGGCGCCAGCTTGCCTTTGCTGAATCGGCCGCCCAAGGCACGTCCGGCAAAGTAGGCGAAGATGTCCGCCACCCAGACCAGCAACAAAATGGACAGCAGGAACTCAACGCCCAGCACGCGCGCCTGCGCAATGGCGAGCCATGCAAGCCAGAGCGCAAGCAGGCCTCCGGCCAGACGGACAGGTTTTGGAATGCCCGGCCAGCCCGCCACGCCGGAACGCAGCAGCCAGCCACCGGCGAGAACCCACGCAGCACCTGCGGACGCCCACAAGACTGGCATTGATTTTTCCAGCAAACCGAAGTACCAGGACAGCCCGCAGAGCATCACGCACAACAGAGCAAGAGCTGCCGAGGCCATCTGCCCCAGGGCATTGAGCCGGCCCCATTCCCAGGCACCTGCGGCAATCAACACCAGTGCCAGCAGGCAGAAAGGCGTCGCTGTCCTGAAAAAAAGCGCTGGCAACAGAATTGCGAGCAGGACCAGGGCCGTGATGACGCGCTGCTTAAGCATCAGGCGACCTTTCCTTCAGGGCGATGTTTATGACCGTCCAGTTGCGCGGAAGTCTGCCCAAAACGCCGTTCACGGGTGCGAAATACCGCTATTGCCTCATCAAGGGCAAGCTCGTCAAACTCGGGCCAGAGCTTGTCGGAAAAATGCAGCTCTGAATAGGCCGCCTGCCACAACAGGAAGTTGCTGATGCGCAACTCGCCGCCCGTGCGAATCAGCAAATCCGGGTCAGGCACGTGGGCCAGCGCCATGGCCCGGTCCAGCGACTGCTCGGTCATCTCTTCGCCACGGCTGGCGAGCTTTTGCGCAGCCTGGACAATGTCCCAGCGTCCGCCGTAGTTGAAGCACACGTTGAAGATGAGACGCTGGTTGCCTGAGGTGCTGAGTTCAGCCTGGGTCAGTCCGGCCTGGACCTTCCCCGAAAGCCGCTCGCGATCGCCCACGAAGTGAAGCTGTACGCCCTGCGCGTTCAGTGCCGGGACCTCTTTGGCCAGTGCAAACACCAGCAAGTCCATCAAGCCCGAGACCTCATCGGAAGGCCGGTTCCAGTTCTCGGACGAGAATGCAAAAACCGTCAACACGGCAACACCGCGCTCCAGGCAAGCCTTGACGCATCGGCTCAGCGAGTCAACACCCTGCTTGTGACCAGCGATGCGTGGCAAAAACCGCTTGGTCGCCCATCGGCCATTGCCATCCATGACGATGGCAACGTGATATGGAACCAGGCCCATGAACTTACTCAAGAAAGCCAGACGGCTGCGCCCTCAAGCGCGGCGAAAGACCGGGAGCAGGTTCAGCGAGCGCACGGGGGCAACGCAGCACACGGAGTGACACGCTTGGTGGCATGAGTTCAGACCGCCATGATGTCTTGTTCCTTGCTTGTGACCAGTCTGTCAACATCGGCAATAAAACGGTCCGTGAACTTCTGGATTTCGTCTTGCGAACGACGCTCATCGTCCTCAGAGGCAAGTTTTTCCTTGACCAGTTTCTTGATGCCGTCGTTGGCATCGCGGCGCAGGTTGCGGATGGCAACCTTGGCATGCTCACCCTCGGCCCGCACGACTTTGGTCAGCTCTTTACGGCGCTCTTCGGTCATTGCCGGCATCGGAACGCGAATCAAATCGCCCTGAGACGCCGGATTGAGCCCCAGATCGGAGTCACGGATGGCTTTTTCGATCTTGGCGCCCATGCCTTTTTCCCATGGCGAAACGCTGATGGTTCGGGCGTCGAGCAAGGCAACGTTGGCGACCTGACTGATGGGCACCATGGAGCCGTAGTAGTCCACCTGAACGGTATCGAGCAAACCCGGGTTGGCACGGCCGGTGCGGATCTTGGTCAGGTTGTGCTGGAAAGAATCCAGCGACTGCTGCATCTTCTGCGTGGCCTGCTGCTTGACCTCAACAATGCTCATGGTCGAATCTCCTGATGTCTATGTTCAAAAAAGTGCAATGAATGTAGATGATGCCAGGCGGGCAACAGCTCACCGCAGGTGTCACACGTGAACCAGAGTTCCTTCGTCTTCGCCCTGGATTACACGCTTGAGCGCACCGTGCTTGAAAATACTAAAGACCTTGAGGGGCAACTTCTGGTCGCGGCACAGGGCAAACGCCGTGGCGTCCATGACTTCAAGGTTTTTGCCCATGGCTTCGTCAAAAGTAATGCTGGTGTAGCGCGTGGCCGTCGGGTCTTTTTTTGGATCCGCCGAGTAGACGCCGTCCACCTTGGTCGCTTTCAGGACAATTTCAGCGCCGATTTCCGCACCGCGCAATGCAGCCGCGGTATCGGTGGTGAAAAACGGGTTGCCAGTGCCAGCCGCAAAAATAACGACCTTGCCTTCTTCCAGATACTGCAATGCCTTGGGCCGTACATAGGGCTCGACCACCCGCTCAATGGCGATGGCAGACATGACCCGCGCAATCAGGCCGGCCTTGTCCATGGTGTCGCCCAAGGCCAGCGCGTTCATCACGGTGGCCAGCATGCCCATGTAGTCGGCAGTGGCTCGGTCCATGCCGACCGATCCACCTGCCACGCCGCGAAAGATATTGCCGCCGCCAATCACCACCGCCACCTCGACGCCCATCCGGGTGACTTCGGCAATCTCTTCCACCATGCGCACAATGGTCGCGCGGTTGATGCCGAAGGCATCGTCGCCCATCAAGGCCTCACCTGACAGTTTTAACAAGATTCGCTTGTAGGCTGGCATGGATTGGCTTTCGTGGTTGGGTTGGTGATAAATTTAGCGGCCTTTCGACTGGCCTGAAACGCTTACGCGCCTTTGGCGGCAGCGACTTGGGCGGCAACTTCTGCAGCGAAGTCATCCACCTTCTTCTCGATGCCCTCGCCCACCACGTAAAGCGTGAAGGACTTGATCGTCGTAGCCTTTTCCTTGAGCATTTGCTCAACCGTCTGCTTGTCGTTCTTCACAAACGTCTGGTTGTTCAGGCTGACTTCTTTCAGATACTTCTGAACGCCGCCCTCAATACGCTTGGCCACGATTTCATCGGACTGAACCGGTTTGCCGGCAGCCTGCGCAACAGCAGCATCTTCAGCCGCCTTGGCAGCAGCCACCGAGCGCTCGCGGGCGACCAGTTCAGCAGGAACATCCGCGCTTGACAAGGCTACAGGCTTCATTGCCGCCACATGCATGGCAACGTCCTTGGCTGCGGTTTCGTCGCCTGCAAACTCCACAACCACGCCAATACGTGTGCCGTGCAGGTAAGAGGCCACCGATCCGCCTGCGAAACGCTTGAAGCGGCGAACGCTCATGTTTTCGCCGATCTTGCCGATCAGACCCTTGCGTACATCTTCCAGGCTTGGACCGAAGCCTTCCATGGCCAGCGGCGCGGCGCCAAGGGCAGCGACATCAGCTGGGTTGTGTTTGACGATGGCTTCTGCAACCGCGTTGGCGAAAGCCAGGAAGCTGTCATTCTTAGTGACGAAGTCGGTTTCGCAATTGATTTCAACGAGTGCCGCCACATCGCCTTCGCGGGCCATAGCCACGACGCCTTCAGCGGTGACGCGGGACGCTGCCTTGCCGGCCTTGCTGCCGAGTTTGACGCGCAGGATTTCTTCCGCTTTCTCGAAATTGCCTTCGGCTTCGGTCAGCGCCTTTTTGCATTCCATCATGGGGGCATCGGTTTTAGCGCGCAGTTCAGCGACCATGCTTGCAGTAATTGCCATTTTCTGATTCTCCGTTTTGTCGTGTTCACTTCAGAGGCACGCTAAAGCGTAACGCACACCCTGCATATCGTTGGCTTGTGAAAAAGGGGCTACGCGAGCCCCTTTTTCGCGTTTGGCGCAGCGCCAAAAAACATTAGCTTGCTGCGTTTTCCACTTCTACAAATTCATCCGAGCCTTCGGCCGAGACCGCCTTGACGACCTCATTCATGGCGCTGGCACGTCCTTCGATCACCGCGTCGGCAATGCCGCGAGCGTACAGGGCAACCGCCTTGGACGAGTCATCATTACCCGGAATCACGTAGTCGATGCCCAGCGGGGAGTGGTTGGTATCAACCACGCCAATTAGTGGAATGCCCAGTTTTTTGGCTTCGAGAACGGCGATTTTATGAAAACCCACGTCGATCACGAAGATTGCATCAGGCAGTGCAGCCATGTCCTGAATGCCGCCGATGTCTTTTTCAAGCTTTTCGATTTCGCGCTTGAACGTCAGCTGCTCTTTTTTGCTGATGGTATCGAGGCCAGCTTCCTGCTGAGCCTTCATTTCCTTGAGGCGCTTGATCGAGGTCTTGACCGTCTTGAAATTGGTCAACATGCCGCCCAGCCAGCGCTGGTCAACATAAGGGATGCCGGCGCGCTGGGCTTCAGCGGCAACGGTTTCGCGGGCGGTGCGCTTGGTGCCCACCATCAGGATGGTGCCGCGGTTGGCGGTCAGTTGCTTGGCGAACTTCATCGCCTCCTGGTACATCGGCAACGTTTTTTCAAGGTTGATGATGTGGATGCGGTTGCGGTGGCCAAAAATGAACGGGGCCATCTTGGGGTCCCAAAACCGGGTCTGGTGGCCAAAGTGGACGCCAGCTTCCAGCATTTCACGCATGCTTGTCGACATAAATAACTCCAAAGGTTGTGTCTAAAATCAGCGCTTATTGCCCGAAACCATTCCGGACAACACCTTGAGTGGCTGATTTGCGATTTACCCTGCAATCACCGAAAAATTCGCCATTTGCAGAGCCTGCTGAGTATAACACCCCTGCCCATGAATCAGCCCTACCCTCTCTACCCGCCTTTCCACGGCGATCTTCACGCCACCCGTCAGGCCCTGCGGCAAGGGCTGTCCAGCCCCCAGGAAATTCTTGACCACTCGGACACCATTGCACGGGGCGATGCCTGCCGCCATGCTTTCATGCCAGGCGCGGGCAAACCGCCGCTGGCTGCGACACCGCAAAGCGCCCTTTCCGATCCAGACACGCCGCTGGCCGGAATTTCGGTCTCGGTCAAGGATCTCTTCGATGTGGCCGGCCAGGTGACGACAGCCGGCTCCACCGTTTTGGCGGGCCGCCCCGCCGCCCGGGCCGACTGCCCGGCGGTGGCGCGCCTGAGGAGCGCGGGAGCGGTGTTCCTGGGGCGAACCAATATGGTCGAATTTGCCTTCTCCGGCGTTGGCATCAACCCCCACTACGGTACGCCGGTGAACCCGGCTGATCCCGCGGTAGCGCGAATCCCCGGGGGCTCGTCGTCGGGCGCCGCCGTATCGGTGGCCAGCGGCGCCGCGCTGGTGGGACTCGGTTCTGACACCGGGGGCTCGATACGCATTCCGGCAGCGCTGTGCGGCATTGTCGGCTTCAAAAGCACGGCGCGGCTGGTTCCCACGGCCGGCGCGGTTCCGCTATCCACCAGCCTTGACACGGTCTGCGCCTTGACCACATCGGTCCGCGATGCCATCACGGTGCACGAAGTACTGGCGGCGCGAAGCGTGCAGCTTGCCGGAAAGCCGCTGTCGTCGCTCCGGCTGGCGGTTGCGCGCACGCACATGCAGGACGGTCTTGACCAGACCGTGAGCGAGTCCTTTGAGCGAAGCCTGAAGGTCCTGCGTCAGGCGGGGGCCCGGATTGAGGAAATTTCACTAAATGAAATCGGCGAGCTGGCCGCCATCAATGCGAGCGGCGGCTTGTCGGCGGCAGAGAGCTTTGCCTGGCACCGCACGCTGATTGCAGGGAAGCGGGCCGGGTACGACCCCCGCGTGGCGCTACGAATACTGCGCGGTGAAAGCATGAGCGCGGCCGACTACATCGATCTGCTGGCAGCCCGCAAGGACTGGATCACCCGCATGGAGGCGCGGCTGAGCGGCTTTGACGCCGTGCTGTCGCCCACGGTGCCCATCGTGGCGCCACCGATTTCCAGCGTACTGGATGACGATAGCGAATTTTTCCGCATCAACGGACTTTTGCTGCGCAATACTTCGATGGTTAACATGCTCGACGGCTGCGCGATTTCGCTGCCTTGTCATACGCCGGGCCAGTTGCCGGTCGGACTGATGTTGTGGCACTCGGCACTGCAGGATGACGCCGTGCTTGACCTGGCGCTCCAGGTCGAAACCACGCTCTCGCTCTCACTACAAAAACAATAGCAATATATGCCCATCCACGATGGGCATGCGGGCTTTTTTTCCTAAAAATAATGATTTACAAGCTGTTTCGCCTCTCGCCCGCCCCCTGTCCACCGGCCTGCCAGCCATGAGGGTCGCCGTCATTGGCGCCGGCATCATCGGCATCACGACCGCCTACGAACTGGCCCAGGACGGTCACGAGGTCACTGTCATTGAGCGGCGGGGAGCGGCGGCCGAAGAAACCAGTTTTGCCAACGCAGGCATTGTGGCGCCAGGCTATGTCACGCCCTGGGCGGCGCCCGGCATGCCTGGCAAGGTTCTGGGACACCTTTTCAGACGGCATTCGCCCGTCAAGCTCAGCCTGCCGCTGTCGGGCCGCGAATTGGCCTGGATGTGGAAGTGGCTGGGTGCCTGCAAACTGGAAACTTACCTTGCCAATCGCTCCCGCCTGCAGCGGCTCGCCTTTTACAGCCGGGAAAGGCTGCACGCGATCACCACCGGAAAGGAGCTGGAGTACGAACGCAGCCAAGGCTACATGGTGCTTCTGCGTTCGGAGAAAGACAGCCAGCTGATTCAACCGGGGTTGCAGCTTCTGCGCGAGGCGGGTGTCGCATTCCGGCAAATCGACGCCGGGGAAGCCCGGCAGATAGAGCCGGCCATCAATCCCGACACGCGGTTTTTGGGGGCGGTGCACCTGCCTGGCGACGAAGCGGCCAATTGCCGGCAATTTGCCCTGCTGCTCAAGAACGAGGCGCAGGCCCTAGGCGTCAATTTCGCCTTCAATACGACGGTTGCCAAGCTGGATCGTTCGCAACCCGCTACGCTTTTCATAGCAGGCAGCGACCAGTCCCACAGCTTCGACGCCGTGGTGGTCTGTGCGGGGCTGGACTCTGCCGGACTGCTCGGCCCCTTGGGCCTGAAAATCCCCATGGTCGCGGTGCACGGCTACTCCATCAGCGCACCGATTCGGGAACCCCTGAACGCGCCGCGCAGCGCTTTGATGGACGAGCGCTACAAAGTCGCCATTTCCAGGCTTGGTAACCGCATTCGCGTGGCAGGCAGCGCAGAAATCGGTGGCGTGCCAGGTCGCCACAGGGAATCGTCGATCAGCACGCTGTACAAAGTCCTGCAAGACTGGTTTCCCGGCGCTGCGCAACTCTCCAGCACCAGCGGCAGCGTACAGCTATGGAAAGGCGCGCGCCCCATGCTGCCGGACGGGCCGCCAGTCATCGGGCCCAGCGGCCTGACCGGTCTCTGGCTCAATCTGGGCCATGGCTCCAGCGGCTGGGCACTCAGTTGCGGCAGCGCGCGTGCACTCGCCGACCTGATGGCGGGAAAACCCGCCGAGATCGACATGGAAGGACTGGGCATCGGCCGCTTGAACGGCTCGCGCTGAGCACGCGCTCAACGCGCGCCCGTCCTACATGATTTGTCGCCGTGCCTGCATGAAGGGCCACCATGCAGTGCCGCTAAAGTAGAACCAGCCCGGCGTATTGACCGGGCCATTTCCTTTTTATTGGAGAAGCCATGGGCATGTTTAGTTTTATCAAGGAAGCCGGTGAAAAACTGTTCGGGCGCGGCGAAGCCAAGGCCGCCCAGGAAGCCGCAACGGCGGCACCCACCCCGGAAAACGTCGCGGCATTGAGCACAGCGGCGGGTGATGCTATTGAAACCTACATCAAAAGCATGAATCTGCAAGTCGAAGCGCTGGACATCAGTTTTGACGCGCCCAGCGCGACGGTGACCGTTGCCGGCATGGCCCCCGATCAGGCCACCAGGGAAAAGGTGTTGCTGTGCTGCGGCAACGTGGCCAATGTCGCCGCGGTCAATGACATGATGACGGTGGCCGACAGCGCGCCCGAGTCACAGTGGTACACGGTCGTGAGCGGCGACAACCTGTCAAAAATCAGCAAGCAGTTTTATGGCACACCCAACAAATACCCCCAGATATTTGAGGCCAACAAGCCCATGCTCACCCATCCGGACAAAATCTATCCGGGCCAGCTGCTGCGGATTCCGCCTGATGCGTGATACCTGAAGCCTGCTGTCTGCGGCAAGCAAGGCGATCAAGAAAACCCGGTTTTCGGGGTTTTTTTACGCCATTCGGCGTCTTTCGGCCCTTCCCGATGATCGGGCTGGAATCAGGAATCGTGGCTTGTACGCTCGCCGCCGGCGCCGCAAACACGCACAATCATCGGATGCAAAAAATCTCAAGCGATATCAGCCAGCCCTTGCACAGCGTGGCGACGACGCGCCAGATCGAACGGGAAGCAGCGGCCACCCTGCCACCGCATACCATGATGCAGCGGGCCGGACTGGCAGTGGCGCGCCTGGCCCTCGCATTGGCCCCCGGCGCCAGTCGCATCTGGATTGCCTGCGGGCCAGGCAACAATGGCGGCGACGGTTTTGAGGCGGCGCTGCACCTGCATCAGTGGGGCAAGGAAGTCATCGTGACGTGGACCGGCCTGCCGACCGGCAAGAAGCAGTCGCCGCCCGATGCGCAGGCGTCGCGGCAACGCGCCCTGGCCGCCGGCGTTGCACTGGCAGCCGCGCCGCCGCAAGACTTTGACCTGTGTATCGACGCGCTGCTGGGCATTGGTGCCACGCTGGACCCGGCCCGGCCAGGCACGACGCTGATGCAGCACTGGCTCGACCTGATGAAAGCCAGCAGGGCGCCCTGCCTGGCCGTCGATGTGCCGAGTGGCCTGAACGCAGACAGCGGAGTCGCAAGCGCGGCAGTGGCTATAAAATCAATAGCAAACAATGGCCATAATACCTGGACAAGGGCCATATTCACCCTAAGTCTTCTGACTTTGAAGCCAGGCCTCTTCACCGCCGGCGGAAGAGACTGCGCCGGCGAGGTGTGGTTCGATCCGCTTGGCAACGATTCCCAGGCCATAGCGTTCCGCGCGCAACCCTGCGCCTGGCTGCTGGGCCTCGACCGGGCAAATCAGCCCGCCAAAATCCAGGCCGGCCATGCCAGCCACAAGGGCAGCTTTGGCGATGTCGCCGTGATCGGGGGCCAATCTTCTGCCGCGGCGGCCACCCACATGACGGGCGCTGCCCTGCTCGCCGCCCGCGCCGCCTTGCACGCCGGGGCGGGCCGGGTTTTCGTGGCCTTGCTCGGGACAGACGGCCCTCGCGTGGACACGACACAAGCCGAGCTCATGTTCCGGTCGCCAGAAGCGCTGGACCTGAAAACCCAGGTGATCGTCTGCGGCTGTGGCGGCGGGGACGCGGTCAGGTCCGTCATCGCCAGGGTACTGTCCGCCGCGGCCCGGGCGGTGCTGGATGCGGATGCGCTCAACGCCATTGCCGCTGACACTAACCTTCAATCCCAGTTGCGAGCCCGCCATGGACGCGGCTACAGCACCGTGCTGACGCCCCATCCCCTGGAAGCGGCAAGGCTGGCTGGAAGCACAGCCGCGACGGTGCAGGCCGATCGACTGGCCGCCGCCGGGCAGCTCGCGCAGCGTTTTCAGTGCGTGGTCGTTCTGAAAGGGTCGGGCAGCATCGTTGCCGCGCCGGGTCAGACCAGCAGGGTCAATGCCAGCGGCAACGCCTTGCTGGCGACAGCCGGGACCGGTGACGTCCTTGCCGGCATGATCGGCGCCTGCCTGGCACGTGGACTGAATGATTTCGAGGCGGCATGCTGCGCTGTATTCGCCCATGGCCGCCGGGCCGATACCTGGGCGGCCGGCAACCCCCACCGCAGCCTGACGGCATCGACGCTTGCGATGTGGCGGGCCGGCTAGATCAGCACCATCATGCCAATCTGCAACGCGACCAGAACGACCAGCGCAGACAGGTCCACGCCGCCCAGGGGAGGAATCACCCGGCGCAGCGGCGCCAGCAAGGGCTCGGTCAGGCGGCCCAGCAAGAGGTAGGCCGGCGAGCCCGGCTGAACCCAGGACAGGATGGCGTAGCCCAGCACCAAAATAAACATGATCTGGAGCATGACCCGCATCAGCATTTTCAGCGCGAAGACGCCTAGCCCGACCAGCGCCATGGGCAGGGCATCCAGCCCTCCGGAGTCAGCGCCCAATAGCACACCGAACAACAACCACCACAGCAAGGCATACGCCAGCGCGAGCAACGCGGCGGCCATGACACTGGCCCAGTCGATCGGTGACTGGGCCAGCGACCTGGGCAGCGCTCGGCGCAGCGGCTTGACCAGCCAGTCCGTCAACGCCATGACAAAGCCGCCCGGCTGCGCCTTCATGTTGATGCGCAACCAGTTCATCCAGGCGCGCAACAGCGCCGCTGCAATCAGCAGAAAAAAGACAGTCTCAAGCAAAAAAGCCAAAATCCGGATCAGCATAGAGTCCCAGCGCGTGGAGGAAAATAAAACATCAAGAGCGGCTCCCTGAGAGCCTTATCGACGCGGCTTCTTGCCCTGCTTGCGGCCCGCGCTGCCGGCGGGCTTCCTGGCCGCCGCTTTCAAGGCCCCGGTGGGCAACCTGGCGCTTCTGTCGGTCGCGGAATGAGCGGTTTCTGCCCCGGAACTGCGTTTGCTGGAGCGCGCGTCAGAACGCTTGCCCGCAGACCTGCCCCCCTCCTTGCTGCCCCGCTCTTGCAGGGCAATGTCGGCCGCAGCGCCGCCAGCCTTGTCCTTCATGGCCCGGCTCAGCAACCCCGCCTTGTCCTCGCCTTCATGCACCAGCCGGAAATCGATTTTCCTGCCGTCCAGATCGACACGGCTGACCTGCACCCGAACCCGCGTGCCGATGGCGTAGCGCATGCCGGTACGCTCACCGCGCAGCTCCTGGCGTGCTTCATCAAAGCGGAAGTACTCACCACCGAGTTCGGTGATGTGCACCAGGCCTTCCACATACATCGCGTCAAGTGTCACGAAAATCCCGAAGCCGGTTGCGGCCGTAACCACGCCACCAAACTCCTCACCGAGATGCTCGCGCATGTATTTGCACTTGAGCCAGGCCTCCACGTCGCGGCTGGCTTCGTCGGCGCGGCGTTCGTTAGCGCTGCAGTGCAAGCCGGCCGCCTGCCAGGCCAGTTGGTCGGCGGTGGCTTTTTTGGGCTTTTCGCTGGGCTCCTTGACGCGCGATGCCAGCCGTTTGGACAGCTTGGCTTCGGCCTCGCCCGGCGTAGGCAGCACCGGCAAGTGGTACTTGGTCTTTTTCAGCACGGCTTTGATGACGCGGTGCACCAGCAAGTCGGGGTAGCGACGGATCGGGCTGGTGAAATGGGTATAGGCCTCGTAAGCCAGACCGAAGTGACCATCGTTCAGCGGCGTGTAAATGGCCTGCTGCATGGAGCGCAGCAACATCGAATGGATCTGCAGCGCATCCGGCCGGTCCTTGGTCGCCAGGGCGATCAGCTGGAACTCGCCGGGCGTCGGGTCGTCGCTGATCGTCAGGCCCAGGCCAGAGACCTTGAGGTAGTTGCGCAGCAGTTCCTTCTTCTCCAGTGAGGGGCTTTCATGAACCCGGAACAGCGCCGTGTGCTTGCTTTGGGCAATGAAGTCGGCCGAGCAGACATTGGCCGCGAGCATGGCCTCCTCGATCAAGCGGTGCGCCACGTTGCGAGTACGCGGCGTGATTTTTTCAATGCGCCCCGCCTCGTCGCAGATGATCTGGGTTTCAGTGGTTTCAAAATCAACCGCGCCGCGCACCCCGCGCTCCTTGAGCAGCGCCTGATACACCTCGTGCAGGTGCAGCAGATGCGGCACCACCGCCTTGCGCTGCACCGCTTCAGGACCGCGCGTGTTGGCCAGGATGGCGGCCACTTCGGTGTAGGTCAGGCGTGCCTGGCTGAACATCACGGCCGGGTAGAACTGGTAGGCGTGAACCTCGCCCTTGGCGTTGACCAGCATGTCGCAAACCATGCACAGGCGCTCGACATTGGGGTTGAGCGAACACAGTCCGTTGGAAAGCTTTTCAGGCAGCATCGGAATCACGCGCCGCGGAAAATACACGCTGGTGGCGCGGTCGTAGGCGTCAATGTCGATGGCGCTGCCGGTTTCGACGTAATGGCTGACATCGGCAATCGCCACCAGTAGCCGCCAGCCCTTGCCGCGCCCCACTTTCGCCGGCTCACAATAAACGGCATCGTCAAAATCGCGAGCGTCTTCGCCGTCGATGGTCACCAGCGCAATGTCAGTCAGGTCGACGCGATGTTTTTTATCTGCAGGACGCACCGCATCAGGAAGCATGCGAGACTGGGCCAGCGCCTCGTCACTGAACTCGTGAGGCACGCCGTATTTGCGCACAGCGATTTCAATTTCCATGCCTGGATCGTCGATTTCACCCAGCACTTCCGTCACGAGTCCGACCGGCTGACCAAACAGGGCTGGCGGTTCAGTCAGCCTGACCACCACGATCTGGCCGGTCTTTGCGGTGCCGGTTGCGCCCTTGGGAATCAGCACATCCTGCCCATAGCGTTTGTCTTCAGGCGCGACAAGCCAGACGCCACTTTCCTGGAGAAGACGCCCAATGATCGGGTTGGCAGGGCGCTCGATGATTTCAGTGACTCGCCCTTCGGGACGGTTTTTCCGGTCGTAGCGGACGATCCGTACCATGACACGGTCCTTGTGCAAGACTGCGCGCATTTCGTTAGGGGGCAGATAAACATCTGCCTCGCCGTCGTCGCGAAGGACAAAGCCATGACCATCTCGGTGGCCGGAAACGGTACCCTCGAATTCAGCGAGGAGTCCGGACGATGTGCCGGAAGGAGCGGAAGTTGTTTTGATAAGAATTCTCTTTCGTGAGTGCCGCTGGCGGCAAGTTATTCAGGTAGCGGCATGAATGGTATTTGGGGTGGCTAATTTCATTTTGTATCAGTGTTCCATCCAGATACTAGCCGCGATTTATGAAAAATCCGTGTGGACACATGCGTGCGGGAGATCCGAAGAAGCCCCGGCGGCGGCCGGGGAAGCTGAGCGGTATCGAAATTTCAGCAAAAAACCTGAAATTTTTCATCACACTTCCTGCGAACCGCTTAATGTAATGTTAAACTGCTTGCTGTGCCCGGGTGGCGGAATTGGTAGACGCGCACGGTTCAGGTCCGTGTATCGCAAGATGTGGAGATTCGAGTTCTCTCCCGGGCACCAAAATTACTCAAGTCGAAGAAAAAAAGGCCGCTACCAAACAGCGGCCTTTTTGTTTTCTGGGCTTGTTTCTTCTGCCCGCTTTCCGGGCAATGCCGACGTCTAAAGGCCAGCCGTAGAAACTACAGGCTGGCAAGGGATGCAAGGATTTTTATAGCGCTCAAACCGGAACGGCAATGAGGTCATGCCCCTGGGCGCCCACAATGCGCGCGCGGGTGAATTCACCGACCTTCAGGGTCTTGCTGATTTTCTCGGGCGGCAGCAGTTTGACCACGCCATCGATCTCGGGCGCATCGGCATACGAACGACCTGTGCCGCCCTTTCGGCCAAGGGCCGGCGCATGATCGACCAGCACCTGCATGATGGCGCCCACGCGCTGCAACAGTTTTTGGCTTGAAACCTCTTCGGCAACCGCCATGAAGCGCGCTCGTCGCTCTTCCCGCACCTCCAGTGGCAACATGCCCGGAATGTCATTGGCTGTCGCGCCCTCGACAGCACTGTAGGCAAAACAGCCCGCGCGATCGATTCGCGCTTCGCGCATGAAATCAAGCAGATGTCCGAATTCCTCTTCGGTTTCACCGGGGAAGCCGGCAATAAAGGTGCTTCGAATCACGATTTCGGGGCAAATTTCGCGCCATCGCGCAATACGCTCCAGATTTTTCTCGCCGCTGGCAGGACGCTTCATCCGCTTCAGTACATCGGGGTGACTGTGCTGCAGCGGTACGTCCAGATAAGGAAGCACCTTGCCCGTGGCCATCAGCGGAAGTATCTCGTCGACGCTCGGATAGGGATACACATAGTGCAAACGCACCCATGCGCCAAACGGCTCGGCAATTTCACCGAGCGCCTGCACAAGTTCAAGCATGCGGGTCTTGACCGGCTTCCCATCCCAGAATCCGGTGCGGTATTTCACATCCACGCCATAGGCAGAAGTGTCCTGGCTGATGACGAGCAACTCTTTCACGCCTCCCTCAAACAGCGCGCGCGCTTCATTCAGCACATCGCCGATCGGCCGCGAAACCAGATCGCCACGCATGGACGGAATGATGCAGAAGGTACAGCGGTGATTGCAGCCTTCGCTGATCTTCAGGTAGGCATAGTGGCGGGGCGTCAGTTTGATGCCCGCAATGCCAAAAGCGCCAGGCACCAGGTCAATAAATGGATCGTGCGGCTTGGGCAAATTCAGGTGTACAGCGTCCATTACCTCCTGCGTGGCGTGTGGACCAGTCACGGCCAGCACGCTGGGGTGCATCTGGCGCACCAGATTACCGCCGCCCTCGCCTGACTTGGCACCCAGGCAGCCTGTAACGATCACCTTTCCGTTTTCAGCCAGCGCTTCGCCGATGGTGTCCAGACTCTCGCGCACGGCGTCATCAATGAAGCCACAGGTATTGACGATGACCAGATCCGCACCTTCAAAGGTCTTGGAAGTCTGGTAACCCTCGGCGCTCAATTGCGTGAGAATCAACTCCGAATCAGTCAGGGCCTTCGGGCAGCCCAGACTGACAAAGCCCACCCGAGGTACGGGTTTGATGGAGGAAACAGGGGAAAGGGGAGAAGGGGAAAAAACGTCGCTCATGGAGCCTATTGTCTCAGAGCAGACCGGACGACGAACAAAGAGGTCCGGATATCCTTCGCTGGCCGCCCAGCCTGGACCTTGTCTAGCGCTTTAGCCCGAATGCCGCCAACATCTGTTCACTTTGTTTCTGCATCTGCTCCTGCATCTGCGAGAAGACATTTTTGGACTGCTCGACATACGTGCCCATCATGCCCTGCATCATGGGTGACTTGGCATTCATGAACTGGGCCCACATTTCAGGGGTCAAACCTTTTGACTGCTCGGCCATCTTGACCTGGAGGTCCATGAAGCTCTGCACGTTCTTTTCGAGATATGCCCCCATGAAGCCCTGCATGGCGTTTCCATAGAAACGGATGATGTTCGCCAATACGGCTTCCGTGAACATCGGAGCACCACCAGCCTCCTCTTCAAGAATAATTTGCAGCAGAATGCTGCGCGTCAGGTCTTCACCGGTCTTGGCGTCGCGAACGACGAAATGCGTGCTGTCCATCACCAGGCGCTGAACCTCGGCCAGGGTGATATAGGCAGAGGTCTCAGTGTCATACAGCCGACGGTTCGGATACTTTTTGATGACCCGGGCCGGTTTGATGGATGCGGCGGACTTGTCAACGGGGCTGCCGGCTCCTTCAGGAGGTGGCACGTCCATGGACAAGCGATTCGATGCCGAAGATTCGGTCGAACTTGCATGAACGGTTTTGTTTTTCTGCACTGATTACTCCTGAATGACGACCCGCGTCAAAAGCCACACGGTTCGGTACATTCTAAGAAGTTTGGGTATACGCAATTCCCTTGGTTTACCCTGCGATGTTGACCTTCACCTCGTGGTGAAACCAGCAAAACAGGAACCGTTTCAGGAAATTGGTAGGCGCGATTGGACTCGAACCAACGACCCCCACCATGTCAAGGTGGTGCTCTAACCAGCTGAGCTACGCGCCTATGTACTGTTCGAAGCCCTTATTCTAGCAGTGCAAAACACGAGTTTCAGGCGAGGCCTGAAAATAAAGCAATAAATTCAACGTCTGCGCGCCGAACGAACGCCCGCCACTTCAGCCACGATGCCAAGCACCTGGTTCAGGCGACTCGATTGGGCCACTTCAACGGTGAAAGTCATCCAGGCCGTGCCGCCACGGTTGTCCTTGACAGACTGGGTCTGAACACCGATGACGTTCATTTTTTCTTTGGCAAATATTTCTGAAATATCCCGCAACAGGCCCTGCCGGTCAGACGCTTCGACGGCGACGTCCACCGGATAGACGGCGCCATCCGGCTTATTGGGTGAACTCCACTTGACTTCTATGACCCGGTCAGGACTGCCGCTCGCCATATTGCGGAAATTGCTGCAGTCATGGCGATGAATGCTCACGCCTTTCCCCTTGGTCACAAAGCCCAGAATTTCATCGGGCGGTGCAGGCTTGCAGCATTTGGCCAATTGTGTGAGCAGCGAGTCGATGCCCACCACCAGCACATTGCCCTTGCCTTGTTTGCCCGACTTGTCAGATTGGCGAGCCTTTTTGATGGGCTGGTAGTCGTCGGCGGTCGGTGCGGGCTCAGGGGGCCGCAGCATGTTTTCAATGGTGCGCAGTGACAGTTCGTCCTTGCCCACGACTTCAAACAGATCATCCGCCGTCTTGAATCCAAGCTGCAGCGCCAGATCGTTCAGCTTCATGGCCGTTTTGCCTTCGCGCTGGAGAAGTTTCTCAACAGCGTCTCGACCCTTGGCCACGGTCTGCTCCATCGCCAGCGCGTTGAACCAGGCACGCACTTTCGATTTCGCCCGATGACTGGACAGGAACCCAAGCTCGGGATTGAGCCAGTCGCGGGAAGGTCCTCCTTCCTTGACGGTGATGACCTCGACGGTCTGTCCGTTTTGCAGCGGTGTATTGAGCGGCACCATGACGCCATCCACACGCGCGCCGCGGCAGCGGTGACCCAGGCTGGTGTGAACGCTGTAGGCGAAGTCCACCGTGGTAGCGCCCTGCGGCAATTCGACAATGGCGGCATCCGGTGTCAATACATAGATGCGGTCTTCAAACAAACCCTTGTTTGCAACACGCGCGCGCTGGGCTGCCGGGCCCGACAGGTCGCGCTCCCAGGCCAGCAACTGGCGCAGCACCGCGATTTTCGTGTCGTACTCACCGCTGGCCGAGACACCGCTGTAGCCCTTGGTACCCGCTTCCTTGTAGGCCCAATGCGCCGCAACGCCGTGCTCGGCGTGGTCATGCATGGCCTGGGTGCGTATCTGCACCTCGACCGCCCTCCCCGCCTCATCCCGGACAACGGTGTGAAGCGACTGGTAACCGTTGGCCTTGGGCTTGGCGATGTAGTCGTCAAACTCCCCTTCAATCAGCGAAAAGTGCGAGTGTACGAATCCGAGCGCGGCATAGCATCCCTTCACGTCGGCTGCAATCACGCGCAGCGCACGAATGTCAAACACCTGATCAAAATCAAGCGACTTGCCGCGCATTTTCTTGACGATGCTGTAGATGTGCTTCGGCCTGCCCTGGACCAGCGCCGCGATGCCATTTTTGTTCAGTTCGCGTTCGAGCTGTGTTCGCAGGGCTTCCATGAACACTTCCCGCTCCGCGCGCTTTTCATCGAGTAGCCGGGCCGTTTGCCTATAGGTCTCAGGCTCAAGAAAACGGAAAGCCAGGTCCTCCATTTCCCATTTGATCTGCCAGATGCCCAAACGATTGGCGAGCGGCGCAAACACATGGAGCGACTCATGGGCCAATGCCCGTGGGGCAGCCTGCCGGCTGGCCGCGTAATAGCGCAGGGTTTGCAGGCGCGACGCCAGACGCAGCATCACGACACGCAAATCGCGGGAAAACGCCAGCAGCATCTTGCGCACGCTCTCGGTCTGGGCGGCAGGATCCTCCTGCAGCTGCGCTCTGGCGTCAGCAACGCGGGTCTGGCGCTGCACTGAAACCAGCTTGGTCGTTTCAACGGCCAGCGCGGCATAGTTGGCACCGAAGGCCTTGGCAATGACCTCCTGGGGCTTGATAAGGTGCTGGCAGGAGTGCACCAGATAAATGGCGGCCTGCACGGCCTCGGAGCCGCCAATGGTCTTCAGGATTTCCACCACCGCATCGGCGTGAGCCAGGGTGTTTTCCCCGGTGTCCAGCATTTCGCTGGCAATCAGCGGCTCGGAGAAGGTCCGGGCCCGCGCCAGGGCCTGCGGCTGCTCGGTCAGGCGGTCCGTCGTGGCCGTCACGATGGAGCTGTGCGTGCCCTGGGAAACCGTTGAGCCCCCGGCTCCAGCCACTTTGCTTTTCATAGACGCATTCACCATATTGATCAGGGCGATCCCAGCAGGAAATCAGACACGGCAGCAATCTGGTCTTTGGCGACGAAGGTTGGCGCATGCCCGACCTGTTCGAACTCAACCAGCCGGGCATGCGGTCCACGCGTCATCATGGCGCGAGCTGTCTCTGGACTGAGCAAATCCGACAGCGCCCCACGCACCAGCAGCGTTTTGGCCGTGATGTTGTCGTAGAGTTGCCAAAGCACGGCCTCGCCCTGCAGCGCAGATTCCCGGGTGGCCAGCCCGAAGGGCACCGCGATGGCGGGGTCGTAATGCAGTCGCACGGGGCTTTCGCCGGTAGCCGTCACTGGCCTGAGCATCGGGCGCGTCAGTGCCAGCCACTGCTCTGGCGTATGCGGACCAAAGCTCTGCGATATGGTCCACATCGCATCCGCCGCTTCCTGCACCGTATCAAAATGGCCGGCCTGCCCCAGATAAGCGCCAATGCGGACAATCGCCTGCCACTCAAGCGCCGGTCCGACATCATTGAGCACCAGCCGGCGCACCGGCACGGGAAGAGGCAGTTGCGGCTGCCCGCATACCACCATGCCGATCAGCCCGCCCATGCTGGTGCCAAGCCAGTCGAGCGTGGTGATGGGCGTCTCGCCATCGAGTTGGGCCAGTAAAACCAGCATGTCAGCCGCATAGGCTGGCACCTGGTAACCCATGGGGTCTTTCAGCCAGTCGCTCTCGCCGCGGCCCACCACGTCCGGGCAAATCACCCGGATTGCGCCGCCAGCCTGCTCGCACAGCGCGCGCGCCAGCATATCGAAGTCCCTTCCCTGGCGGGTCAGGCCATGCACGCACAACACCACGTGCGGGCTGTCGGGCTGACCCCATTGCCAATATGCCATCCGGTGTCCGCCGCTCTCGTCGGGGCAGAAAACATGATGCAGGCTCGGTTCGGTCATGGTGTGGGCAGTCAGTGTGAAGGGCTTCGCAAGGCTTGATAATTACTTCAGCGGGTTATGCGCCGCTTCGCCCGCGGGCCTGCTGTCTGAATCTCAAGTCAACGATCATCAATCATACGGAGAAATATATGCTCAAAGGGAAAACCGCTCTTGTCACAGGCTCTACCAGCGGAATCGGTCTGGGCATTGCCAGGGCGCTCGCGGCGCAGGGCGCCAACATCGTGCTGAACGGTTTTGGCGATACGGAAGGCCCGAAGGCTGAAATTACGGCATTGGGCGTCAAAGTCGCCTACCACGGCGCCGACATGAGCAAACCCGCCGAGATCGAGGACATGATGAAGTTTGCCGCCACGCAGTTTGGTGCGGTCGATATCCTGGTTAACAACGCCGGCATACAGCATGTGGCCCGCATCGAGAATTTTCCGGTTGAAAAATGGGACGCCATCATCGCCATCAACCTGAGCAGCGCCTTTCATGCCACCCGTCTGGCGCTGCCCGCCATGCTGGCCGCCGACGGCGGCAAGGGCTGGGGCCGCATCATCAATATCGCGTCGGCCCATGGCCTCGTCGGATCCCCGGAAAAATCCGCCTATGTGGCCGCCAAGCACGGCATCGTGGGGCTGACCAAGGTCACAGCCCTGGAAAACGCCACCACCGGCGTCACCTGCAATGCCATCTGCCCGGGTTGGGTGCTGACGCCGCTGGTGCAAAAGCAGGTCGATGCCAGGGCAGCGGCCGGCAATATCAGCAATGAAGCAGCCAAGCAGCAGTTGCTCGGCGAAAAAGAACCCTCCATGCAGTTCACGACACCTGAAGAACTGGGCGCGCTGGCGGTGTTTTTCTGTTCGCCGGCCGGCAACAATGTGCGCGGCGTGGCCTGGAACATGGACGGCGGCTGGGTCGCCCAGTAAGGGGCGCTTTACGAATCAGTCAGCAAACGGCTCACGTACTCGCCAATCGCCAACGAACTCGTGAGTCCTGGCGACTCGATGCCAAAGAGGTTGACCAGGCCGGGCACGCCATGCGCGGCAGGGCCCTGAATCAGAAAATCTCTGGCAGCCTCGCCGGGCGCATGGATTTTTGGCCGAATTCCAGCGTAGCCCGGGCTCAAGGCCCCTTCGCGCAAGTCCGGCCAGTACTTGCGCACTTCCGCGTAAAAAGCATCGCCGCGCGCGGGGTCCACGACCAGATCGTCTGCCGAGTCGACCCACTGCACGTCAGGACCGAATTTGGCCTGTCCGCCCAGATCAATCGTAAGGTGAACCCCCAGCCCGGCGGCTTCGGGAACGGGGTAGATGAGCCGCGAGAACGGCGAACGGCCTGCCAGGTTGAAGTAATTGCCCTTCGCATAATGGCTGGGCGGCACGAACTCCGGGGCCAGCCCGCCAATACGTGCGGCGAGCGCCGGCGCCCCCAGGCCCGCAGCGTTCACCAGCGTATCGACCTCCAGCTCCGTGCCATCACAAGCTACCAAAACAATAGCACCATGCGACCGATGCACATGGGCTACAGGCGAATTGAGCACTAAAATACCGCCGGCATGCTCAAGATCGCCCAGCAGGGCAAGCATCAGACCATGGCTGTCCACGATGCCGGTGCTGGGCGAAAGCACTGCCGCCACGCAGTCAAGTTGAGGCTCAAGCGCCCTTGCCTCACCCCGCGTGAGCAACACAAGATCGGTCACGCCATTGGCACCGGCCTGGTCGATGATGCCCTGCAACTGCGCCACCTGTGCATCACTCGTGGCGACCAGCAGCTTGCCGCAGCAGCGGTGACCCACGCCACGCCCGGCACAGTAGGCATAAAGCAGCTCTTTCCCCGCGACGCAAAGCCTGGCCTTGAGCGAGCCCCTGGGGTAGTAGATTCCCGCGTGAATGACTTCGCTGTTGCGCGAGCTGGTGCCGGTGCCAATGGCATCGGCCGACTCAAGCACCATCACTTCCCGGCCCTGCAAGGCCAAGGCACGCGCCACTGCCAGCCCCACGACGCCGGCCCCCACCACCACGCAGTCAACCCGGTCCATTCAGACGCCCTCGAACCCGTCAATGACATTGACGGCATTGGTGCCTAGCGCTGACGCGGCGTAACCGCCTTCAAGCACAAACACCGTTGCCAAGCCCAGCAAGCCCAGGCACTCACCCAGGCGGGTGAAGTCCTCGGCCTGCAATGCAAACTTCGAGATCGGATCCTCAGTGAAGGTGTCAAGCCCCAGCGACACCACCAGTGCATCGCAACGGTGGCGGGTGATGCGCTGGCAGGCCTGCCCGAGTGCGTCAAACCAGCGCTCTGCCGAGCAGCCTGCAGGCAGGGGCAAATTGAAATTGAAGCCCTGCCCCGCCCCCAGACCCGTCTCGTCCGCATGACCCAGATAAAACGGGTATTCCGTCAACGGGTCCCCGTGCAGGCTGACAAACAGCACATCGGCCCGGTCGTAGAAAATGCTCTGTGTGCCGTTGCCGTGGTGGTAGTCAACATCAAGAATGGCAACGCGGGTGCCACCGGCATCGCGCAGGGTCTGGGCAGCCACTGCTGCGTTGTTCAGGAAACAGTAGCCGCCCATGAAATCCGCGCCAGCGTGATGGCCTGGCGGGCGGCTGCAGCAGAATGCAGCGCGCTCGCCACTCGTGCCCACCGCCACCAGGGCAGCCGCGCTGGCGGCCGCATCGGCGCCGGCCTTGGCCGCCAGCCAGGTGCCCACCGAGAGCGGCGAGCCGTTGTCCATCGAATACAGGCCGAGCCGGGCGACAAAATCAAGCGGCTCGATGTCACTGCGCAAGCTGCGTACCGGCCAGACCGAAGGAAAGGGCTGGCGCTGCCCATTGCCGGCATCCAGCGCGCACCAGTCCTGCCAGGCGCGCTCAAGGAAGGCCAGGTAACGCGGCGCGTGTACCCTGGACAAAACTTCGCGGCTGTCGCCCTGGGCCTTGCGCAGCGTGTGGCCGCGTGCCGTCAGGCTGGCCTTGACGTATTCCGCGCGTGCCGGCGTCTCAAAACACGGCACGCGCTCGCCGCGGAAAAACTCGAATTGCGGGGCGTGCGCAGGGTGGCTGTCGTTGAAAAAGGTAATCATGTCGGGTGAATGGCTGAACACGAGGGCAAGGAGTTGCCGGGCATCGGCTTTCCTGAAAACTCACAGCTTTCGGGGGTCAGTGGCCAGCAACATGTCGACCAGCGAGCGAAGATCGGCCTTGAGAGCTTCATAGCCTGGCGCCAGTTCAAACGTTTTCTCGTTCATGTAAAGCTTGCGGTTGATTTCAAGCTGCAGGCTATGGCGCTGTGCGGCAGGTTGGCCGTAGCGCCTGACCAGTTCCACGCCCTTGTAGGGATGATTGTGGGACACCTTGTAGCCCAGTCCGGCAAGATGCCCGCACACCAGGCTCGACAAGGCAGGGCTGGCGGTGCTGCCTTCGCGGTCCCCGACCACAAAATCAGCATGCGCTTCACCGGGAAAATCCGTCGCGTGGCTCGATGCAATGGCCGGCATGGAATGGCAATTGACATGGATGCTATAGCCATGCAAGGCATGCGCCTCGTCAATGGCCAGCGCCACCGCGGCGTGATAGGGCGTCCAGCACCGATCGATGCGCGCCTGCACCTCGGCCACCGTCAGCGCACGCTTGTAAATGGGAATGCCGTCGTCCGTCGTCCGCCAGATCAGGCCCTTGCCCAAGCGCACCTTCGAAAGTGTCCGCGCATCGGTTTCGACCTCTCCCGGCCATGACGCATCAAACATCGACACATCAATTTCGGTGGTGTTGCGATTGGCGTCAAGATAGCTGCGCGGAAAGTGCGCCTCGACCCAGTGCACGCCCAGCGCCGGGGCGAAGTCGTAAAGCTTTTCAACATGGGTGTCTTCAGCGCTTCGCAGCATCGCCATCTCGCACGCGTACAGGAAATCCGACGGATAAACCGTGCCGCTGTGCGGCGAGTCAAGCACCAGCGAAGTCGTCCCTGGAAGATGGGTGATGAGCTGCATGACCCTCACTTTACCAGCAGCCTCCTGCGCCGCGCAGCGAGTTCCCGATGGGGTAGGTGCGGCCCTTTGCACCCTCCTCCGGCTGCGAAAAGTGCCGCAATCAACGAGCGAACATTTCCGCCAGTCCTACAGCCGGAGGCCAATCTCTCCCACAGAAAGACGGACCGGGGGAACTTAAAGTCACCTGTAGAGACTAACCCTTAACGGCTTCCTTTTGGAGGCGCGTGGTATACGTTCAATTCCTCAAGGAAGCACCATGCAATCATTGCGACCACTAACCCGAACCTTTTCAGCAACCATTGTGGCTGTGGCGGCTCTTACGGCGGCGGCAGGCGCTCAAGCGCAAACCAATTACTCCCTTTTCGGCCCAAACGCGAACTACCTGGGTTTGAACGTGGGCAGATCGGATTTCAACTCGTTGAATAACGGCAACGGCATTTTTCCGTTCGACAAGCATGACACGGTTTACGGCATCAACGCCGGCAGCTATTTCAACAAGAATTTCGGTCTTGAACTCGGCTATACCAATTTCGGCAAAGTGGCTCGCGCTGGCGGCGACACCAAGGCACAGGGCGTGAACCTGAGCCTGATCGGCACCCTGCCCCTGACCACCTCCTTCAACCTGCTTGGCAAGCTGGGGACGACCTATAGCCGCACCGACGTGTCGTCATCGCCGCTTTCAGGCGTAGCCTCGGGCAGCGAAAGCGGATTCGGCGTGTCTTACGGCATTGGTGCCGAATACACCTTCAGCCCGCAGCTCTCCGCCGTGCTTCAGTATGACGCACACAACATGAAGTTCGCCGACACTGGCCGCGAGCGCATCGGCGCCACCACGGTGGGTTTGCGCTACCGCTTCTAAACGCCTGGCAAGCCCTCGCAGGCGCTTCTCGTCAAAGCCCGCAGGCTTGGGTCTGCGGGCTTTTTCATGGGCGTTTTCAGGCGGGAACGGGCGCGGCAGGCGCCAGCATTTCCTGCAATAGCCAGGTGCCCGCGCGGCCCAAAGCGCGTTGGCGCGACCACACGGCATCGACCGGAACGCGGCGGGGCCAGCCGCGCGCGGCAAGTTCATGCAGGCTGTCCATGGCGAACCGCGTGACCATCCAGCGCGGAATGGCGGCCCAGCCGAAGCCCAGCACAGCCATTTCCAGCAGCATGAGGTAGCTTGGCGCCGACCAGGACCGCCGCGATGGGGAAAGTGCCTGCACGGTCTGCCTGCCGTAAGCGTCCGGTGCATAGGTGGCCAGCCGCAATTCCCGAAAATTCGCCAGCAGCTCCGGGCTAATGTCCGGCAGTCCGGCAAGCGGGTGGCTTTTGGCGACAAACAGCGTGATCTCGGATTGCTCGACAATCGTGGCCGAGCCAATATCCGGGGGATAAAGACCCTGCGCGGCCACCACGCCAATCTGCGCCCGCCCCGACTGGACCAGTGAAACCAGATCGCCATGCTCGGCAATCAGGCACTCGAATTCAAGGTCCGGAAACTGCCGCTCGAAGGCCAGCAAAATCGGCTCAAAACGCTCCGACTGATAGGTGTCCGACCACACCACGCTAAGCCTGGCCTCAAGCCCGCCCGCCAGTTCGCTGGCCGAGCGGTCAAGCCGGTCGCTTGCGGCCAGAATCTCGCGCACCTTGCCCAGCATCACCCTGCCGTGATCGGTCAGCGCGGGCTTGCGGCTGGAGCGGTCGAACAGGCTTAGCCCGAGGTCAATCTCCAGGTGGGCAATGGCTGTGCTCACGGTGGACTGGCTTTTGCCCAGTTTGCGTGCGGCGGCTGAAAACGAGCCCAAGGTCGCGGCCTCGGCAAAAGCCGTCAGTGCTTCGGGTGAATGACGCATGGTCTGGATTATCTATTTTTCAGATGATTATTGATTTTCAACCATCAACAATAGCGATGAAAATAGGCGGAACTGTTCAACTCCCCTTACGAAGCCTTCTCATGAGTCTCAAAAAGTCAATCAAGGAACGTTTCCTGCACTCGCTGGCGTTCGAAGTGGTCGCCATCGCCATTTGTGCGCCCCTGGGCGCGTGGCTGCTGGGCTATTCGCTGGCGCACATCGGCCTGCTCACACTCATGATCTCGCTGCTTGCGATGAGCTGGAACATGGTATTCAACACCCTTTTCGACCGCGCCCAGCGGCGTATCGGCTTCAAACGCACGCTGATGGCCCGCGGCGTGCATGCCTTGATGTTCGAGGTCGGCCTGTTGCTGGCAGTGGTGCCGTTAGCGGCCTGGTGGCTGGGCATCGGGCTGTGGGAAGCGTTCGTGCTTGACATCGGCATCGCGCTGTTTTTCCTGCCCTATACCTTTGTGTTCAACTGGACATATGACCATCTTCGCGCATTGGTGGTGGCCCGCCGCCAGCCCGAAGCGTGAGTACGGCCGTCCGCTATTGAGTCGTGCGATCCAGCATCAATGACGCGGCAGTGACCCGCTTGAACTGACGGCTGGCCGCCTCGAAATCCCAGCGCTCGAACTGACAGGCCGGCAGCCGAAGGTCCGCTTCGTAGCGCAATATATTCACCGAGTTGGGCGCCTCGTGGCGTACCCGCGACGAGAGCGCTGTGCCGGCCTGCACACACCACATGCGCCGCCCCAGATCCGGCACCGCCTCCGACAGGTCGCGGACATAGGGCAGGTGAATATGGCCGCCCATGACAATATCGGCACCGGCGCGGGCCCAGGCGCGCACCGCGGGCTCCCAGTTGCGCAAGCGGTCGTGCTCATCCTCTGGGCGCTGCACATAGACCGGCTGATGCACCACCACCACCTTCAATTTCTCCGGACCGGCGCCGGAAAGCTGTCTCGCGACGCCGTCAATCTGCGCCCCGCTGACCTCGCCGTTCTTGTGCCGCCAGCGTCGCGTCGTTTTGACGCCGATGACGATCACCGACGGAGTGCTCGCCAGGGGTTGCAAATCGGGCCCGAAAAAGCGCAGGTAATTGGCGTAGGGGCTGAAAAATCGCTGGAAGGGGTTGAACAGCGGGATGTCATGGTTGCCGGGCAGCGACAGCCGGTGTGCAATACCCAGGCGCTGACAAAATTCGCTGGCCCGTTGAAACTGTGAAAGCCGCGCGCGCTGGGTAATGTCGCCCGACAGCACCAGAATATCCGGACAATGCTGTCTGGACAATTCCAGCAGCGCCTGCATCACTTGCGGCTGTTCGGTGCCGAAATGGGGGTCCGAGATTTGCAGCAAACAGGTCATTCCACTTCTGCCCGGTCAGCATCGGCCGGCACCAGCAGCAGCAAAGGTTCGGCCGCCACCTGAAACACCAGCGGCGGCGTCATCCACACTGTTTCGCCGTCCATGGCCACCTTGATGCGCTTGAGTCCCCTGGGCGTGACGCTCAAGCGCCGAAAGGAAAAGCTGTCGATGTTGTCGGCGTCGCCCAGTCGGCCCAGCAGGCCCCGCAACAGCAGGCCGAACAACGCCAGCGTGCCAATCGGCCGAACCGAGATCC
This sequence comes from Polaromonas sp., assembly GCA_046597475.1. Taxonomy (GTDB): domain Bacteria; phylum Pseudomonadota; class Gammaproteobacteria; order Burkholderiales; family Burkholderiaceae_C; genus Polaromonas. The sequence continues at coordinate 8,314 of JBKJKI010000089.1, read as the reverse complement.
CGGTCAGCTTGCCACGCTCGACCGCATCGGCGTCCTCTTCCTCAATGCCCACCCGTGCCAGCTGCAGGTGATTGTTCCCCACAAAAAGCGTCGGCGTGCGGATTGTGAGAGGTAGGTCGGAGTTGCCCGGCGCATCCGTCTTGAGCTGGAGTTGCCTGCGCGCCTGAAACAGCGTTGCCATGCCAGACACAAAGGCCACCAGCCGGCTGCGGCCGAACTGCTGCTTCCAGGCCTCACGGTTTTCCAGCAGTTGGGGGTACAGCCCCAGGCTGGCATTGACGAGGAAAATCCGCTCATTGACCTGGCCTACCTGCACCCGCGCAATGCGCGCACCGAGCAAGGCGCGTGCCGCAGTCCCGGCATCCTGGGGAATGGCGTGAACCCGGCCAAAGTAATTGAAGGTGCCCTGCGGCAGGACGCCGAAAGGGCAACCGCTGCCCAGCACCGCACTGGCCACCGCATTGATGGTGCCATCGCCCCCGGCAGCCACGACCACACCACCGCGCGCCTTGGCCAGCGCCACCGCGCGCCGGGCGATTTCACTGATCTGCGCCGGGTTCTCGACCCGCAGGAATTCGAACTCACGGCCCGCCTGCTCGAACACACTCGCCATGACCTGCTGCGCGGCGTCCGCATCCTGCTGGCCAGAGCCCGCATTCATCACCACCAACAAGGGTCCCAGGCGTGCGGCCTGCAGGCTCCGGGCATCAGGAAAAGTCATGCCAAAGGATAAGCGCCGGCCGCCTTCAAGCCTGTCAGCCAATCACCTATCCCCCTGCACGCGCAGGCCTCACCCACCGATGCCTCCCGATATTTCAGCGAAGCAGGCAAGCCATCACTTCATCTGCACCGATCCGGTCACGTTGACCAGCACCGTGCTTTTACCGGCTTCCACGGGAATCGGCGAATCCGACGACTCGACCTTGGCGCTCATGGCCATCATGCGCGGGCGTGGTGGGTAACCCTGGTCGTTGGCGTTGACGGACACTTCGCGCAAGGAGTAGCCAGCAAAACCAAAAGCCTTGGCGATCTCCCCCGCTTTGAGCTTGAAGCGCTCAATCGCCAGGGTCTGGGCCTCCGCTTCAACCCTTGCGCGCTGCTCGCGGCTGAGCGCAAAGCTGACGTTGCCCAGGGTCAGGCTCTGAATCTTGCCGGCCGTGGCGGTGATGCGCGCAAAGTCCTTGCCCTCCAGCACCAGCTCCGTCGAACCCTGCCAGCCGTTGATCTTGCCGTCCTTGCCATAGCGCGGGTAAAGGCTGAAGTTGCCGGTACGAACCTCCATTTGACCCGCAGCGGCAGTCTGCCTGGCCTGTGCGAGCGCACTGTCAAGCGCCTGCTTGAGCTGGTTTTGCACCACGCCGGCATCGCTGCCGTCGCGGCTGGTGCTCATGGAAATTGAAAGCAGGTCCTGCTGCACCTCCACGGAGCCGCTGGCCGAGAGCGTCGCCACGTTTTGCACCGCCTCGCGCGGCATATTCTGGGCAAATAGGCCCGTAGTCAAGGCAGCAAGGGCACAAGCAGCTATCAATTTAGTAGTACGCATCAAAATCATCAACCTTTCAGGAAGTCATCAGTCAAAAAAACAAGCGGGAAATTCAGCTTCTCAAAAACGCTATGGCTTCAAAATGGCCCCGGGTCACCGCGTCGGGCTTGACGCCCCACCAGTCTTTGGCAACGGTAGCATAGAGTTGCCGAAAATCCGTTGTGTAGCTGGCGTTCTGCGTGCCATCCAGGCGCGTCAGATCAGGCGGTTTGCCATAGAGTCCGCCGCGTACCGCGCCGCCGGCGGCAAAGTGGGGAGCCAGCGTGCCGTGGTCGGTGCCGTTCGAGCTGTTTTGATGGGGCCTGCGGCCAAACTCGGAGAAGGTCATGACCTGCGTGCGGTCCCAGGCGCCAAGTTCGCTCAACGAGCCCCTGAGCGCCGCCATGCCCTCGGCCAGTTGCCTCAGCAGGCCGGCATACGTGGCCAGCTGGTTCTGGTGGGTGTCAAAGCTGCCGAGCGTCAGCGTGATGACGGGCACGCCGCCCTTGCCTCTTTGCGAAGCCACGACCTGGGCCGCTGCCTTGACCCCATTGCCGAAAGCAGCAACGGGGAACGGCGTCACGAAGTTGAATTTGTCGCCGCGCAAGCCCTGGGCCGCCTGATTTATGTCGCTTTCCACCTGCTGCAGATACCGCAATGCCGCATTTCCCCTGGCGGGGAATGCATCCATGCCCTGGGCAAGACGCGACTGGTTGACGAAGGCTTCCGGGTTGTTCAGGCTCACGGCGCGCGCACCCGAGCGGTAGGAAACAGGCGCGGGTTGCGCGGTGAAGTCGGGGGCGGCATGAAGCGGACTGACCAATTGCGCCTTGCGAATCACGTCCGAAACAGCCTGCATGGCCGACTGGCCTGTCAATGCCTCGACCCCGGCCTGGTCGGGCGCAAAACCGGTGCAGAGCAAAAAATGTCTGGCTTGAAGGCCCGAGAGCCGCGCCGGCGGGGCCGCCTGTGCACCGATTGCGACCAGCACAAGCAGACAGGCCGTCGAGGTTTTAAAAGGCATCATGAAACCTTTGCCTTTGAAGTTGAGGAGTCACCCAAGCCGCAGCCCTTGATCGCGTGTTGTCTCGCAGGGATCTTTTGAAGTGCAGGCTTCAAGTAAGGAGGCAAGACTAAATGGCATTCACAGGCCAGATGTGTCTTACTCGCTTTTATTGGAAAGTGTTGTAACTACATGTCAGAGTGAGTAAAAAAAGCCACAATCCGGGTTTTAAAGCTTCAAAATGGCCATGTTACAAATATCCGGACAACTATGACCCAAGCTTCCAACACTGCACGCGCCGACAAGATCCTGATTCTTGACGACGATGCACGTATTCGCGACCTGCTGCGGCGCTACCTAGCCCAGGAAGGCTTTGACGTCATCCTTGCGGAAGACAGCAAGGCGCTGAACCGCATCATGCTGCGCGATGCCGTTGACCTGATCGTGCTCGACCTCATGATGCCCGGCGAAGACGGGCTGTCCATCTGCCGCCGCCTGCGCGCCGCCAATGACCGCACACCCATCATCATGCTGACCGCCAAGGGTGAGGACGTTGACCGCATTGTGGGCCTCGAGGTCGGCGCCGATGACTACCTCGCCAAACCCTTCAACCCGCGCGAACTGCTGGCGCGCATACACGCCGTATTGCGCCGCAGGCCCACGGCCGAAGTGCCAGGCGCGCCTTCCAGCGATCAGGAAGTCATTACCTTCGGACCGTTTTCCTTTGACATGGGCTTGCGCACGCTGCACAAAAATGGCGAGGAATTACCGCTCACAACGGGCGAATTCGCCATGCTGAAAACCCTTGTGCGTCATCCGCGCCAGCCCTTGTCGCGCGAAAAACTGGCCCAGCTGGCGCGCGGCCGCGAGTTCGAGCCCTTTGACCGCAGCCTGGACGTGCAGGTGTCGCGCCTGCGCAAGCTGATCGAATCCGATGCGGCTGTGCCCCGCTATATCCAGACCGTCTGGGGCATTGGTTATGTGTTTGTGCCGGACGGGAATAACTGAGAACTGAGCGCCTTTTCCCCGGCTCCTGGCAAGCTGAAAACTTCCCCGGCGCAGTTGAAATCTGGCAAACTGGCGCTGTGCGATGGCCTTGCTGCGGGCGCCGCCTCCAGCCAATCAACCCGCCTGCCAAGCAGGCCAGCGCGCCCATTTCATGCCCTCTTCCCTGTCTGCCAACCCTGCCGAAACCATCCCTGCACCGCTGGAAATGCGGCCGCGCCGGGGCTTCAACCTTTTCTGGCGCACTTTTTTCTTTCTGGCATTGCTGCTGTTTGGCTCCATCGTGGCCTGGCTGCAAACCTTCCGCGCACTGGAATCCGAACCGCGCGCCATTCAAAGCGCACAGCAACTGGCCTCGCTCGTGAACCTGAGCCGGGCCGCGCTGCGCTACTCGGACTCCATCGCGCGCGTGTCGCTGATCAAGACGCTGGCCGACGAAGAGCATGTGCGCATCGCGCCGCGCGAGCCGAAAGACAAATTCGATCCTTTTGTCAGCGACGAATTCAGTGAGCAGATTGCCCGCGAGCTCAAGGCCAGGATGGGCCAGGGAACGGTTGTGGCCGGATCGGTCAACGGCGAGAAAGGCCTGTGGGTCGGCTTTTCGATCGACGAGGATGCCTATTGGTTGCTGACCGATCCGTCCCGCGTCGGGCCTTCGCGCAGCAGCATCTGGGTCATCTGGCTCATGACCGCGGGGGCCCTGTCGCTCGCCGGCGCGGCCTTCATTGCCCGGCTGATCAATCAGCCGCTCAAGCAGCTGTCATTTGCGGCCAGCCGCATGCGCGATGGTGATTTCGACGCCAGCCTGCTGGACGAACAGGTCGCCACCAGCGAGATTCGCGAGGTCAATATCGGCTTTAACCGCATGGCCGAACAGCTGTCAAAAATCGAGCAGGACCGGGTCGTCATGCTGGCCGGCATTTCGCACGACCTGCGCACGCCGCTGGCGCGCCTGCGCCTGGAAACCGAGATGAGCGTAGCCGACCTGGACGCGCGTGAGCACATGGCCGCCGACATCGCCCAGCTCGATGCCATCATCGACAAGTTCCTCGACTACGCCAGGCCCGAACCGGCGCGCCTTGAAAGCGTTTCCCTCAATGACGTGGTGGCCTCCGCGGTCTATGCGGTGGCTGACTATGCGGACATGCGGGTGACGGTCAACATCCCGAAAAACATCGACATCCTGGCCGATGCCGTCGAGCTGTCGCGTGTGATTGCCAATCTGCTTGAGAACGCCAGACGCTATGGCAAAACCAAGGCAACCGGCATCGCCGAGGTTGAAATTGCCGCCAAAACCCATGATCAGTGGGTGCTGATCAAGGTGCGCGACCATGGCGAAGGCGTGGCGCCCAGCATGCTTGCCAAACTGACCAGTCCGTTTTTCAGGGGCGACAGCGCGCGCACGGCAGCCACGGGCGCCGGCCTGGGCCTGGCGATTGTGGAAAAGACGATTCTGCGCATGGGCGGCATGTTCAGCCTGGCCAACAGCAGCACCGGCGGCCTGGCGGCCCATATCAAGCTGCGCCGCAGCTAGCTTTGAGGAAGTCATCCGTCATACCCGCGAAGGCGGGTATCCAGAGTGCCTCCATCCCCTCTTTGAACCTCGCCACTGGATTCCCGCCTGCGCGGGAATGACGAGGCTCACAGGGAACTGAATAATTACATTTATTCAATCAAATACGACTAAAGCCCAATTATTACGGTCATAGTTTGCTATCAATACAGCAGCAATACCACCGCCCGCGCCTCCATGCTCAAGCCCTGCCCGACCGGACCCAGCCGCTCGGCGGTCTTGGCCTTCACGTTGATCTGCGACTCCTGCAGGCCCAATGCCTGTGCAATCCGGGCGCGCATCGCGGGGATGTGAGGCGCCAGTCTGGGCGATTGCGCCACCACCGTGCTGTCGATATTGCCAATGCTGTAGCCGCGTGCCGCCAGCAGCCCGGCGGTTTCCACCAGCAGCTTGAGCGAATCGGCGCCCCTGAAACGCGCATCGGTGTCGGGGAAATGGCTGCCGATGTCGCCCAGCCCGGCCGCGCCCAGCAATGCGTCGATGACGGCGTGCAGCAACACGTCGGCATCCGAATGCCCGAGCAGGCCGAGCGGGTGCGCAATCTCCACGCCGCCGATGATGAGCTTTCGCCCCGGCACGAGGGCATGCGTGTCCCAGCCTTCGCCTATACGAAAGTTCGGGAATTGCGGGACATTGAAGGTCGGAACGGCCGATGCAGAGGTCATGGGGTGCGCTTTCGCTTGATTCAAAAAAAGGATTTGGCGGGCGCTGCCCTCAGGCGGCGCTGCGCCGGCTTATAAGGATTGACTCGGCCAGTGCAAAATCTTCCGGGTAGGTCACCTTGAAGTTTTGTGCACTGCCGGCCACCAGCAGTGGAGCCAGGCCCATGGCCTCCATCGCGCCGGACTCGTCCGTGACGCTGGTGCCCGCCACGTCCAGCGCCCGCGCCAGCGCGCCGATGCGAAACATCTGCGGTGTCTGGGCCAGCCATTTGTCGCCACGGTCAAGCGTGCCAGCAACCCGCCCGCCCACCTCGCTTTTCAGGGTGTCGGGCAGCTTGTGCGCCAGCAGTCCGCCTACCTCATCGTGCTGGCAGGCGTCAATCAGGCGGCTGACCTGGTCGGGCGTGACGAGGCAGCGGGCCGCATCGTGCACCAGCACCCAGTCATCGCGCTGCGCGCCCGAGGCCAGCAGCGCTGCCAGGCCGTTGCGCACGCTCTCGGCGCGGCTGGCCCCGCCGCAATCGGCCACACCAAAAGAGCGGCCCGGCAATGCGTCAAAAAAGGTATCGCCAGGCGCCACCACCACCAGCGCGCTAGAGAGGCGCTCCAGCGCCTGAAAGGCCGCCAGCGTGTGCAGCACCATGGCCTGCCCGGCAATCACCTGGTATTGCTTGGCCAGGCCGCCGGGGGATGCCGCGCGGCTGCCCTGGCCGGCGCAGGGAATCAGGGCAAAAAAACGGGCACTGGAACGAATATTGGCGCTGCTTTTCATCATCGCTTCATCATAGATTCTAAAATCAGGGTGATGCACCTTCCCTTACTCGTTACCGGCAAGCGCTTCACCCTGCCCCAGCCTGTCGGTTCCGCCGATGCCCTTTTACTGGCCCGACTGGGGCAACGAGAGAAGGCTGGCGGCAAGCCCACGGCCATCATCACGTCCGACGCCAGTACCGCCCAGCGCCTGATGGAAGAGATCGCGTTTTTTGCGCCCGATCTGCGCTGCGCGCTGTTTCCCGACTGGGAAACCCTGCCCTACGACACCTTTTCGCCGCACCAGGACCTGATCAGCGAACGGCTGGCCACGCTGTGGCGCATCCAGCAGCGCGACAGGGAAACCGGCGCCGACGTGGTCATCGTGCCGGCCACCACCGCGCTGTACCGGCTGGCGCCGCCCAGCTTTCTCGCCGGCTATACCTTCGAGTTCAAGGTCAGGCAAAAGCTGGACGAAGCGCGCCTGAAAGCCCAGCTCACGCTGGCGGGCTACAACCATGTCACGCAGGTCGTCAGCCCCGGCGAATACGCGGTGCGCGGCGGCCTGATCGACCTGTTCCCCATGGGCTCGCTGGTGCCTTACCGGGTGGATCTGTTCGACGACGAGATCGACTCCATTCGCACCTTTGACCCGGACAGCCAGCGCAGCCTCTACCCGGTGCCCGAAGTCCGCCTGCTGCCGGGCCGCGAGTTTCCGATGGACGACGACGCGCGGGCCAAATTCCGCAGCCGCTGGCGCGAATTGCTCGATGGCGACCCGACCAAGAGCCGGATCTACAAGGACATGGGCAACGGCGTGGCCACGGCGGGCATCGAGTACTACCTGCCGCTGTTTTTTGACGAAACCGCCACGGTGTTCGACTACCTGGGCAGCCAGGCGACGGTGGTGCTGCACGGCGACCTCGAGCCGGCCTTCCAGCGCTTCTGGCAGGACACCAGGGACCGCTACCGGCTGGTACGTGATGCGCCCGACCGTCCGGCGCTGCCGCCCGAGTCGCTGTTCCTGACCACCGAGCAGTTTTATGCCCGCGCCAATGACTATGCCCAGCTGGCCTTGCGCAGCACGGTTGAAGATGTTGCCGACAACGCGCAATTCCAGAAACTCGGCGAAATGGCCGTGGTGCGCGGCGCCGAAGACCCGCTGGCGGGCTTCAAAAACCATGCGCGCAACACGGGCCACCGCATTCTGGTACTGGCCGAAAGCGCCGGCCGGCGCGAAAGCCTGCTCGACTTTTTGCGCGCCAGCAAGGTCAGCCCGCCAGCTTTCGATTCACTCGAAGATTTCCAGGCCAGCGACGAAAAACTCGGCATTGCTACGGCAGCGCTGAACAGCGGTTTCAGCTGGCTTGAGGAAAGCATAGATTTCGTCACCGAAACCGAGCTGTTTGCCGCCGGCGTCAGCATCCGCCGGCGCAACAAGCGGCAGGAGCAGGTCAGCGACGTCGAAGCGCTGATCAAGGACCTGTCCGAGCTCAACATCAACGATCCGGTGGTGCACAGCGCCCACGGCATTGGCCGCTACCGGGGGCTGGTCAACCTCGACCTGGGCGAAAAATCGCCCGATGGCTCTCCCGCCCTGCAGGAGTTTTTGCACCTCGAATATGCCGACAAGGCCACGCTCTACGTGCCAGTCAGCCAGCTGCACCTGATCAGCCGCTACAGCGGCGTCAGTGCCGATGAAGCGCCTCTGCACCGACTGGGCAGCGGCCAGTGGGAAAAGGCCAGGCGCAAGGCCGCCGAGCAGATTCGCGACTCCGCCGCCGAGCTGCTCAACATCT
>JBKJKI010000059.1:0-27918 GCA_046597475.1 Polaromonas sp. | reverse complement strand
GACGAAGATCACCTGGGCGACATGGACTTCAAGGTCGCCGGTACCACCAACGGCATCACGGCGCTGCAGATGGATATCAAGATCCAGGGCATCACCAAGGAAATCATGCAAGTGGCATTGGCGCAGGCCAAGGAAGCGCGCATGCACATTCTGGGCAAGATGCAAGAAGCCATGGGACAGGCCAATGCCGAAGTGTCTGACTTCGCACCGCGCCTTTACGTGATGAAGATCAATCCCGAGAAGATTCGTGACGTGATCGGCAAGGGCGGCGCCGTGATTCGCGCGCTGACCGAAGAAACCGGCACCCAGATCAACATCGAGGAAGACGGCACCATCACCATCGCCTCGAACGACAGCGCCAAGGCCGATGAGGCCAAGCGCCGCATCGCCGAGATCACCGCCGAAGTCGAGATCGGCAAGACCTACGAAGGCGCCATCACCAAGATCCTGGACTTCGGTGCGCTGGTCAACCTGATGCCCGGCAAGGACGGCCTGCTGCACATCAGCCAGATCGCCCATGAGCGTGTCGAGAAAGTGACCGACTATCTCAAGGAAGGTCAGATTGTCAAAGTCAAGGTTCTTGAGACCGATGAAAAAGGCCGCGTAAAGCTGTCGATGAAGGCTCTGTTGGACCGTCCATCGCAGAACCAGGATCAGGGCTGATCGGTTTTTGCTATTGATTTTGTAGCTGCTAACGCCCGTATTTTCTGGGCTGGCGGCCTGAATCATCACTAAGCACCATGAAAGTCATTGAAATCACCTCCTTTGGAGCGCCCGATGTGCTGCGCCTGGGCGAACGCCCCGCGCCGCAGCCTGGTACGGGCGAGCTGCTCATCCGTGTCGGCGCCAGTGGCGTGAACCGCCCCGACGTGCTGCAGCGCACCGGCAATTACCCGGTGCCACCGGGCGCGTCCGACATCCCCGGTCTTGAAGTGGCCGGCGAAGTCGTATCGGGTGACGAGGTCGCCATGGCGGCAGCCGGTCTCAAGCCGGGCGATCGCGTTTGCGCACTGGTCGCCGGCGGCGGTTACGCCGAGCTGTGCGTGGCGCCTGTCGGGCAATGCCTGCCTGTGCCTGCCGGCTTGAGCGACGTCGAGGCTGCTTCGCTGCCCGAGACCTTTTTCACGGTCTGGAGCAATGTGTTTGAACGGGCCCATCTGCAGCGTGGTGAGACGCTGCTGATTCAAGGCGGCTCCAGCGGGATTGGCGTGACGGCCATACAGATTGCCAGGGCCTTCGGTGCGACGGTCATCGTGACCGCCGGCAGCGACGAAAAGTGCGCAGCCTGTCTGGCCCTGGGTGCCGACCACGCCATCAACTACAAAACCAGCGACTTTGTCGAGGAGGTCAGGAAGCTGACCGGGGGCAAAGGCGTGAATGTCATTCTCGACATGGTCGCGGGCAGCTATGTGCCACGTGAAGTGGAATGTCTGGCCGAGGACGGCCGGCTCGTCATCATTGCCGTGCAGGGCGGCGTCAAGGCTGAATTCAACGCCGGTCTGGTGCTGCGCAAGCGGCTGACCATTACCGGCTCAACCTTGCGCCCGCGCTCGCTGGAATTCAAGACGGCGATTGCCAGCGCCCTGAAGGAAAAGGTCTGGCCGCTCATCGTCAGCGGGGCGATCAAGCCTGTCATCCACGGCACTTTTGCTGCTGCGGACGCAGCCGGCGCGCATGCGCTGATGGAGTCGAACCAGCATATCGGAAAAATCGTTTTAACCTGGTAGCGTTCCAGCAAGATGAAAATCCCATGAAAAAACTGATTGCAGGAAACTGGAAAATGAATGGCAGTCTGGCTGCCAATGAAGCCTTGCTGCTGGAACTGGCGCAGGGGCTGGCCGTCAGCCCTTCGTGCGAAGTGGCTGTTTGCGTTCCTGCGCCTTACCTGGCGCAGGTGCTGTCCCTGAAATCTGCCCATCCCGGCCTGTCTGCCCTTGAGGTGGGCGCGCAGGATGTTTCCGCGCATGCCGCGGGTGCTTATACCGGCGAAGTAAGTGCGGCCATGCTCAAGGATGTGGGTTGCCGCTTTGCCATCGTGGGCCACTCCGAGCGCCGGCAATACCACGGTGAGACCGACGCCCAGGTGGCTGAGAAGGCCAAGGCTGCGCTGGCTGCGGGCGTGACGCCCATCGTCTGTGTTGGTGAGACCCTGGCCGAGCGTGAATCTGGCCGCACCGTGGAAGTCGTCAAGCGCCAGCTCGCCGCCGTAATTCAGGCCAATGGCCACTGCATCAGCGAGTTGGTCGTGGCGTATGAGCCGGTATGGGCCATTGGCACCGGCAAGACAGCTACGCCCGAAGAGGCGCAAGCTGTTCACGCCGTGCTGCGGGCGCAGCTGAAGGCTGCCACCGATCAGTTCGCCCGCGTGAAGATCCTGTACGGCGGCAGCATGAATGTCGGCAACGCGGCATCGCTGCTGGTGCAGGCCGACATTGACGGCGGGCTCATTGGCGGCGCCTCGCTCAAGGCCCCGGACTTTTTGAAGATTATTGCTGCGGCCGCCTGTTAACGGCCGCAACACGCTATTAAATTAGGAGTATTTATGAATGTTTTATTGACCGTTGTCCTTGCTGTGCAAATGCTCTCCGCATTGGCTATGGTCGGCCTGATTCTGGTGCAGCATGGCAAGGGAGCCGACATGGGTGCGGCATTCGGCAGTGGCAGTTCGGGCAGCCTGTTCGGCGCCAGTGGCAGTGCCAACTTCCTTTCGCGCGCCACCGGCATACTGGCAACCCTGTTTTTCGCCTGCACCTTGCTGCTTGCGTATTTCGGCAATGCGCAGCCGCGCACCAGCACCAGCGTGCTGGAAGGTGCGGCAGTCGTGGCGCCCGCCACGCCGGCTTCTGGTGCAGCCCAGATTCCCAGTACCGCAGGGCCGGTACCGGCAAGCGCGCCAGTTCCCGCCGTGGCGGCCTCGGGCGCAGCGCAGATTCCGACTAAATAAGCAGAGAAAGCCGGTGTCGCTGGCTGGAAGCTGATGAATTTCAGGGTAAACTCTTAGACTGTCTGGAAAGCAAAAAACTGTAAAGTTTCCTCAAGCCATCCAGGCAGTTAAGCATCGCGGACGTGGTGAAATTGGTAGACACGCTATCTTGAGGGGGTAGTGCCGAAAGGTGTGCGAGTTCGAGTCTCGCCGTCCGCACCAGATTGACAGGCATCGGCAGCAACGCTGCATCGGTGCCTTCGGCTCAAGGCAAGTTCTTGCACGCTGTGCAAGGCCAGCCAGGCGAATTGCACGAGCGACTTTTCAGAAGTTGAATCCACGATGAACCTCGATCAATACCTTCCTGTCCTCCTGTTTATCCTGGTGGGTGTGGGTGTCGGTGTATTGCCACAGGTGTTGGGTCGTTTGCTGGGGCCTGTGCGGCCTGACAGCGAGAAAAACTCTCCTTACGAATGCGGTTTCGAGGCCTTCGAAGATGCCCGCATGAAGTTTGATGTGCGCTACTACCTGGTGGCCATCCTTTTTATTCTTTTTGATCTTGAAATTGCGTTTCTTTTTCCGTGGGCCGTGGCGCTCAAGGAGATCGGCGCCGTGGGTTTCTGGTCAGTCATGATTTTTCTGGGCATCCTCGTCGTGGGCTTCGTGTACGAGTGGAAAAAAGGTGCGCTGGACTGGGAATAAAGAGCCTTCCTGAGGGTTTTTCCATAAAGGTACGGGTATGTCACTAGAAGGTGTTTTCAAAGAAGGTTTCATGACCACGAGCTACGACTCGGTGGTCAATTGGGCCAAGACGGGCTCGCTGTGGCCCATGACCTTCGGGCTGGCCTGCTGCGCCGTCGAGATGATGCATGCGGGTGCTGCGCGTTACGATATTGATCGATTTGGCATGCTGTTTCGGCCCAGTCCGCGTCAGTCTGATCTGATGATTGTGGCGGGTACGCTGTGCAACAAGATGGGGCCGGCCTTGCGCAAGGTGTACGACCAGATGGCCGAGCCGCGCTGGGTGATCTCCATGGGTTCATGCGCCAACGGGGGCGGCTACTACCACTACAGCTATTCCGTCGTCCGCGGCTGCGACCGCATCGTGCCGGTCGATGTCTATGTGCCTGGCTGCCCGCCCACCGCAGAAGCGCTGCTGTACGGCATCATCCAGTTGCAGCAAAAAATCCGCCGCACCAATACGATCGCGAGGGCTTGATGCTTTCCTCCCCTCCCGTGTCCGTGGATAAACTTGGCGAGACCATTGCCTCCGTGCTGGGCAGCAAGGCCAAAAGCGTGAAGATCGAGCGCGGTGAAGTCACCGCAACTGTTACGGCCAATGACTACCTGGCAGCCGCCGCATTGCTGCGTGATGCGGCAGGCTGCAAGTTCGAACAGCTGATTGATCTTTGCGGTGTTGACTACTCCGAATACAAGGATGGTTTGTATGACGGTCTGCGCTATTGCGTGGTGTCTCATCTGCTGTCGGTCAGCCTGAACCAGCGCGTGCGTCTCAAGGTGTTTTGCCCCGACGACGATTTTCCGGTGATCGGCTCGGTCAACGGTATCTGGAATTCTGCGAACTGGTTTGAGCGAGAGGCGTTTGACCTGTTTGGCATCGTCTTTGAAGGTCATAACGACCTGCGCCGCATTCTGACCGACTATGGTTTCATCGGCCATCCCTTCCGAAAGGATTTTCCGACGAGTGGTCACGTGGAAATGCGGTATGACGTCTCGCAGAAACGTGTCATTTACCAGCCCGTCACCATTGAGCCCCGCGAGATAACGCCCCGCATTATTCGCGAAGACAACTATGGCGGCCTGCAATGAGCCCCACGCTCGCCACTGCGTGTACTTCGCAGCCCCCCGAGGGGTTGTGCCTTGCTTGGGGCGGCCCGGCGCGGCGGCATCAGCACTGTAAAAATTTGGTAAACCATGGCTGAAATCAAGAATTACACGCTCAATTTTGGACCGCAGCATCCGGCCGCGCATGGTGTTTTGCGCCTCGTGCTGGAGCTCGATGGCGAGGTGATCCAGCGCGCCGACCCGCATATCGGCTTGCTGCACCGCGCGACCGAGAAGCTTGCCGAAAGCAAGACCTACATTCAGTCTTTACCCTACATGGACAGGCTTGACTACGTTTCGATGATGTCCAACGAGCATGCTTACTGCTTGGCCATCGAGAAGCTGCTCGGCGTCGATGTTCCGATTCGCGCGCAGTACATCCGGGTCATGTTCTCGGAAATCACCCGTTTGCTCAACCACCTGATGTGGCTGGGCGCGCACGGTCTGGACTGCGGCGCGATGAATATGCTGATTTACTGCTTTCGCGAGCGCGAAGTGCTGTTTGACATGTACGAGGCCGTCTCTGGCGCACGCATGCACGCCGCCTATTTTCGCCCGGGTGGCGTCTATCGCGATCTGCCCGAAACCATGGCGCAGTACAAGGTCAACAAGATCAGGAATGCCAAGGCGATTGATGCATTGAACGAAAACCGTCAGGGTTCGCTGCTTGATTTCATTGATGACTTCGTTGCCAAGTTTCCCAAGCTGGTTGACGAATATGAAACCTTGCTGACCGACAACCGTATCTGGAAGCAGCGTACCGTCGGCGTCGGCGTGGTGTCGCCGGAACGAGCGCTCAACCTTGGTTTTACGGGTCCGATGCTCAGGGGTTCCGGTTTTGCCTGGGATTTGCGCAAGCAGCAACCGTATGAAGTCTATGAGCACATGGACTTCGATATTCCAGTGGGTAAAACCGGCGACTGTTATGACCGCTACCTGGTCCGCGTCGCCGAGATGCGCCAGTCCAACCGCATCATCAAGCAGTGCATCGACTGGCTGCGCGTCAATCCAGGACCGGTGATCACGACCAATCACAAGGTGGCTCCGCCTGATCGCGAATCCATGAAGTCCAACATGGAAGAGCTGATTCACCACTTTAAACTCTTCACCGAAGGTTTTCACGTGCCCGAGGGTGAAGCCTATGCCGCCGTGGAGCATCCCAAGGGCGAGTTCGGCATTTACATCGTCAGCGATGGCGCGAACAAGCCTTATCGCCTGAAGATTCGACCGCCGGGCTTTCCGCATCTGGCCGCCATGGATGAAATGTCGCGTGGCCACATGATTGCCGACGCCGTCGCAGTGATCGGGACCATGGACATTGTGTTCGGTGAAATTGACCGCTAAACCGCATGACTTCTCCCATGATTTCTGAACAAACCAAAGCGCTTTTTGACCGCGAGATAGCGAAATATCCCGTGGACCAAAAGCAGTCGGCCGTCATGGCCTGCCTCACCATCGTGCAGCAGGAGCTGGGTTTTGTCAGCGCCGAGAGTGAAAAACTGGTGGCGGGGTATCTGGGCATGCCGCCAATTGCGGTGCATGAGGTCACCAGCTTCTACAACATGTACAACCAGCAGCCGGTGGGCAAGTACAAGCTCAATGTGTGCACCAACCTGCCATGCCAGTTGCGCGATGGCGCCAAGGCGCTGCAGCATCTGGAGCACAAGCTGGGCATCGCCATGGGCGAGACCACGGCCGATGGCCTTTTCACGCTGCAGCAGTCCGAGTGCCTGGGCGCTTGCGCCGATTCACCCGTGATGCTGGTCAACGACATCACCATGTGCAGCTTCATGAGCAACGAAAAGCTGGACCAGCTCATCGATGGCCTTAAATCTGCCGAGGCAAAGCAATCATGACGCTCGCATCCAAACCGGCAAACAACGCGGCGGCGCAGGGCGTGCTGTCGCAATTTTCGGCCACCGGCGTGCAGACCTGTTTTCACGGCCGGCATATCAATCCGCAAATCCTTGCTGACCTTGACGGCAGCAACTGGCACCTGGCGGACTATGAGGCGCGGGGCGGCTACCAGGCTTTGCGCAAGATTCTTGCGCAGGATGATGGTGAAGGCATGACGCCCGATCAGGTGATTGCCGAAGTCAAGGCCGGCAGCCTGCGCGGCCGTGGCGGTGCGGGTTTCCCCACCGGGCTCAAGTGGAGCTTCATGCCGCGCCAGTTCCCGGGCCAGAAATACCTGGTTTGCAACTCGGACGAAGGCGAGCCGGGCACCTGCAAAGACCGCGACATCATGCAGTACAACCCGCACAGCGTGATTGAAGGCATGGCGATTGCCGCCTACGCCATGGGTATCAGCGTCGGCTACAACTATATTCATGGCGAGATTTTTGCGACTTACCAGCGCTTTGAAGAAGCGCTGGATGAAGCGCGTGCAGCCGGCCTGCTTGGTGACAACATCCTCGGCAGCAGCTACAGCTTCCAGCTTCACGCTTCGCATGGTTTTGGCGCCTATATTTGTGGCGAAGAGACCGCCTTGCTCGAATCGCTCGAAGGCAAAAAAGGCCAGCCGCGCTTCAAGCCGCCATTTCCGGCCAGCTTTGGCCTGTACGGCAAGCCCACCACCATCAACAACACCGAAACTTTCGCGGCCGTGCCCTGGATCATCCGCAATGGCGGCCAGGCCTACCTTGAATGCGGCAAGCCGAACAATGGCGGCACCAAGATTTATTCGGTCTCGGGCGACGTCGAATTGCCGGGCAACTACGAAGTTCCCATGGGCACGCCGTTTGCCATGCTGCTGGAGTTGGCGGGTGGCGTGAAAAATGCCAAAGAGGGTCGCACGCTCAAGGCCGTCATTCCTGGCGGCTCCTCGTCACCCGTGCTGCCGGCTTCCATCATGATGGAGTGCACCATGGACTACGACTCGATTGCCAAGGCCGGCTCTATGCTGGGATCGGGAGCCGTGATCGTGATGGACGACAGCCGTTGCATGGTCGAGTCGCTCAAGCGCCTGTCCTACTTTTACATGCACGAGTCCTGCGGGCAGTGCACGCCTTGCCGTGAAGGCACGGGCTGGCTGTGGCGCGTGGTGGACCGCATCCACAATGGGCACGGTCGCCAGAGCGATCTGGACCTGCTCAACTCGGTGGCGGACAACATTCAGGGTCGCACCATCTGCGCGCTGGGCGATGCCGCCGCCATGCCGGTGCGCGCCATGATCAAGCATTACCGCCATGAGTTTGAGGCCATGATCCAGAAAAACACATCTCAAGCTGTCGCCGGCCCGGGCGCAGTTCAGGCTGCGGGTCGCGCTGCGGCGCAGGCTTGAGCGGCGGAAAGAAAACATATGGTTGAAATAGAACTTGACGGCCAGAAGGTGGAAGTGCTCGAGGGCAGCACGGTGATGCACGCCGCTGAAAAGGCCGGCACCTACATTCCGCATTTCTGCTATCACAAGAAGCTGAGCATTGCGGCCAACTGCCGCATGTGCCTGGTCGATGTGGAGAAAGCTCCCAAGCCGATGCCGGCTTGCGCCACTCCGGTGACGCAGGGCATGATTGTGCGGACCAAGAACGACAAAGCCATCAAGGCCCAAAAGGGCGTGATGGAATTCCTGCTGATCAACCACCCGCTGGATTGTCCCATCTGCGACCAGGGTGGCGAATGCCAGTTGCAGGATCTGGCGGTTGGTTATGGTGCCGGCGAGTCGCGCTATGAGGAAGAGAAGCGTGTGGTTTTCCACAAGGACGTCGGCCCGCTGATTTCCATGCAGGAAATGAGCCGCTGCATACACTGCACCCGCTGCGTGCGCTTTGGTCAGGAAGTGGCTGGCGTCATGGAGCTCGGAATGTCCCATCGTGGCGAGCACGCCGAGATTGAGACATTTGTCGGCATGTCCGTTGACTCCGAACTGTCGGGCAACATGATCGACATCTGTCCGGTGGGCGCGCTGACCAGCAAGCCCTTCCGGTACAGCGCCCGCACCTGGGAGTTGTCGCGCCGCAAATCAGTAAGTCCGCATGACTCGACTGGTGCCAACCTAATTGTTCAGGTGAAGAACAACAAGGTCATGCGCGTGGTTCCCCTGGAAAATGAGGACGTCAACGAGTGCTGGATAGCTGACCGTGACCGTTTTTCTTACGAGGCGCTGAACACCGATGAGCGGCTGTCAAGTCCCATGCTCAAGCAGGGCGGGGAGTGGAAAACAGTTGACTGGCAGACGGCGCTCGAATACGTGGCCAATGGATTGAAGCAGATCAAGGCAGAGTACGGCGCGCAGAGCATAGGCACACTGGCCAGCCCGCACAGCACGCTGGAAGAGCTGTATCTGGCGGGCGCCCTGATGCGTGGCCTGGGCAGCGAAAACATCGATCACCGCTTGCGCAATGCCGAGTTTTCAACTTCGGAATCGGTGCGCTGGCTGGGAACCTCCATCGCATCGCTTTCGCAATTGCAGGGCGTGTTGATTGTGGGCTCCAATCTGCGCAAAGACCATCCGCTGTTTGCACAACGTATTCGTCAGTCCGTCCGCCATGGATGTGCTCTGAGTGCTATTAATTCGATAGTCGAACTTGCCTCGGCGGATGCCTGGGCCATTCCGGTCGCAAATTCGCTGCTTTCGATGCCTGAAGATTGGGCGCGATCGCTGGCTGACGTCGCTGTGGCGATCGCTGCAGAAAAAGGCGTGTCAGCGCCGACTCCTGGCGAGGCCAGCGATGCTGCCAAGGCAATCGCGGCGTCCTTGCTGAGCGGCGGGCGCAAGGCCGTTTTGCTGGGCAATGCAGCCGCGCATCACGCCAACGCTTCGAGCCTGCTGGCCCTGGCCAACTGGATTGGGCTGCAAACGGGCGCATCTGTGGGATACCTGACAGAAGCGGCCAATACCGTTGGCGCCCAGCTCGCCGGCGCCCAGCCGCGCGACGGGGGGCTTCATGCCGGCCAGATGCTTGACGGAAGACTGAAAGCAGTCATTCTGCTGAACAATGAACCCGAGTTTGACTCGGCGGCAGGTGCCCGGGCAAAAACTTCACTGAACGCCGCGCAGATGGTCGTCACGTTAAGCCCGTTCAAAGCCAATATGAGCTTCAGCGATGTGTTGCTGCCGATTGCGCCATTCACTGAGACTCCAGGAACTTTTGTCAATGCTGAGGGCAGGGTGCAGGGCTTTCACGCCGTGGTCAAGCCGCTGGCAGAAACACGTCCTGCGTGGAAGGTGCTGCGGGTACTCGCCAATCTGCTCGACCTGCCCGGCTTCGAGTTCGAATCATCGTCGGATGTTCTCAGGCAGATTTCTGGTGCCGAGGCTGAACAGGTTCCCGCCGACAGGCTTGGAAACGCCAGCGCCGGCGCGATATCGTTATCCAGCCCTTCCGGTCCTGCGCCCGCGGTCGCCAGCATCTACCAGCTTGACGGTCTGGTCAGGCGTGCGAGCTCGCTGCAATTGACGGCAGATGCGCGCAATGCTGCCATGGTCGAAGGGGTGCAAGCATGATTGATTCGATCTACAGCTTAGGGCAGGGCTTGATGGGTGGCATCTGGCCGGGTGCAGTCTGGCCGGTGCTCTGGGTGCTCATCAAGATCGTCGTGGTACTGGTGCCGTTGATGGGCTGCGTTGCCTATCTCACCTTGTGGGAGCGCAAGGCTATCGGTTTTACGCAGGTGCGCCTGGGGCCCAACCGTATCGGTCCCTTCGGCCTGTTGCAGCCTATTGCCGATGCGCTCAAGCTTCTGACCAAAGAGATCATCGTCCCGACGGCCGCCAGCAAGGGCTTGTTTGTGCTTGGACCGATCATGACCATCATGCCGGCTCTTGCGGCCTGGGCGGTGATTCCATTTGGTCCGGATGTGGCGCTGGCCAACGTCAATGCGGGCCTGCTCTTCCTGATGGCGATTACCTCGCTGGAAGTCTACGGAGTGATCATTGCCGGCTGGGCCTCAAATTCCAAGTACGCTTTTCTGGGTGCCATGCGTGCGTCCGCGCAGATGGTGAGTTACGAGATTGCCATGGGTTTTTGCCTCGTCGTGGTGTTGATGGTCACGGGCAGCCTGAACATGACTGACATCGTGATGAGCCAGGCGGCAGGTATGGGTGCCGACAAAGGGGTGAATTTCCTGTCATGGAACTGGCTGCCTTTGCTGCCCATTTTCGTGGTGTATTTCATTTCCAGTCTGGCAGAAACCAATCGCCACCCGTTTGACGTGGTGGAAGGCGAGTCCGAAATCGTGGCCGGTCACATGGTGGAGTATTCCGGCATGTCCTTCGCCATGTTCTTTCTGGCCGAATACGCCAATATGATTTTGGTGTCCATCCTGTGCGTCCTGCTGTTTCTCGGTGGCTGGCTGTCCCCGATAGACAGCGCGGTATTCAACTGGATTCCGGGCTGGATCTGGCTTGGGCTCAAGACCTTTGTCGTTGTCACCATCTTTCTGTGGGTGCGTTCAACTTTCCCGCGTTTCCGTTATGACCAGATCATGCGTCTGGGCTGGAAAATCTTTATTCCCGTGACACTCGTTTGGCTGGTGGTCGTTGGTGCCTGGATGCAGACCCCTTACAGCATCTGGAAGTGAAGATGGCCCCCACGCTTTTCACTTCGTGTAATGCGCTGCCCCCCGAGGGGGCCGCTGCGCCTGCGGCCCGGCAAAGCCGGTTCCGCGGCCCCTGCTGGAGCAGAACCCCTTATATGACTCAGTTGCACAGGAAATCATCATGAGTGCAGTCGCCTCCGTCAAGGATTTTGTTTCGAGCTTCATGCTGACCGAGCTGTTCAAGGGCATGGCCCTGACCGGCAAGTACATGTTCAGCCGAAAAATCACGATCCAGTTCCCCGAAGAGAAGACGCCGCTCAGCCCGCGTTTTCGCGGCCTGCATGCGCTGCGCCGGTATGAAAACGGCGAGGAGCGCTGCATTGCCTGCAAGCTGTGCGAGGCCGTCTGTCCGGCAATGGCCATCACCATCGAGTCCGACGTGCGCGAGGACGGCAGCCGCCGCACCTCACGCTATGACATCGATCTGACCAAGTGCATCTTTTGCGGTTTTTGCGAAGAGAGCTGCCCGGTTGATTCCATTGTCGAGACGCATATCTTCGAATACCACGGGGAAAAACGTGGAGATCTGTATTTCACCAAAGAGATGCTGCTGGCAGTGGGCGACCGCTATGAGTCAGAGATTGCCGCCAACAGAGCGGTAGACGCCAAGTACCGCTGACCTTTTCGCCCAAGTAGTTCGCTCAAGAAAGAATCCACGACAACATGGACGCTAAAACAGGACTTTTTTATGTCTTCGCCGCAGTGCTGCTGTTTGCAGCATTCCGGGTGATTACGGCCCGCAACCCGGTGCATGCGGCACTTTTCCTTGTGCTCGCATTTTTCCAGGCCGCTGCGGTGTGGATCTTGCTCAAGGCCGAGTTTCTGGCGATCACGCTGGTACTTGTCTATGTAGGCGCGGTGATGGTGCTGTTTCTCTTTGTGGTGATGATGCTGGACATCAATCTTGACAGTGTGCGCAAAGGTTTCTGGAAGCATTTTCCCCTTGCCGGCACGGTGGGGGCCATCATCGCACTGGAAATGTCCTATGTTTTGATGGGGGGCTTTCGCGAACCCCCCAAGCTTGCAGGGGCGGCAGGGCAAATAGGTGCCCAACTGTCCAACACCAAAGAGCTTGGCAAGGTCTTGTACTCGCAGTACGTCTATCCGCTGGAAATTGCCGCCGTGATCTTGCTGGTGGCCATCATTGCAGCCATTGCACTTACCCTGCGCGAGCGCAAGGATTCCAAGCGAACGAACCCGTCCGAGCAGGTCAGGGTCAAGGCTGCCGACCGTGTCAGGCTGGTGAAAATGAAGTCCGTGGTTGCCGCACCGATGGCAGCGGCAGCGTCCATCGAGGAAAACAAATCATGATGCTGACCCTTGGACACTTTCTTTCGCTGGGGGCCATGCTTTTTGCCCTGTCCATCATCGGCATTTTCCTGAACCGAAAAAACCTGATCGTCTTGCTGATGGCCATTGAGCTCATGCTGCTGGCCGTCAACATGAATTTCGTGGCGTTTTCCTACTATCTGAACGACATGGCTGGCCAGGTTTTTGTGTTTTTCATTCTCACTGTCGCCGCCGCCGAGTCCGCCATCGGGCTTGCCATCCTGGTGCTGCTTTTCCGTAACAAGGCCAGCATCAACGTCGACGATCTCAACACGCTGCAGGGTTAAATATGAGCCCCCACGCTTGTCACTTCGTGTACTTCGCTGCCCCCCGAGGGGGCTGGCCTTGCTTGGGGCGGCCCGGCGCTGCGGCCGTGTGCACCAGCGTTTCCAATTTTCATGTATTCGCTGCCCCCCGAGGGGGCGCTAACCGTCCTTGGGGCGGCCCTACGGGCGGTTAAATAATGAGTCAAACCCTTTCTGCATCGACCCTGCTGGCTGTGCCGCTGGCGCCTTTGGCTGGCGCGCTGCTGGCCGGTATCCTGGGCACCACCTTTGGTGGCAACTGGATAGGTCGCCGCCTGTCGCACAGCCTCACCATTCTGGGTGTGCTGGTGGCTTTCATCATCTCGGTCATGACGCTTCAAAGCGTTGTGGTGGACGGGGCCCGTTTCAACCAAACGCTCTACACCTGGATGACCCTGGGCGAGCTGAAAATGGAAATCGGCTTTCTGGTCGACGGACTGACGGCGATGATGATGTGCGTGGTGACCTTCGTCTCGCTCATGGTGCACATCTACACGATTGGCTATATGGAAGAAGATGACGGCTACAACCGCTTCTTTGCCTATATTTCGCTGTTCACCTTCTCCATGCTGATGCTCGTGATGAGCAACAACATGCTGCAGCTGTTCTTTGGCTGGGAAGCCGTCGGGCTGGTCTCGTATCTGCTGATTGGTTTCTGGTTCAACAAGCCAAGTGCGATATTCGCCAATATGAAGGCCTTTCTCGTGAACCGGGTGGGTGATTTCGGCTTCATTCTGGGGATTGCGCTGATCGCCGCCTATGCAGGCACGCTCAACTACGGCGAAGTATTTACCAAGTCGGAGCAGCTGTCCAGACTGATGTTCCCCGGCACCGGCTGGATGTTGATCACGGTGATCTGCATCTGCTTGTTCATCGGCGCCATGGGCAAGTCCGCCCAGTTCCCGCTGCATGTCTGGCTGCCTGATTCGATGGAAGGCCCGACTCCCATCTCTGCGCTCATTCATGCTGCAACCATGGTAACGGCCGGTATCTTCATGGTGGCCCGCATGTCGCCGCTGTTTGAACTGAGTGACACCGCACTGAGTTTCATCATGGTGATAGGTGCGATCACTGCGTTGTTCATGGGCTTTCTTGGCATCATCCAGAATGACATCAAGCGGGTGATTGCGTATTCGACGCTGTCCCAGCTTGGCTACATGACGGTCGCGCTTGGCGCATCGGCCTATTCGGTCGCCGTCTTCCATCTGATGACGCATGCCTTCTTCAAGGCTCTGCTGTTTCTTGCCGCAGGCTCGGTCATCATCGGAATGCATCACAACCAGGACATTCGCTGGATGGGCGGTGTGCGCAAGTACATGCCAATCACCTGGATTACCTTCCTGCTGGGATCGCTGGCCCTGATCGGAACGCCGCTTTTTGCCGGGTTTTACTCAAAGGACAGCATCATCGAAGTGGTGGCAGAGAGCCACCTCTGGGGTAGCGGGTTCGCGTATTTCGCGGTGCTGGCTGGTGTTTTTGTAACGGCCTTCTATTCATTTCGTCTGTACTTCCTGGTCTTTCACGGCAAGGAACGGTTTGACGAGAATCCCGACGCGCATGAGCACGACGCCAGCGAAGAGCCTGACCCCCATCACCACCATGACGAGCACCAGACGCCGCACGAGTCGCCGTGGGTGGTATGGCTGCCGCTGGTGCTGCTGGCCATCCCCTCGGTCGTGATTGGCTTCATGACCATCGAGCCAATGCTGTTCGGCGACTTCTTCAAGGGTGCGATTTTCGTCAATCTCGAGCGCCACCCCGGCATGGAAGAGCTGGCCAAAATGTTTCATGGTCCGGTTCAGATGGCTGTGCACGGCCTGACTGCGGCGCCGTTCTGGCTTGCGCTGTCGGGAGTGGTTCTTGCCTATTACATGTACATGATCAATCCGGCCCTGCCTGCGGCCATCAAGCGCAAGGCCCATCCGATCTACGCCTTGCTTGAGAACAAGTATTACCTCGACTGGTTCAATGAGAATGTGCTGGCGCGCGGCGCGCGCGGCCTGGGTACCGTCCTCTGGAAAGTCGGCGACCAGGCGCTGATTGATGGCGCGATGGTGAACGGATCGTGGAAGCTGGTCGGCTGGATTTCAGGCGTGGTGCGGCGCTTGCAGTCCGGCTACATCTATCACTACGCCTTTGGCATGATCATTGGTGTCTTTGTGTTGATGACGTATTTCGTCTGGCTCAACCGGTAAGACGGTCGATAGAACAATCTAGAAGAAGAAGGAAGAGTAAAAATGGGATTGTTGAGCCTCGCCATCTGGATGCCGATTGTTGTCGGTCTCCTTTTATTGGCACTGGGTCGGGACGACCAGGCGCGCACCGTGCGCTGGATTGCGCTGATAGGCAGCATCGCCAGTTTTCTGGTGACCCTGCCCCTGTATGACGGTTTCCGGCTCGGCACGTCAGCCATGCAGTTTGTCGAGAAGAGCGGCTGGGTGCAGCGCTTCAACATGAACTACCACCTTGGCGTTGACGGCATCTCGCTGTGGTTCGTGATACTGACGGCCTTTATCAATGTGGTCGTCATCATCGCCAGCTGGGAGTCCATTACCACGCGCGTCAACCAGTACATGGCGTCGTTCATGATCTTGAGCGGGCTCATGATCGGCGTGTTCGCCGCGCTGGACGGCATGCTGTTTTATGTCTTCTTCGAGGCGACGCTGATCCCGATGTATTTGATCATCGGCATATGGGGCGGACCCAACAAGATTTACGCCGCGTTCAAGTTCTTTCTGTACACGCTGCTCGGCTCCTTGTTGCTGCTCGTCGCGCTGATTTTCCTTTACAACAAATCAGGTGGCAGCTTCGATATCCTCACCTGGCACAAGCTGCCGCTGGGCAGCACGGTGCAGACGCTTTTGTTCTTCGCATTCTTTGCGGCCTTTGCCGTCAAGGTGCCAATGTGGCCCGTGCACACCTGGTTGCCCGACGTGCACGTGGAGGCGCCGACTGGCGGTTCAGCCGTTCTGGCGGCCATCATGCTCAAGCTTGGCGCTTATGGCTTTTTGCGCTTTTCCATGCCGATAGCTCCTGACGCGTCGCACGAGTGGGCCTGGTTCATGGTCGCGCTGTCGCTGATTGCCGTCATCTACGTCGGCCTGGTGGCACTGGTTCAGCGTGACATGAAAAAACTCGTGGCGTATTCGTCCGTGGCGCACATGGGCTTTGTGACGCTCGGATTTTTCCTGTTCAGCGATCTCGGTGTCTCGGGCGGCATCGTACAGATGATTGCCCATGGCTTTGTCTCCGCCGCCATGTTCCTGTGCATTGGCGTGCTCTACGACCGTGTCCATTCGCGTGAGATTTCCAGCTATGGCGGCGTGGTGAACACCATGCCGAAGTTTGCGGCTTTTGCCCTGCTGTTTGCCATGGCCAATTGCGGCTTGCCCGCCACTGCCGGTTTTGTGGGTGAATGGATGGTCATTCTGGCCGCAGTCAAATCCAACTTCTGGATTGGCGGTGCTGCAGCGACGGCACTGATTTCGGGTGCGGCCTACACCCTCTGGATGTACAAGCGCGTTTATCTCGGCCCCGTTGTCAATGACAAGGTCAAGGCGATGCTCGACATCAACAGCCGCGAGTTCCTGATGCTGGCGCTGCTGGCCATTGCCGTGCTCTACATGGGCATCTACCCCAAGCCATTTACCGACGTCATGAACACCTCGGTGGCTGATCTTCTCAAGCATGTCGCGCTTTCGAAACTGAACTAGGCAAAGAATTCAGATGATTGACAAACTCAGTTGGATCGCGGTTTACCCCGAAATCGTTCTTTTGGTGATGGCCTGTGTCATCGCGCTGGTGGACCTTGGCGTGAAGGCGCCAGGCCGTACCCTGACCTATCTGCTGACCCTGGTGACCCTGGGGGTGGTCGCGGCCATGGAGGCGTCTTACGCGCTGGGCGGTCAGACCTTCTATGGCTTTGGCAACATGGTGGTGGTCGACCCCATGGGGAGCTGGCTCAAATGTTTTTCCAGCGTTACCCTGATGGTCACGGTGGTCTACGGCCGGCCGTATTTGGCCGATCGCGACATGATGCTGCGCGGCGGCGAGTTCTTCACGCTGACGCTGTTTGCGCTGATGGGCATGTTCGTCATGATCTCGGCACACAATTTTCTGGTGCTCTACATGGGGCTGGAGTTGATGACACTGTGCAGCTATGCACTGGTGGCCTTGCGGCGCGAGAACGCGACGGCGACAGAAGCTGCCATGAAGTATTTCGTCCTGGGTGCCCTGGCATCCGGCTTCCTGCTCTATGGTCTATCGATGCTTTACGGCGCCACAGGTTCGCTTGACATCAATGAAGTTTTCAATGCCATCGCCAGCCGGCAGGTCAAGCACCAGGTGCTGGTGTTTGGCCTGGTGTTCATCGTGGCCGGTCTTGCCTTCAAGCTGGGGGCCGTGCCTTTTCACATGTGGCTGCCCGACGTCTACCAGGGTGCCCCTACGGCCGTGACCCTGATCATTGGCGGTGCGCCCCAGTTTGCCGCTTTTGCCATCTGCATCCGTTTGCTGGTGGAGGGCATGCTGCCGCTGGCCATCGACTGGCAGCAGATGCTCGCGCTGCTCGCCATCGGTTCGCTGCTGATCGGTAATCTCGCCGCCATCGCCCAGGCCAACCTCAAACGCATGCTGGCGTTTTCAACGATTTCCCAGATGGGCTTTTTGCTGCTCGGCCTGCTCGCCGGTGTGGTCAACGGCAGCCAGATCAATGCAGAGTCAGCGTATGGCGCGGCCATGTTTTATGCGCTGACCTATGTGCTGACCACGCTGGCCGCATTCGGCATCATCCTGTTGCTGGCGCGGGCCGGCCATGAGTCCGAGGAAATCATTGACCTGGCCGGGCTGAACCAGCGAAGCCCGCTGTACGCGGGCGTGATGGCCATCGCCATGTTCTCTCTGGCCGGCTTGCCGCCACTCATGGGCTTTTACGCCAAGCTGGGCGTGTTGCAGGCGCTGATTTCCTCCGGGCAGACCAGCTATCTCGTGCTCGCGGTGTTCGCCGTGATGATGTCGCTGATTGGCGCGTTCTACTACCTGCGCGTGGTCAAGGTCATGTATTTTGACGCGCCACTGAGCCACAATGCCCAGCCGATATCGGCACCGGCTGACGCGCGGATTGTGCTGGCGATCAATGGTGCGCTGATCCTGATTCTGGGCATTGCGCCTGGCGGTCTGGTGACGCTGTGCGCGCAATCGATTAGCAGCATCGTCAACTCCCTGGGGGTTTGAGTTTTTCCATGAGTCAAACCGCCTCCGTCTGGCTGGTCGTGATGCTGGCCTTGCTGGCCGCCAATCTGCCGTTTGTCAGCAACCGCCTCTTTGCGGTGTACGCGCTCAATGCGCCCAAGAAGCTCGCGGTGCGGTTGGCCGAGATGCTGGTCTGGTATCTGGCGGTAGGCGGGCTGGGGCTTTACCTGGAGCAGCGCAGCGGGCAAATCGCGCCACAAGGCTGGGAGTTCTATGCCATCACCGGCACGCTCTTCCTGACCTTTGCGTTTCCCGGGTTTACCTACCGCTACCTGTTCAAGCGCCGGTCATGACGCCAGGGCACGATGCGGGCGCCGGCGACGCGCATCTGATTGAAACCCTGACGACTTCCGAAAATATTTTGCAGGGGCACTTTCTTCAGGTGCGCCGCGATACCGTCAGGCTTCCCGACAACCGTCACGCGACGCGCGAGTATGTGATTCACCCTGGCGCGGTGATGATCGTGGCGCTGCTCGATGATGGCAGCGTGGTGCTGGAGCGCCAGTACCGCTATCCGGTCCAGGCCGTCATGATCGAGTTCCCCGCAGGCAAGCTAGACGCTGGCGAAGCCTCGCTGGCTTGCGCCCGGCGCGAGCTGCAGGAAGAAACCGGCTACACCGCCCGTGAATGGGCCCGGGCTGGGGTGTTGCATCCGGTCATTTCCTATTCGACCGAATTCATTGATATCTGGTTCGCGCGCGGCTTGAGCCTTGGCGAGCGCAAGCTTGACGCCGGCGAATTTCTCGACGTGTTCACGGCCACACCCGCCGAATTGGCCGGCTGGTGCGCCAGCGGCCAGGTGACGGATGCCAAGACGTTGACTGGCATGCTGTGGCTGCAGAATGTGCTGGCCGGGACGTGGGCACTCGATTGGCAAACCGCAACGCCGGCAGCGTGCTGAAGTCAGCGCCATAATCCGGCCATGAAAGTCCTGAATCTTCGGTGTTCGCGTCAGCATGCGTTTGAGGGCTGGTTTGGTTCGGAGCATGATTTCCAGAGCCAGTTGACGCGTGGCCTGATCGAGTGCCCGCTGTGCGCCGACAAGGACATCCAGAAGCTGCCCAGCGCGCCACGGCTCAATTTTGGCGGACACCAGGCGCCGGTTGCCGCAGCGCCAGCCCCTGGGCAGACAGCGCCGCCCCCGGCTGCCGGACCGCTGGACAATGCCATCGCCAGAAGCCCGGAGTTCGCGGCCGACGGTCTTTATCCTGCCGCGCAGGCTGCCTTCCTCAAAGCCTTGCGCCATGTGGTGGCGAATACCGAAGATGTCGGTCACGGATTTGCCGAAGAGGCGCGCCGCATGCACTATGGCGAAGTCGAAGCGCGCAGCATTCGCGGTCAGGCCAGTGCGCGGGAGGCCGTGGAACTGCTGGAGGAAGGCATCGAGGTCATGCCGCTGCCCATGCTTGCGGCCCTCAAGGAAACCCTGCAGTAAAAGGGCAGGGCAGGGCGCCCCCGGCGCTCCTGCTGTTGACCTTCCCGGCTTGCGGCCGGGCACTCGTTCAGGGGTAGAGGCCGCGCAGCTCGCGGGTATGCAGAATGCGCTTGCAGGCGACGATAAACGTCGCGGTGCGCAGGCTGACCTTCTTTTCCTGCGCCACTTGCCAGACGCCGGCAAAGGCGGTCTTCATGATCTTCACCAGGCGTGCGTTGATCTCATCCTCGTCCCAGAAGAAGCTCGAGAAATCCTGCACCCACTCGAAGTAGCTGACGGTCACGCCGCCGGCGTTGGCAATCACGTCGGGCACCACCAGCACGTTGCGCTCGGCCAGGATGTCGTCGGCCTGCGGCGTGGTCGGGCCGTTGGCGCCCTCGATGACCATCCGCGCCTTGATGCGGCCGGCATTGTCAGCCGTGATCTGCTGCTCCAGCGCGGCCGGAATCAGGATGTCGCAGTCCACTCCCCAGAACGCCTCGTCGGCCATTTTTTCGGCGCCAGGGAAGTCCGCCACACCACCGGTTTCGGCCACATGCGCGAGCAGCGCGGGCACGTCCACCCCGGCCTCCTGGTAGATGCTGCCGGTGTGGTCCTGCACCGCCACCGTGCGCGCGCCGGCCTCGCCAAACAGCCGCGCGGCGATGCCGCCAACATTGCCAAATCCCTGCACGGCCAGACGCGCGCCCCTGATTTCCAGGCCAATGTGCCTGGCCGCTTCCGAGCCGACGGTAAACACGCCGCGCCCGGTGGCTTCACGCCGGCCCAGCAAGCCGCCCAGATCCACCGGCTTGCCGGTCACCACGCCGGTCGAAGTGGAACCGGTGTTCATGGAATAGGTGTCCATCATCCACGCCATGATCTGCTCGTTGGTATTCACGTCGGGCGCCGGAATATCCTTGTTGGGGCCGATGATGATGCCGATCTCGCTGGTGTAGCGGCGCGTCATGCGCTCGAGTTCGCCGCGCGAGAGCTTTCTCGGGTCCACGCGGATGCCGCCCTTGGCGCCGCCGTAGGGCACGTTGACCGCCGCATTCTTCACCGACATCCAGGCCGACAGGGCCATGACCTCGGAAAGGGTCACGTCCTGGTGAAAACGAACGCCGCCCTTGCCCGGCCCGCGCGAGACATTGTGCTGCACGCGGTAGCCTTCAAAATGCGCCACCGTGCCGTCGTCCATGTGAATCGGCACGTCCACGATCAGGATGCGCTTGGGCCGCTTGAGCGTTTCAGCCCAACGCGCCAGACTGCCTAGATGGGGAATGACCCGGTCTACCTGCTGCAGGTAGTTGCCCCAGGGGCCGAGGTTGTCGGCCTGCAGGTAGGACGGAAGGGATGAGGCCGGCGCGATGGGGCTTTCGCCGAGGCCGACGGACGCTTGGGACATTGAATGCACTCCTGGTAAAAAACAAATAGGTAGCGCAGCTTAGAGGCGCCGGGTCCATCTGTCCAAGACATTGTTTTTGGCTATCTATGCAAATAAAACATAATTTTAAATTTGGCGCGCCACGCGCCAGCGCCGCTCAGATGTTGAACTGCAAGGCCGCCAGCCGTGCGTAAATGCCGCCCCGGCTCACCAGTTCGGCGTGCGTGCCCTGCTCGACCAGCCGGCCGTGGTCCAGCACCAGGATGCGGTTGGCCTGCTGCACCGTGGCCAGCCGGTGCGCGATGACCAGCGTCGTGCGGCCCTTCATGGCCGACTCCAGCGCGGCCTGCACCATGCGCTCGCTCTCGGCGTCGAGCGCGCTGGTGGCTTCATCGAGCAGCAGCAGCGGTGAGTTCTTCAGCATGGCCCGCGCGATGGCGATGCGCTGGCGCTGGCCGCCCGAGAGCCGCACGCCGCGTTCGCCCAGGAAGGTGTCATAGCCTTCGGGCAGGGCGTTGATGAACTCATGCGCAAACGCCGCCCTGGCCGCCGCCTTCACTTCCTCGTCGCTGGCGCCGGGTTTTCCGTAGCGGATGTTTTCCAGCGCGCTGGTCGAGAAAATGACGGCATCTTGCGGCACCAGCCCGATGCGGCCGCGCAGATCCTGCAGGGACATGTCGGACGTGCCGACGCCGTCCAGTTCAATGCGACCCGTGATGGGGTCGTAAAAACGCAGCAAGAGCTGGAACACGGTGCTCTTGCCCGCGCCGCTCGGCCCGACGATGGCCACGGTTTCGCCGGGGGCCACGCTCAGGCTGAAATCAAGCAGGGCGGGCTGCGTAGGGCGCGACGGATAGTGAAATGTCACTGCTTCAAATTTGATAGCGCTACCTGACCGTGGAATCTGGACTGGAACCGGATTTGATGGTGAAACGATGGGTGAGCGGGTTTCCAGCAGCTCCATCAGCCGTTCGGTGGCCCCGGCGGCACGCAGCAGGTCGCCATAGACCTCGCCCAGCACGGCAGCCGCGCTGGCCAGGATGATCACGTACACCACGGTCTGGCCCAGGTGGCCGGCGCTGATGTCGCCACGCATCACCGCCTGCGTGCCCTGGTACAGACCCCACAGCAGCGCTGCCGAGGTGGCAATGATGATGAAAGCCACCAGCACCGAGCGCGCCTTGGTGCGCCGCACGGCGGTCACGAAGGCCTCGGTGGTGGAGCGGTCAAAGCGCGCCGCCTCGCGCGACTCGGCGGTGTAGCTTTGCACCACCGGAATGGCGTTCAGCACCTCGGCGGCAATCGCGCTGGAGTCGGCGACCCGGTCCTGGCTGGCGCGCGAGAGCTTGCGCACGCGCCGACCGAACCACACCGAAGGCGCGACGATCAACACCAGCACACCCAGCACCTGCACCATCAGATAGGGGTTGGTTATCACCAGCATGGCCAGCGCGCCAATGCCCATGACGGCGTTGCGCAGCCCCATGCTGAGAGACGAGCCGACCACCGTTTGCACCAGCGTCGTATCGCCGGTGAGCCGCGACAGCACTTCGCCGGTTTGGGTGGTCTCAAAAAACTCCGGGCTTTGCCGCACCACATGCGAATAGACCGCGTTGCGCAGATCGGCGGTGACCCGCTCGCCAAGCCAGCTGACCATGTAAAAGCGGCCCGCTGAAAAAAGACCAAGCGCCGCAGCCACGCCAAACAGCTCGAAAAAGTGGTTGCGCAAGCCCATCAGGCGTTGGCCCTTGTCGGCGGCTCCCATGCCGCCGTCAATCAGGCCGCGCAAGGCGAGCGGAAAGACCAGCGTGGCGACCGCCGCCATCACCAGAAAAAACACCGCCATGGCAATCCGCCCCCGGTAAGGGCGCAGAAAAGGCGCCAGGCCCGAAAGCGAGCGGGGCGAACCCTTGGGTTGGCTGAAACGGGAAGCTGCGGTGGTTTGAGCGGCGATCTGGGCGGCAGGAGCGGTGGAAGTGGTGGTAGTAGCCATGTCGCCATCTTACCGTTAAAGCTTGTCATTGCAAAGACAGGCTTGACAATCATTGCTTAGGCAATTAATATTCACCCATGGCTGCAAAACACGAATCCAATCCTTTGATCGACGCCCTGTCGTGCCCGCTGGCTGATTTTTACCAGGCCGAAGACTACAAGCCGGACGACAGCGTGGGTTACCTGATGCGCCGCATCATCGCGCTGCTGGCGCAGGGGATCGAGCGCGAGCTTGAGCCCGCCGGCCTGACCAACGCGCAGTGGGTGCCGCTGCTCAAGCTTTACATGGGCCGCGCTTCAACGGCGGCCGAGTTGGCCCGCGAGTGCGAGCTTGACGCCGGCTCCATGACGCGTTTGCTCGACCGCCTCGAAGCCAAGCAGCTGTGCCGCCGCATCCGTTCCAGCGATGACCGGCGCGTCGTCAATCTGGAGCTGACCGACGCCGGCCGCCTCGCCGCCCAGGGGATTCCGGGGATTCTGTGCAAGGCGCAAAACACGCTGCTTGCCGGCTTTTCGGTGGATGAGTGGAAAAACCTCAAAAGCTATTTGCGCCGCATGCTGGACACGGCTCAAACCCAACAGATTCCGACAGAAAAAAATGAAAAATAAAGCACATTCACGCGGCTGTGTGGGCCGCACTTCGACCGAAGTCGCGCTGGTGCCCGGCCAGACCTCGATGCCGGTGTGGCGAGCCTCGGTTCGCATGGCGCTGGTGTCGGCCGCCGGCGTGGTGGCGGCAGGCCTGATCGCCACGGGGCTGATCGGCTGCGCCGACATGTCGGGCATTGCGCCGCAGTCCAGCCTGCGCGACGCGCAATCGCTGGGCCTGTCGCCTGCGCCGGCCGATGCCGCGGCGCAAGCGCCTCTGCAGACCGAGTGGTGGCGCGAGTTTGGCGACGAGACGCTCAACCGCCTGGTGGCCCAGTCGCTGCAGGGCAGCCCCAGCCTGAAACTCGCGCAGGCGCGGCTGACACGCGCACGCGCCGTCACGGAAGCGGCCACGGCTGCGACCCTGCCGCAGGTCAACGGACAGCTTGACATGACGCGCCAGCGCTACACCGCCAATGGCGCGGTGCCGCCGCCGCTCGCCGGCTCCATCAGCGAAAGCGGCACGGCCCAGCTCAATGCGAGCTGGGAGCTGGACTTCTTTGGCAAGAACCGCGCCGCCCTCGATGCCGCGCTGGGCAGCGCCCATGCCGCCGAGGCCGATGCGCAGGCCGCCCGCGTGCTGCTGGCCAGCCAGGTGGCGCGCACTTACTTTCAACTGGTGCGGCTGAACGAGCAGGCTGGCGTGGCGCGCCGCACGCTGGCGCAGCGCGAGGAAACCCTCAAGCTGGTGCGCGACCGCGTCGATGCGGGGCTCGATACGCGGCTGGAGCTGCGCCAGAGCGAAGGCGGCCTGCCCGAGGCGCGCCTGCAGCTGGAAACCGTGCTGGAGCAGATGGCTCTGACCGGCAATGCCCTCAAAGCGTTGACTGGGCAGGCAAACAGCGACCAGGTCCTTGTTCCATCGGCACAGTCAGCTATTAAAAACGTAGCGCTTGCGGCGGCCATCCCGGCCGATCTGCTCGGCCGTCGCGCCGACATCGCGGCGGCGCGCTGGCGGGTCGAGGCTTCGTCCAAAGACGTGGTGAACGCCAAAACGCAGTTTTACCCCAACATCAACCTGGTCGCCTTTGCCGGTTTTTCCAGCATAGGCCTGGGCCAGTTGCTGAATTCAGGCAGCCAGCAGTGGGGCGTCGGCCCGGCCTTGCGCCTGCCCATTTTTGACGCCGGCAGGCTGCGCGCCAACCTGCGCGGCAAGACCGCCGACCTCGACGCCGCAGTTGAAAGCTACAACGTGGCGGTGATCGAGGCCGTGCGCGATGTCGCCGACCAGCTCGCGTCCTCGCAGGCCATCGTTCGCCAGCAGGCCGAGCAGGGCGCTGCCCAGCGCGCGGCGGAGGACGCCTACCAGATCGCCGTGCAGCGCTACAAGGCGGGCCTGGGCAATTACCTGAATGTGCTGACGGCCGAAACCAGCGTGCTGGCGCAACGCCGGCTGGCCGTTGACCTGGCGGGCCGCGCGCTCGACACGCAGGTGGCGCTGATGCGCGCGCTGGGCGGCGGCTACCAGGCGGCGGCCTCCAGCGCAGCGGGTGCCGCAGACACTATAAAAACAATAGCAAACAATGACGCTGGTTAAAGGACAACAGGCGTATTTGACTGATAAACCGGATTAAAACGCGGTTTTGGACCTGCGCCAGCCCCTTGGCGGGCGGCCAGGCAGCCCCGCCCCCTCTACAACAAATCTCTGGCAAGCATCATGAACTCTCCCCAAACTCCCGATTCCACTGTATCCGGCAGCCAGGCCGATCCCGCGCCAGCGCAGGCCGGCAAGGCCGGCACGCGCAAAAAGGCGCTCACCGCACTGGCCAGCGTGGTCGTGGTGGCTGGCCTGGGCTGGGCCGCTTACGAATACCTGGTCGCCAGCCACTACGAAACCACCGACAACGCCTACGTGCAGGGCAATGTCATCCAGATCACGCCGCAAATCGGCGGCACCGTGCAGGCCATCATGGCCGACGACACCGACTACGTGAAGGCCGGCCAGCCGCTGGTGCAGCTCGACCCGGCCGACGGCAAGGTGGCGCTTGATCAGGCCGAGGCGGCACTGGCCCAGGCGGTGCGGCAGGTGCGCACGCTCTACGCCAACAACGGCACGCTGAAAGCCCAGATTTCACTGCGCGAAGCCGACGTGGTCAAGGCGCAAAGCGACATTGCCCGCGCCAGCGACGACCTGAGCCGCCGCCAGTCGCTGACCGGCAATGGCGCGGTGTCCAGGGAAGAACTCAATCACGCGCAGACCCAGCTGGCCAATGCCAAAAGCGCGCTGGCCGCGGCGCAGGCCGGCGTGGTGGCGGCGCGCGAACAGCTAGTCAGCAATCAGGCGTTGACCGAAGGCACCAGCATCGAGCAGCACCCCAGCGTGCTGGTGGCTGCGGCCAAAGTGCGCGAGGCCTTTCTGGCAACGCAGCGCGCCGCGCTGGTGGCGCCGGTTGACGGCTACGTCGCCAGGCGCACGGTGCAGCTTGGCCAGCGTGTGGCGGCCGGCACGCCCATGATGTCGCTGATTGCGCTCAACGAGCTCTGGGTTGACGCCAATTTCAAGGAAGTGCAACTGCGCGGCATCCGCATCGGCCAGCCCGCCAGGCTGGTCGCCGACGTCTATGGCAAAAAAGTGGAATACCAGGGCACGGTGGCCGGCCTGGGCGCGGGCACGGGCGCGGCTTTCTCCCTGCTGCCGGCGCAAAACGCCACCGGCAACTGGATCAAGGTGGTGCAGCGCGTTCCGGTGCGCATCGCGCTGGACCCCAGGCAGCTTGCCGGGCACCCGCTGCGGGTCGGCTTGTCCATGGATGTCGAGGTCGACGTGAGCAACAAGGACGGCAAGGCGCTGGCCGATGCGCCGCGCGCGGCAATCGTGGCCAGCAGCCATGCCTTTGTCGGGCAGGAGGGCGATGCAAACCAGGAGGTGCGCCGTGTCATCGCCGCCAATATGGGGAAGCCAGTCCCGGCTGGAGCAGGGGCGGGCGCTGTCGCACCACGGCCGGTGGCCAGGGCATCTTCCCCGGCGCTGGCCAGCCATCTGCAGCCAGGGGAGGCGCTCTGACAGGCGCCTGAACAGCGCCCAGGCCTCCTGAAAAGCAGGGCTCAAGCTGGCGAGCCTGCGCCCTGGCGCCCACTCTTCCTTATTCTCCGATCACCTCATTCAGGCATCTCATGGCTTCTGTATCTGCAACTGCCTACCTGCCACCGCCGCCGCTGAGCGGCTCGGCCCGCATGTGGGGCACGCTGGCGCTGTCGGCCGCCACCTTCATGAACGTGCTTGACTCGTCGATTGCCAATGTGTCGCTGCCCGCCATCGCGGGCGACCTGGGGGTCAGCCCCAACCAGGGGGTGTGGGTCATCACCAGCTTTGGCGTGGCCAACGCGATCGCCGTTCCACTGACCGGCTGGCTGTCGCAGCGCTTTGGCCAGGTTCGCCTTTTCACCGCCAGCATCATGCTGTTCGTGCTGACGTCCTGGCTCTGCGGCCTGGCGCCCAACATGACCACGCTGATCTTTTTCAGGGTGCTGCAGGGGCTGGTGGCCGGGCCCATGATTCCGCTGTCGCAGGCCTTGCTGCTGTCGAGCTACCCGAGGGCGATGGCGGGAACGGCCATGGCGCTGTGGTCCATGACCACACTGGTGGCGCCCGTCATGGGGCCGCTGCTGGGCGGCTGGATCACCGACAACATGTCCTGGCCCTGGATTTTCTATATCAACATTCCGGTCGGTTTTGGCGCGGCCTTCGTCACCTGGAAAATTTTCCACAAGCGCGAAAGCCAGACCCACAAGCTGCCGATTGACTCGGTGGGCCTGGCGCTGCTGGTGATCTGGGTCGGCGCGCTGCAGATCATGCTCGACAAGGGCAAGGAACTGGACTGGTTTCATTCCGGCGAAGTGGTGGGGCTGGCCATCGTCGCGCTGGTCGGGCTGATCGCCTTTGTGATCTGGGAGCTGACCGAAGTGCATCCCGTGGTGGACCTTACGTTGTTCAAACGTCGCAACTTCTGGGCCGGAGCGCTGGCCTTGTCGGTCGGCTATGGCCTGTTTTTTGGCAATGTGGTGCTGCTGCCGCTGTGGCTGCAGCAATACATGGGCTACACCGCCACGCAGGCCGGCATGGTCCTGGCGCCCGTCGGGGTGTTGGCCTTGCTGCTGTCGCCGCTGGTCAGCAAGAACATCGGCAAGAGTGACCCGCGCCACTTTGCCACCGTGGCGTTCGCCGTGTTTGCGCTGGTGCTGTGGATGCGCTCGAACTTCAACACCCAGGCCGACATGGGAACCATTTTGATTCCGACCTTGATTCAGGGTATCGCGATGGCCTGCTTTTTTGTTCCGCTGGTCA
>JBKJKI010000232.1:0-30839 GCA_046597475.1 Polaromonas sp. | reverse complement strand
GCGGTAGTTGTCAAGCTAGTTGTCGCAAAAGTTATTTGATCAAGCTGCTTTTCGGATGGTTTGTGGCTCCTGACTTTGCGGGTTATCGGGATTGAGGTGAACGACCTCAACGTACTGCCAATTGCGAAGCTGTTTTGACCAGCGCCGTGGGTTCGCCAGACGAGCTTTCTCGTAGACTTGGGAGCGCGCATTCAGCAGTGCCTGATCCAAGCCGCAATGGCGCTCATCAGGTGTCACAAAGCCTATCGCACTGTGGCGGTGCCCGCCGTTGTACCAGTGCACAAGCTCAGTAACCCACCGACGGGCCAACAACAGGTTCGCAAACGGTTTGAGCGGTAACTGCGGGCGGTATTTCAAGGTCCGAAACAGGGATTCCGAATAGGGGTTGTCGTTACTCACCGCAGGACGACTGCGACTCTGGGCCACCCCTAAACGCTGCATCGTCGCCAGCATGGTTTCCCCCTTCATGGGCGAGCCGTTGTCGGAGTGCACCGTGATCTGCCCGGGCTCGATACCCTGGCGCTGGCAGATGTCGATCAGCAGTTGGCTGGCAAGCTCAGCGCTCTCGCAGTCGAACACCTGCCAGCCCACGATTTTTCGACTGAACACGTCCACAAACAGGTACAGATAGAAGAAGGCGCCACGCACCTGCTGAGGCAAATAGGTGATGTCCCAGCAGTAGATTTGATCGCTCTGCGTGGCCACCAAGGCGCGTGGCTTGCTGATTTTGCGTGGTACGCGCTCAAGGCGGCGATGCGTCATCTGCCCGGCCTCGCGCAGCAAACGGTACAGCGTTGACTCCGAGGCCACGTAACACCCCTGATCGGCCAAGCGGGGCACGATTTGACTCGGAGGCAGGTCCTTGAACTCCTCGCTATTGAGCATCAACAGTGCAGCTTTGCGCTCCTGGGCGCTAAGCTTGTTGGGTGGGCACGAATACGCCCGCTTCTCTGCTTTGCGACGGTCCCCGTCCTGACTCTGGGGGCGCAGCCAGCGCTGTACGGTACGAGCAGACAGCCCGATTTGCAGGCACGCATTGGCCAGGCGGGCACCGGCTGTGCAAGCCTCTCGGATCAGGGTCAGCAGGCTTGTGCGCTGTTGTAGGGCGATCATTTGTCCGCGTCCTCCAACAGCGCCTGGAACTTTTTTTGCAGCACCAACAAAGCGGCGGTTTCTGCCAGCGCCCTGTCCTTGCGATGCAGATCGCGCTGCAGTTGTTCGTTCCTGACTTTGAGGGCGCGTACCTCGGCCCTGGACTCGCGTGGATCAGGTTCAGTGCTGCTGCAAAACGCCTCGCGCCACTGTTTCAATTGATGTTCAAACAGGCCTTTCTCGCGGCACCAGGCATGCAGTGCGACCCCCGACAGGGCGTGGCTTTCAAGAAGCGCCTGCAGGCGTTGCGCGGAGCTCCAGTGCTGGGCAGCGGTGTCACTGGGCAGACTCGCCATGGCCGATGAACCTGAAGCTTTCTGGTTGGAAGTTTTGAGCCAGCCTTTGAGGCTGCCCAAGGAGACATTGAGTTCGTTGGCAACCGACTCCAATGTGCGCGAGCCGCGTTGCCTGGCTTTGCTCAGGGCCTGTTCTTTGAATTCCGTGGAATACCGATTTCTTTGCATGTTGGGTCGCTCCGGCGCGGATCATCCGCGATAAATTTGGAGGCGACATCTAGTCTGACACAGGGGGCCTGGTACTCATTCAAACACCTCATCCCCGCGCGGCTCAAAGTGCGGCACCGCATTCATCTCGTGCCGCAGCCTGGAAAGCTCCAGGTAGATGCGCTGCCGGGCCCGACTCTGGTTGCCCAGCGGGCGGTGCTCGGCAATGCTGTGCCAGGGGTTATATGACAGCCGCCTGGCGAAGTCCATTTGCGCCTGGGAGTCGAAGCGCTGGCGCGGAATGCGCAGGGTGGCGGCCGACAGGCGTGGCGAGAGGCGTTCGGGCCACAGCACAGCGGCGTTTTCAATCGGCATCAAATGGGCGTCGGTCTGCAACTGCAGGCGCACGTCAAGCTCCACGTCGCCCGCCTGCAGCGCGGCGACCATGGCCGCGCGCAGGTAGTCGTCGGGCGGGCGCAGCGGCAGCCGGGGGATAGGCGTGCGCCTGCCGGTTTTGGGCCAGAAGGAATACTGCATCGCCTGGCCCTCGCCCAGCAGGTAGGGCACGCAGCTGAAGTACGGCGCCTCGAACGGGCTGCTCTGGGTCTTGATCCACAACCCCTGCATGACCAGGTCCAGCAGGTGCGGGCGATGCAGGTTGAGGAAGTAAAAGATCGACGCGTTCTTCAGGCTTTCCTGCTGCAGCTGGGCGTTGGCGCGCACGTCGGGCGTGACGAAGGTGGGCGGCGACACGCCAAACAGGTCCTGGGTGAACTTCTCTTCATCCATCAGCTTGGGGCCGGGCACGCCCATCAGCTTGACGCTGATGCTCATGAAACCCACGTCGTCGATGTCGGGCGTCACATAGGGGCCGGGGCCGGAGAAGCGCATCCAGGCCGGGTAGCTGCGCGGCTGGGCGTAGATGCCGTGGCGCAGTGCCGCTGGCAGGCCGTCGTGAACGATGAACTCGGCGCGCACCATGCCCTGCGTCTTGGTGTTGCCGCCGCGCTCGAAGCCGCCGGGCTTCCACAAGCCGCGCATTTGCTGCTGAAAGCTGGCAATGATGGAGTCAACGAACTCCTCTTCACCCGGCAGCAGCCTTTCCTCGGCGATCTTCAGCCCTTCGTTGGGGCGCTGGGCGTTGATCAGGGCCGTGGTCAGGCGCGTGAGCGGGTCGCGCAGCAGCGCGTCGAAGGCCGGGCGCAGGAAAGGATCGAAACGACGCTCCAGCTGGATGAGGGCGAGCAAGGTGTCTGACAGCCAGTTCAATAGCGCCGAGCCGGTGTTGGCGGGCGGCACCGGACGGCTGGTATTGGAGTTCATGGTGAGCCTCCTTGGGCGGCGCTGGCCAGATAGCGCAAGGCACGAATGCCGGGCAGGAAAAAATAGGCGCCACCGCGCACCGTGACGAACTGCGGCAGCCCCGTAAGCTTCTGGTCCGCGCCCTGCGCCTGCGGGATTGAAAAACCGTCGGTGGGCAGCCCGTCCGGCATGGGCAGCCGCGTGCCCAACAGCGGGTCGCTCTCGTTCTGCAAGCCGTTGAAATGGGTCGAATTCAGCCAGGCGGCTTGCACGAACTCGAACTGGCGCGCGATGCTGGCGCCCAGGCAGATGAAGTGCAGCCCGGTGTCGGCGCCACCAGCAGAAGCCGCCAGCGCCTGCGTCAGCGGCACGGCATCACCGTAGGCGCGCCCACGGCGCAGCAGGCGATGAAAGCGGGTGGATGCCACCAGGTCCTGGTCCCGCGCCTGCTCATCGAAACCCAGCGTGCGCTTTAGCCATGGGACCAGGCCGGGCTCGCCCGGCGGCAGGTCGGCGCTGCGCGGATTGGCGCGCCGCACATGGGCACCCAGCGGGCAGCGGGCGCCGCGCGGGTCGGTCTGGTAGCTGAAGGCATTCAGGTCTGGCGCGGCGCCGGCTGCGGGCGGTTGGGGCACAGCCTGCTCCAGCGGCTCCAGCGGCACACCCTGCAGCGTGCGGCCGACCAGGGCGGCTGCCAGGCTTTCGCGCAGCGCCGGGTCGCCGCCCGCCTGCCGGTCCAGACACTGCCAGAAACCCTGCACGTCCTGCTGCAATTGGCGCATCACGAGATAGCTGCCGTTGCGGCCCAGGTCGGCCCGTTCGGACGCGTCCTCGGCACGCGGCAGCAGCGCCCCCGCATCACGTCGCGGGTCCAGCAGGGGCCGGTCGGTGTAGCCGCCGTATTCGTTGGGGTAGCCAAGCAGAAACTCTCCCAGGCAGCTCAGGTTGTCATGGTCCGGCCTTTCGGCATCAAGCACAGCGCGCTTGCGGCTCCAGTCAGGCTGGGGCTGTGAAATGCCGTCGACGAAGCCAAAGGGCTCGAAGCCGCGCATGTCGCTGCAAGGCAGGCGGGCCAGGGTGTCGAAGCCCGTCGCGCATTGCGCTTCAATCGCGCGCTGCCATTCGTCGAGGTGGCCCGGCAAGGCGTACAACAGCACCAGCACATGCGGCAGGCGCGCGCCCGTGCCCCATTGCCATTGGCCGGGCGCGTTGGCGCCCATGTCGCCAAGCCGGCGCGAGCGGCTGGGCTCGCCGCCCATGCCGGCCACAAACTCCGCCGAGAAGGCCTCGACGATGTCGCTGGCCACGCCCAGCGCGCGCAAGCCCTCGCTGCTCAGGGCCAGCTGCAGCACGGTGGGCGGCGGTGACGAGGCCGCGCTAGCGCTGCTCACGGGTGCGCTGCCCAGCCAGGCGCGCGCGGCGTCGGGGTCCTTGACGCGCAGCAGCAAAAAACAGGACTGCGTATGGTATTTGTAGCCAAAGCGGACCAGTCCCTGGATGTCGTCCAGTTCCACTGCCGCAGCGGGTGCGAGTCGGGTCGTGCTCATAGCAGCCTCAGCCAGTCCAGCGCCTGAGCATCATCCATACGCGCACGCTCCAGTCCCTCGCGTATGCGCTGGTTGCGCCTGAGATCGGCCAGGCTCAGGCCGGGATAGGCCTTGTACCAGACCTGGGTGGGAAGCTGGTGGCGGCGCTGGTAGTACTTGAAGCGCTGTTCGATGCGCGCCCCGCCCAGGATCAGCCAGCGCGTGCGCGGCCAGCCCACGCCGTTGCTGAACACCAGGTTCAGGCCCCAGGCCACCTTGTTGATGAAGTCGTCCATATAGCCCTGGTGGCTGCCGTCGTAATTGCTGGTGAAGACCACGCGGGTCTTGTCGTCCAGGAAGGCCCAGCGGGCGAAGTGGATGGTCTGCACCCGTGCCAGATAGCCGTGCGTGAAGACATGCCGGCAGGCATAGTCGATCAGCACCAGCAACACGCTTACCAGCCAGCGCCGGAACAGCCCCGGCTTCACCGCGCCCAGCGCGGTGTACTGGTTGCTCACGTCGTAATCCTCCAGTTCCTCCAGGGCTTGCAGCGCGTCAAGCTGCGGACGCGGGCAGATCTCGGAGTCGCGTTTTTCGCGGCTGCGCAGCTGGTAGATCAGCAGTGGCAGCAGCACGATCAGCAGCGGCAGCAACAGCAGGCCGGTCAGCGGAACGATCAGCAAATTCACCAGTTTCGCGACTTGCCAGCCCGGCGGCGTGGGCTCGGCCGGTGTCAGCGCGAGACGGCCGGCTTTTGTTTCGGCCTCAACGAAGGCGCGCAGCGCCTGGTGGATGCGCCCGGCCTCCGCGCCGCTGGCCAGCGACTCACGCGGCACCCGGGCCGACAGCGCGCGCTGCAGGGCGCTCTCTTGCCGGATCTGCTGCACGCTGCGGCCCACCCAGTTCACATAGCTGGCCGCCAGCGGCCTGTCGTGCGCCAGCAGCCAGGCCAGCAGGTCGCCGCTGGCCTGAAAACCGTCGCAATGGGCAAAGATGCGGCGCAGCCCGTCGCCCGCCTGCTGCACCAGCTCGGCCAGCAGGGTAGGCGCCGAACCATCGCAATCGCCCATGAAAGCCAGGCAGGTGGGCAGGCGCGGCCGTGGCAGGCCATAGACCTGCAGGTCGGCCTGCAGCGCATCGTCCAGCAACACCAGGCGGGCAAAGTGCAGGCGCGCAAATGCGCCAAACGGCAGCACCGCGCCGGCGGGGTCGGCCATGCCGGGGTTGAGGTTCATGGTCTCCAGCAGCGCACGCAAACCGGCTTCGCGGCCTGCGGCCAGCGGGGCAATCACCATGAAATGCGACTGCGGCGTCACGGATCAGAACCGCAGGCAGAAGTCGATCAGCCTGTCCTTGCCCCAGTACACCTTGCCCAGGTAGAAGCCCGGACCGATCAGGCGGATCTCATCGCGGATGTAGTGGGCCAGCACCGAGGTCTCGGAGTAGTCCAGCACGATGCATTCCTCGCCGTCCAGCCAGCTTTTGTCCTTGTAGACCCGCGCAACAATGGCCTCTATGCCGAAGGGCGAAACCTTGTTCT
Organism: Polaromonas sp.; assembly: GCA_046597475.1. Taxonomy (GTDB): domain Bacteria; phylum Pseudomonadota; class Gammaproteobacteria; order Burkholderiales; family Burkholderiaceae_C; genus Polaromonas. The sequence continues at coordinate 24,876 of JBKJKI010000232.1, read as the reverse complement.
TGAGAACGCCCTTCTGCGCATCGAACACCTTGCCCTGCCAGCCAAAGATGTTGATGATGTGGGCGATGCTCTCGGTGTACCGGGTGCCCGGCGCGATGATGGCCGTGCCCTGGGCCATGCCATCGGGAATGTCGCCTGGCGGGCTGGCGCGGAACAGCTCATCGAGCTGGGTCTGCGTCATGTCCAGCAGTTGCGCTACGTCGTAAGCCATCATCAACTCCTTTGGCGGTTGCCCGCTGTCAAAAAAACCGCTTCATGCCCCCGTGTTGGCGGCATCCTTCAGGATCACCTCGGCCGCCTTCTCCCCCACCATGTACACGGCGGCGGCAATAAAGAAACCGGGGATGCGCGGGAACACCGACGCATCCACCACGCGCAGCCGGCGCGCGCCGTGCACCGCAAAGCGGCTGTCGAGCACACCGCCCTGCGCCGCGCTGCCGATGGCGCAGGAGCAGGAGGCGTGGTGGCCCCAGGCGGTGCTGCGCACGTAATCGGCAAGCTCCAGGTCGGTCTGCACGGCGGGCCCGGGCGCACATTCCTCGGCAATCAGGCCGCGCGCCAGCAAGGGCGCGGTCAGGCGGCGCACGAAACGGATGGCCTGCAGCACAGATTGCAAATCGGCGCCTGCCGCGTCGTCGCCTTCGTCGAAATACCTGAAGTTGACCAGCGGCATGTCCAGCGGGTCGGCCGAGCGCAGCGTGACCGTGCCCGCGCGGTTGCCGGTGTGCGCCTTGAGCACGGCCCAGGTCAGCTGGTCGGTGTGCTGGCGGATCAGCTCCGAAAACCCCGGCGCGTAGCCCTCGAAGCGCGCGGGCAGCGCCATGCAGAAGATGTCGGGCTCGGGCTGCGTCGGCGATGAGCGGCGGATGAGCCCAAGGGCCGCGCCGCTGGAGGCGTACATGCCGGATCTGTGGTTGCGCCAGCGCTGCCACGGCGGATCGCCCTGGGCGAAGCGTGCGCCGGCGAGCATCTGCCAGGGCTGGCGCATGCGGTGCGTTATGGCGACCTCGTAGCGGTCCTGCAGGTTGCGTCCCACGCCGGGAAGATCGACGCGCGGGTTGATACCGAGGGCTTGCAGATCCCGGGACGGGCCAATGCCCGAGAGCAGCAGCAATTGCGGCGTGTTGAAAGCTCCGCCGCACAGGATCACCTCGCGACCGGCCTGCACCTGGCGGCGCTCTCCCGGCGCCGCGCTGACCGCTGCATGGGCCCGGTACAGCCGTTCGCCCTTGAGGTATTCCACGCCACGGGCCGCGCCCTGTTCATCGAACAGCACCCGCGTGGCCAGGGCATGGAGCTCAATGTGCAGCCGACCGGGGTGTTTGGCTGCGGCTTGCAGCAGCTGTTCGCGCGCGCCCACGCGCTGCGCATCAGCGGTGGACAGCGGCGTATAGCACAGGCCTTCAAAGCTGCCGCCGCCCCAGGGCCGGGCGTTGGGATCGCCCTTGCCGCGCAGCCAGTGCAGGGCACTCAGCAAGGGGTGGGACAGACTGCCGGCAAAGGTTCGCGCCGTCTGCGCCACCAGCCCCATCATCTGCGCATCGCCCAGCGCCTCCAGTTGCAGGGGGCGCTCGGTGTGCAGCCAGCCATCCCAGCCATGACCGGTGGGATCAAGCCCCCAGCGGCTCAGGGCGCGCCACAGCGGACGGTGATGGCAGGCCTCAAGCCGCCGGGCATGACGCTGCATGTGCGGCGCGCGCCAGGACGCATCGCCGGTCAGCGCGGCAATGTGGTTCCAGTCGCTGTCGTGCGGCCGCATGAAGATCATGGCATTGTGGGCGGTACAGCCCCCCAGGCCGGCCGCGCGCGGGTACAGCACACCCTGGCGCGCCGCGCTGTACTTGGGGTCGCGCGCCTGGCGGGCCTCGTCGGCATAGTGGCGGACCTGGAAGTTCCAGCTCATGGCGTCGTTCTCGCAGGCAAAGGCGTGAAAGCCCGGCACGTCGTAATCGTCGGGCAGGCGCGGGTTGGTCGCGGTGCGCGGGTCGCCGCCGGCCTCCAGCAGAAATACCCGCATGCCGGACTCGACCAGCCGCGCCGCCAGCGTACCGCCCCCCGCGCCAGCGCCCACGATGATGTAGTCCCAGGCATATTTTTCGGCATCGCCCACTGGAGTACCTTCGTGCTGCGCACTGCGGTGCGAGCTTGCTTGGGGACGGCCCGGCGCGGCGCTCATGGGGCGGGTCAGAAGGTCTTCAGGAAGGCGATCAGCGACCGCTTGTCGGCGTCGCTCAAAACCGGCTCGGTGCCAAAGGCCTTCTCGTCGGCGCTCAAGGCCTCCTGCTGGTTGAACTCGGCCGTGCCGAAGTAGTGGCCGCGATTGACCACGAAATCAGGGCACTTGCTCAGCCGCAGCATGGGCGCCTTCAGGTTGGCGAACTTGTCGCGCAGCGCCTGATCGCTGGCGCCCTTGGGCGCGGTGGCCAGGTCCAGCTTGAGCTTGAGCAGCAGTTCGCCGACGTCGCGCAAATGTGTGGCCTTGTCGCCAAGGTCATCGCTTTCGCTGCGCAGCTTGAGGTTGGCGATCAGGTTGACCGGCACGCCCTGCGGAATGGGGCCCAGCGTGATGTCCTCGCCCGCGCCCACCAGCCACGGCAGCCAGCGGTGCAGCGTGCCTTGCAGCGGCTGCATGGCCTCGGGCAGGAAGCCGCCGGGGATGATCACCTCGCTGCGCTGGGTGGTGCGGTCCATGGTGCCCGGCACCTTGTTGCCCAGCACGCTGTCGCGTTCGCGTTTTTCGGGCCACAGCATCTGCTCGATGGATGCATCAAATACCTTCATGCGGCTAGCCACCGAGGGATTCGAGTCGAAGGGACCGACGCTATTGTTCAGCAGGAAGGGCGCGGTGGACCACAGGCTGATCAGCGATGGCACCCGGGTATAGCCGCGCCCGCCGGCCGGCATCTGGTAGGGCATGGGCGCACCGGTAAAGGGATCGCTGAGCGTGACGCTGCCGACCGGTGGCAGCTGCTTGTAGGACTGCGAGGAGAAGTTGTCCCAGATGTTGCCGGCCAGCGCATTGGTGGCCAGCGGGCTGCAGACGTTGGTGCGCAGCAGCGTGACCGGGATGCGCGCATCCGTGGACAGGTAGTTGTCCCGCAGGAAGTCGCTGTCCTGCACGATCTGGCGCATCTGCGCCTTGTAGCCCTCGGTCTGCGTCCAGCCCCAGTAGCGCTTGAAGCAGGCCAGGTAGCCTGAACCCGCGCACTTTTGCGGCTCCAGGCCCAGGTCCGGCGGCGGCCGGGGGGACTTGCTGGAGTGGCAGCGGGCGCAGGTGTCGGCAAAGACCAGCTTGCCACGCTCCAGCGTAGCCGTGTCGGCGTTCAGGTAGGCGTTGCCGCCGGGCGCATCCTTCAGGCGGTCGGGCTGGGCCGCCTTCAGGAAAAACAGCGCCGTGTTCGGCGTTCCCGCCTCGGTGGCCTGCCAGTAGCCGGAATTCTTCTGCGCGGTGGCAATCCTGATCGGTGTAATGGTCTTGCCGCCGACCACCGGATTGAAGTGCAACAGCCACTCCTCGCTGAACAGCCCGATGTTGAGGTAAACGCGATTGAGCGCGCCCAGCAGGCCCACCGAATCAGCCCCGTCCTTCAGCACATGGGGCGTGTGCACGGTGGCGTTCGCCTTGTCATAAAACCCGGTCAGCGGGCCGCTGGCGATGAAGTCATTGAACTGCTTGTTGTCCAACTCGCCGCCGGCGAGCTTTTCATGCCACAACTGCCCGGCCTTGCCCATGCGGGCCATGAAGTCGTACACCGCGTTCATGGTGCGCGGGTTGTTGATGCTGTCCGTCGAGATCAGCGAGGTGTCCATGGAGCCGGGCCGGTAGGTGTGGGCCAGCTGGAACATGTAGTTTTTCTGGCCCTCGGGCTTGTTGGCGTTGTGGATGAACAGCCGGTCCACCCACATGTATTGCGCGCCCACCGACGAGCTGAGGTTGGCGAACCTCGGGTGCGCCGGGTCGTCGGGCGGATTCACCGGGCTCGGGCCGAGATGGCAAAAGCCGCAGGACATGCCGACGCGGTAGGGCCGCACCAGATCCTTGCGGTTGTAATAGGCCGGGTCGGTGTAATACTTTTCGGCATCCCACATCCTGGCGGCCTTTTCATCGAACGCCGGGTTTGGAAACAGACGCAGCCCGAGGATGCCGGTGGCCTCGCCGTAATACGAGCCCACGGGCTGCGTCGTGCCGTCGCCCAGCGGCTTGCCGCGCGAGCCAATTGCCACGCCCGGGTATTTGGCCTGGTTCTCGAAGGGATCGGGCGCGCAGCCCTTGGCCCGCTGGTCCAGCCACAGGCCGCGGTGACCCTTGTCAGCGCCTGTTGCGCTCTCGAAGCAGGGCTCGTTGACCAGGCCGAAATAGTCCCAGCGGCTGGCGCGCGAATAGCCCTGGCTGGGGTGAGAGCTGATCATCTTGAGCAGATCGAAGGCGCCGAAGGTGTAGTCGGTCAGGCCGTTCCACATGCGGTCGTTGCCGGCGCTCCAGACCAGCCACATGTTGCGCCCGGCGATTTCCTGCGGCGTCAGCGCCAGGCCGCCGTCCATGTCGTGGAAGTAGTCCTCGGACGCCTGCGGGAAGGAAGCGCCATCGCGGCCGGCGAGTTTTGCCTCGTCAAGCACCTCGCCGGGCTGTGCCTGCCTGGAGCATCCCGCGAAGATCAGGCTCCCGAACAACAGGAGAATAAGAAGAAATAGCATCACCCCTTGCCAGCGATTCCGGATCATTGCCATTCTCCCTTTGAACGGATAGCGGATATCGGATAGGAAAGTCAAAGCTTCAAGGCATGCACGTCTGCGGCGCTCGCCGGCGCGTGCCATCCGTGGCGCCCCACCCTGGCGCACGGACGTATTTTGAAATTCAGTGTAGCGTCCGCAAAAAGCGTTGTCACCCCTTGCACAGACCCTTACATTTGCACTCACTCACCCGCTCACGCCCGCCGCGCCAGCGCGAGTTCCCGCGTGCCTCAGGCCTTGGGCAACCTGGCCGGCCGACTCCAGTTGGCAATGCTGAGCTGCCTGCCGCGCGCCACGCTCAAGGCGCCTGGCGGCGTGCTTTTGGTGATGGTGGAGCCGCCGCCCACCGTGCCGCCCGCGCCTATCGTTACCGGCGCCACCAGCACGCAATTGCTGCCGATGTGCACATCGGCCTCGATGACCGTGCGGTGCTTGTTGGCGCCGTCGTAATTGGCGGTGATGCTGCCGGCGCCGTAGTTGACGCGCTCCCCCACCGTGGCGTCGCCCAGGTAGGCAAGATGGTTGGCCTTGGCGCCCCTGGCCAGCGTGGAGTTTTTCACTTCGACAAAGTTGCCGATATGCACTTCCGCGCCCAAATTGGCGCCGGGCCGCAGGCGGGCAAACGGGCCAATCAGCGCGCCCTCGCCGACCTGCACGCCGAGCTTTTCACCGTCAATATGCGTGAAGGGATGAATCACCGCGCCGGCGGCGATGCTGGCGTTGGCAATCATGCAGTTCGCGCCTATGCGCACGCCCTCGCCCAGGCTGACCTGGCCCTCGAACACGCAGTTCACGTCAATCTCGACGTCCTGGCCACAGGCCAGCGCGCCGCGCACATCAAACCGTGCCGGGTCAGCCAGCCGCACGCCCTGCTCCATCAGCGCCACGGCCTGACGCCGCTGGTAAACGCGCTCCAGCTCGGCCAACTGCACGGGGCTGTTGACGCCGGCCACCTGCGCGGCGTCCAGGATCTGATGCGCCACCACGGCCACGCCGTCGGCCACGGCAAACTTCACGACGTCGGTCAGGTAGTACTCGTTTTGCGCATTGTTGCTGTCCAACCGGGCCAGCCAGCCGCGCAGCAGCCGTGTCGGAACGGCCATGATGCCGCTGTAGATTTCGTGAATCTCCCGCTGCGCCTCGGTCGCATCCTTGTGCTCGACGATGGCGCGCACCTGGCTTGAGGCCTGCGGACCGGAGCGAACGATGCGCCCGTAACCCGTCGGGTCGGCCATGCTAAGTGTCAGCAGCGCCAGCCGCTGGCCATCGCACTGCGCCAGCAGCGCCTGCAGCGTGGCGGCCTGCGTGAGCGGCACGTCGCCCGACAGCACCAGCGTCACACCGTCGTCAGGCAGCAGCGGCAAGGCCTGCTGCACCGCATGGCCGGTACCCAGCTGCGGCTCCTGGCGCACGAAATTCAAGCCAAAAGCGGCCTCAGCCCCTGCCAGATGGTCGCACGCTGCTTCAACTTCCATAGCACCATGGCCCGTCACCACCACCGCCTGGCGGGCCGACAACTGCGCGGCGCAGTCAATGACATGCATCAGCAAGGCCCGCCCGCCCAGTCGGTGCAGGACTTTGGGCCGGCTGCTTTTCATCCGAGTGCCTTTGCCAGCGGCCATGATGACGACGTCAAGGGGAGTTGCCATGAATTTTCCTGAGGATTTTTTGTGGGGGAGGCGTGAAGCGCGCCGCGCTGCACGCGCGGCCCGGTCATTTCAGGCCATGCGCAGGGATTATCGGTCCACTGAAGTGCTCATTCGCCCCTGGCCTGCGCCGGACGGGTTTACAGTGCGGCATGGCTGCCGATCTGTCTTTTGCCCAATACTGCTGCGACTTGCTCGCCAGCGTCGGGCCTTGCAGCGCGCGGCGCATGTTCGGCGGCTTTGGCATCAGCACGGGCGGCCTGAGCATGGCCCTGATTGCCGACCTGGGCCAGGGTGAAAAGCTCTGGCTCAAGGCCGACCCCGACAGCCGCCCGCTGTTTGAAGCCGCCGGCTGCGAGCGCTTTGTCTACCACGTCACCCAGAACGGTGTGAAGGTGGCCAAAAGCATGAACCACTACAGCGCGCCCGAGGAGGTCATGGAGTCGCCCGAACTGATGGCCCCCTGGGCGCGGCTGGCGCTGGACAGCGCCCTGAAGGCGCGCAAGCCCGGCGCCAAGGCGCCCCCCAAGCCTAAAAAACGCCTCAGCTCGGGTTAAACCGGTAGGTACCGTCACCGTAGGGCGCAGCACTGAACGCCGGCAGCCGCTCCGCCTGCGACGACAACGCGTGCAAGGCCGGGTAATTCGCAGGATTGACGACTTCGGGCGTCTTTTGTTGCGTGCAGCACCACGCCACCGCCGCACTGATGCCGGCTTGGCCGATGGTGCTGCTGGTCACTGCAAGCGGCCTGCGCTGGAGTTCCAACTCCAGCGCCTCGTACGCGGCCAGGAGCTGACCCGTGACGCGTGCCACCCAGGGCTCATGCAGTTTCTCGGCCGGCCTGAGATTGTGTTCGTAGACGATTTGCACGCATTTATCGCAGGCGGCAAGGGCCAGGCCTATCACGCGCAGGGCGTGCTGACGCTCCGGCAGGCTGGTGGGCATGAGGCTCTTGCGCGGTGCCGCGAGGGCTTCGGCGTAATCGAGGATCAGCGTCGAATCCATGAGCACCTCGCCGTCATCGCAGACCAGCGTTGGCGCCTTGACCACGGGATTGATCTGCTGGAACTGGGCAAAAGTGCTGAAGACAGAGAGGGATTGGTGCTCGAAGCGCAGGCCCAGCAGCTGCAGCGAGATCGCCACGCGGCGGACGTAAGGTGAGTCGAGCATGCCTATGAGTTGCATGATTTCTCCTGTTGAAACCGGGGCCTGACACGGTAGCACAGCTCAGAGCAGCGGGACTTTTTTGGGCGGCAGATCGTAGTACTCGGCAATGCGCTGCAAGGCCTTGGGATTGAGCAGAAAGAGCCGCCCGCCGCGGATGTCATGCAGGCCCAGCTGCCGCAGGCGCCTGAGCGTCTTGTTGGTATGCACCAGCGACAAGCCCAGGATGTCGGCGATGTGCTGCTGGTTGATGGGAAATTCAACCGAGCCGCCCTCCGCCAGCCCCAGCCGCTCCAGCCTGCGGTAAAGATGCATCAGCAGCACGGCAACACGCTCGATGGCATTGCGCCGGCCGGCCGTCAGCAGGTTGTCGTCCACCATGCCTTCCTCGCGCGCGGCCAGCCAGGTGATGTCATAGCCCAGGCTGGGAAACTGCCGGAACAGATCCCACAAGCCCTCGCGCGCAAACTCGCAGAGGCTCACGTCGGTCACGGCCTCGATGCCGTGCATGGCACCGTCGGCAAACTCCTGCTGCAGGCCGATGAGGTCGCCGGGCAACAGGAAATTGAGGATTTGCCGCCGTCCATCGCTCAGGGTCTTGTAGCGAAAGGCCCAGCCCGAATAGAGGGTGAAAATCCTGCTTCTGGGGTTTTGCTCACGTATGACGGTGCCGCCAGCGGGCACGACCGAGGTGCCGCTGCGATAGCCCTCGATGAAGGCCAGCTCGGGCGCGGTCACGGACGTGAAAACGCCGCTCTGGCGCAGACGGCAGGCCGTGCAGCGGGGCGGGCAGTTTTTTGAGGCGGCAGCGGCAAGGGGAGAGGAAGTGGAACTGGTCATGCGCTGATTCCCATCGAGGAGATACTGTGTCTTTTGACATTGCGGCGCCTTTGGCGGCTAGCTATATTTCGCGCCATCATGTACACACCCGCAAGACTTCACGAAGTGCTTTATGTCAGCACGATAGCGCCCGCCGCGCCCATCAGCATTGTGGCCGACATTGCGCCAAAAGCACGTGTCGCCAACCAGGCCAAAGAGATCACGGGTTTGCTGATTTTTGACGGCATGCGTTTTTGCCAGCAGCTGGAGGGCAGGCCCAAGGCGGTGCTGTCGCTGATGGAGCGCATCTGCCAGGATCCGCGCCATACGAATATCGAGATCCTCCATCAGGGGCCGCTCGCCGAGCGAAGGTTCCGGCGTTTCAGCCTGGGCTATATCGCCATCGATGAGGTCGATGTACTCGAGCGGATGGAGCAGGTGGATGGGCAGGAGGCCATGGAGGCCTTCATGGCGCTGCTGCCCATCCTGGACATGGAGTCCTGAGCCGGGCGGACGGCAAGCCGACGGCATGGGCGGGTTCAGTGCCCGCAATTCGGCGCACCGAAAGTGCGTTCAGCCGCAGGGCAGCGGGCGCGGGCCGCGACAAAACCGATCGCAAAAGCAGTCGCCAGCCGGGACACCACCCAGCCCATCCACCCCGTCAGCCCCGCCGATGCGGCTTCACCATGGCGGGCCCGCGCCGGCTCCCAGCTGTAATAGGCCGAAGGCGCATCGGCAGGCCCGTAGGCCTCCATCACCAGGGCCTCGCCGGCCGCCAGCGACAGGCTTTCCCCGCGGCTGAGGAAATGGTCACCCGTCCGTGCGCTGGGGTCTCGCGCGCCAGGGTTGAAAGTGAGCCAGACGCGGCCATGCGTGATGCGCAGCACGCTGGCTTGGCGAGCCTGCAGGGTGACAGCGCGGCCCGCCTCCAGCAGGCAATAACCCGACAGGCTTGGCTCCGGCCGAACGCTGGCAGGGGCGGCGGGACTGGCCGCAGGCCAAGCCCGGTGCGCGGCCTGACGCGGCATTTGAGGTGAAACTCGATAAGCATTGATGCGGTCCATGGTGTTCTCCAGATAAGTCTGATTTCAGAAAGGAGAAGCAAATGATCCTGCCGCGGGGCTTCCCCGTCCAATGAATTCGCGCTAGGCTATTCATTCCACATGCGCATCAATCACGGCTCCAGACATCCCCCTCACCATGCTGCCCTCCAACCCCCATTTGCGCTCGCGGCCCATCGCGGTTGGCCAGCTGCGCGCGCTTGAAGCCGTCGCGCGCCACCTCAATTTCCGCGCCGCCGCCGAGGAGCTGGCGCTGACGCAGTCGGCCGTCAGCCGCCAGATCCAGGGCCTGGAAGACGATGTCGGCGTCAGCCTTTTTCTGCGCCACACCCGGGCGGTCGAGCTGACCAGCGCTGGCGCGCAGCTCTTGCGCGCGGTCCTGCCGTCGCTGGAGCGCATTGACAGCGCGGTGCGCATGATTCGCCAGAGCGCGGGCCGCAAGAGCGTGGCCATCAGCACCTGGGCCTCGTTTGCCTCGATGTGGCTGATCCCCCGCCTCGAAGGTTTTCAGCGCGAGCACCCGGACATCGACATCCGCATCGACGCCACCGATACCGCTGTGGACCTGGACACCACCGACGTCGACCTGGCCCTGCGCTACAGCCTCCCGGCCAACGTGCCCGGGCACGCGCAGCGCCTGTTTGGCGAACAGCTCACGCCGGTGCTCAGCCCCTGGCTGCTCAAGAGCGGTCCGCGCCTTGAGAAAGCGCAGGACCTGGCGCAATTCGCGCTGGTGGAAGCGGGCGACGTCCACCGCAGCCACTTCACGGAACTGCTGACCTGGCAGCGCTGGCTGAGCGCACAGCACCTCAGCCGCTTCGAGCCCAAACGCTGGCTGTCCTTCAATTACGCGCACCAGATCGCGCAGGCCGCGCTGACCGGCCAGGGCGTGGCGCTGGTGCGAACGCCGCTGATCGCCGAAAGCCTGGCCTCGGGCGACCTGGTGGAGCCTTTCCCGCGGTTGCGACTGGACTCGCCCCTGGCCTACTGGCTGATCGTCGGGCCACGCAATGCGGCGCGCCCTGAAGTGCTGGCGTTTTGTGACTGGCTCAGGGCGCAGGCGGCGCAGACGCGCGAGGCGATTGGCGACGTCGCCGACCCGGATACGGTCGATGGGCTGGACTGAAGTCCCGCAGCCTTCAAAATCCGCTCAAAACCGGAGATTTTCAGTCATTCAAGGCTTAAGCCCAATGATTACGGCCTTCTTTAGCTATATTATCAATAGCACTCCGCAGCGGGCCGCGACAGGAGGACTCACACCGGCCAGACGACGCCCCTGTCGTTCAGAATCACATCAAGCGGGATGTCATGCGCTTCCGGGTCCATGTCGGGCAGCCAGCCCTGGCTATAACCCAGCCCGACGGTGAGCGGGCGCGGCTGCAGCGTCGCCAGCGTGCGGTCGTAAAAGCCGCCGCCGTAGCCCAGACGGTAGCCGCCCGGCCCGTAGCCCACGCAGGGCACCAGCAGCAGCGTGGGCACGATCAGCTCGGTGTCCTTGGGCTTGGGGATGCCATAGGCGTCCTCCTCCATCGGGCAGCCGGGGTACCAGGCGTGAAAGGTGAGCGTCTTGTGCAGCTTGTTGACGACCGGCAGGCCGATCTTGCGCGGCGAGCGGCTTGCCATGCTTTCAGCAGCAAACTGTTCCCGTTCTTCCTCGACGTTATCGTCATTTAACCCCTTTATATCGCCCAGGGTGGCGTCTTCCTGCCAGCGGTAGAGCGCGGGCAGCGGATCGAACTCGCCCTTGATCGGCCAGTAGGCGCCAATCACCTCGTGCGGTGATCCGATCAGCCAGATGCGCAGCACCTGCTGCAGCAAATCGGCCCGGGCCAGACGGTCGGGCATGTCGAGCCGCGACTGCACCAATGATTTGCGTGTACTTAATTTGTCCATAATGTCCCGATGCTATACAAAATTCTTTCCGGCGCGGCACTTTCGGCCGCCCTGCTTGCGCCCGCACTGGCGCAGAACGCCGCCGCCCTGGCCCCAGGCAGCAATGCCGCGGGCGACACGCTGATCGTGGAGATGAACAAGGCCTTCCGGCGCGGCGACAAGGCCAGGCTCGCGCAGCTGCTGCCGCAGGCGCGCGGCCACACCCTTGAGCCATGGGCCGCCTACTGGGAGCTCAAGGCGCGGCTGGACGAAGCCAGCCCGTCCGAAGTACAGGACTTTCTCACCCGCAACAAAGGCAGTTACCAGGAAGACCGTCTGCGCAACGACTGGCTGCTGCTGCTCGGCCAGCGCCGCGACTGGGCGGCGTTTGCCGCCGAGTATCCCAACTACCGCATGAACGACGACCGCGAGGTGCGCTGCTACGCGCTGCTCGTCGAGCACCTGAAAAACCCGGCGCTCGATGCCCGCCTGGCGCAGGAAGTGCGCAAGAACTGGCTGGCGCAGCGCGATGCCGACGACGGCTGCACCACGGCCGCGAGCCGGCTGGTCGGCAGCAAAAACCTCAGCCCCCAGGATGCGTGGGAAAAGGCCAGGCTGGCGCTGGAAGCCAATCGCCCGCGCGCCGCGCGCGATGCCGTGGAGATCATCGCCCCCGAGGCGGTTGGCATGGTGACCGAGCTGAACAACAGCGCCATCAAGTTTCTCGCGGGCAAGCACCTCGCCCTGCGCAAGGTTCGCAAGGAGATCATCACCCTGGCGCTGGTCAAGCTCGCCGCCAGCGACGCCGACGGCGCGGCCTTCCAGATGGACACCAAGTGGGGCATGCAGCTGGGCACCGAGGAGCGCAACTGGGTCTGGGGTGTGATCGGCAAACAGGCGGCGACCCGCCTGGGAACGGTTCCCGCGGGCGATGCGCTGGCGTATTTCGCCAAGGTGACGCGCGACACCGACCTGAGCGACGACATGCTGGGCTGGAAGACCCGCGCCGCACTGCGCGCTGCCAGCCAGCCCAACTGGCAGCAGGTACTCCAGGCCATCAACGCCATGAGCGCCGACGCCCGCAAGGAGCCGGCCTGGAGCTACTGGAAGGCCCGCGCCCTGCTCGCGCTGGCGCCGCCCGAGGCCGCGTCCAGGGCTGCCTCCGACGCCGCCGCCAAAGACATCCCCATCGGGCCGCAGCGCGCCGAAGCGCTGGCGCTGCTGCAATCGATCGCCTCGGTACGTGGTTTTTACGAGCAGCTGGCGCTTGAAGACCTGGGCCAGAAGATCACCGTGCCGGCCAGACCGGCGCCGCTGACGGCCGAGGAAAAGGACGGCGCGCGCCTCAACGCTGGCCTGAACCGCGGCGCCTACGCCATCATGATTGGCTTGCGGCCGGAAGGCGTGCGCGAATGGAACTACAGCACCAACCTGCACGAGCGCGGCGCCATGGGTGAGCGCGGCATTACCGATCGCGGCATGAATGACCGCGAGTTGCTGGCCGCCGCCCAGTTTGCCTGTGACCGCGAGATCTGGGACCGCTGCATCAACACCAGCGAGCGCACCCAGACCGTGCTTGACTTTGACCAGCGCTTTCCCATGCCTTTTCGCGACACCGTGGTCAGGCGCAGCCAGGCCATCAATCTCGACCCCGCCTACGTCTACGGCCTGATCCGCCAGGAGAGCCGCTTCATCATGGACGCCCGCTCCGGCGTCGGCGCCTCGGGGCTGATGCAGGTCATGCCCGCCACGGCGCGCTGGACGGCCAAAAAAATTGGCCTGGACAGCTTTAGCCCCGAGCAGCTCAACGACCGCGATACCAACATCACGATTGGCACGGCCTATCTAAAGCTCGCGCTGGACGACCTGGGCGGCTCCATGCCCATGGCGGCTGCGGCCTACAACGCCGGGCCGGGCCGGCCGCGCAGCTGGCGCAACGGCCATGTGCTCGACGGGGCAATCTGGGCCGAAAACGTGCCCTTCAGCGAAACCCGCGACTACGTCAAGAAGGTGCTGTCCAATGCCACCAATTACGCCGCCATCCTGTCGGGCCAGCCCCAGTCGCTGAAAGCGCGGCTGGGCCTGGTCGGCCCGCGCGACGCAGCCATTCCCGAGCCCTACAAAGACCTGCCCTGAAGCGGCCCGCCGTGGCCGCAAGCGGCAAAAGCGCGTCTGGCCTACAAGCGCCGGAAGAAATTCCTGCTATGGTTTTGTCATGCAGATCACCCAGGAAACGCTCCCGCGCATCACGCCACAGACGGCACTCTTTCTCGACTTTGACGGCACACTGGTCGAGCTCGCCGCGCAGCCGGAACTGGTTCAAGTTCCGGCCGGCCTGACTCGCACGCTGACGGCGCTGCGCGCGCAGCTCAATGACGCGCTGGCGCTGGTTTCGGGCCGCGGCCTGCCTGATCTCGACGGCTTCCTGGCGCCGCTGCTGCTGCCCGCCGCGGGCGAGCACGGCGCCCAGCGCCGCACTGCGGCCGGACGCCTGGTCAGCGCACCGGCCGCCGACATGCAGCGCGTACTGCAGGCGGCAGAAGGCCTGCTGCTGCGCCATGCCGGCCTCAGGCTTGAACGAAAAAGCCGGGCGTTGAGCCTGCACTACCGCCACGCACCCGAGCTTGAAAACCTGTGCCTGCGGGTGATGCAGGGCGCCGTGGAGCGCAGCGCCGGCTTCGAGCTGATGCAGGGCAAACTGGTGATCGATGTCAAGCCGCTGGGCTTCAGCAAGGGCACGGCGATTGCCGCCTTCATGGAGGAAGCGCCGTTTGCGGGCCGCATGCCGCTGTTTGCCGGGGACGACGTGACCGATGAAGCCGGTTTTGAGGCGGTGCAGCGCATGGGCGGCCAGGCCGTCAAGGTCGGCCCCGGGCCCACCGCGGCCCGCTACCGCTGCGCCAGCGTGGCTCGATTGGCGGCGTGGCTGCAGTCTTCGGTCAGGGCCGGTGCAGCCAGCCGCGCAACCGGACATTCAGCATGAGCGACCCGGCACTCGCACAGAAATTCGCGCCGTCCGCCGCACCGTCGCTGTCGCTGGGCGTGATCGGCAACTGTGCATTCAGCGCGCTGGTTGACGCGCGCGGACGCATCGTCTGGTGCTGCCTGCCGCGCTTCGACGGCGACCCGGTGTTCAATGCGCTGCTTGACGAGAGCGACAAGGCCGGCGCGTTTGCCATCGAGATTGAAAACTTCTCACATGCCAGGCAGTGGTATGAGCCCAACACCGCCGTGCTGCGCACCGAGCTGTTTGACCACAGCGGCCAGGCCATAGAGATCACCGACTTCGCGCCGCGCTTTTACAGCCGTTCGCGTTTTTTCAAGCCCATGACGCTGGTGCGGCGGGTCAGGCCCATCAAGGGCGCGCCGCGCATCCGGGTCTCGCTGGACGTGCGCTTTGACTGGGGACGCACCAAACCGGCGGTGACCCGCGGCAGCAACCACCTGCGCTATGTCGGCGATGCCCTGACCCTAAGGCTCAACACGGACGCTCCGCTGTCGCACCTGTTGTCGGGCCAGCCCTTTGTGCTGACCCGTGAACACAACTTCCTGCTCGGCGCCGACGAGTCGCTGCAGGACGGCATTGCCGACACGGCGCGCCTGTTCGAGCAGGAAACCCTGTCCTACTGGCGCAAGTGGAGCCAGCGCCTGCACATTCCGCTGGAGTGGCAGGAGGCGGTGATACGCGCGGCCATCACGCTCAAGCTCTCGCTGTTTGAGGATACTGGCGCCATTGTGGCGGCCATGACGACCAGCATCCCGGAAGCGCCGGACAGCGGGCGCAACTGGGACTACCGCTATTGCTGGCTGCGCGACGCCTTTTTTGTCGTGCGGGCGCTCAACAGCCTGTCGGAAGTCGGCACCATGGAAGACTATCTGCGCTGGCTCGGCAATGTCGTGGTGCAGGCCGACGGCGGCCATATCCAGCCGCTGTTCGGCATCGGCCTGGAGCAGGGCCTGCCCGAGGCCGTCTACGGGCATCTGGGCGGCTACCGGGGCATGGGGCCGGTGCGCGTGGGCAACCAGGCGCAGGAGCATTTCCAGCACGATGTCTATGGCAATGTGGTGCTGGGCGCGGCCCAGTCCTTTCACGACCACCGGCTGCTGCACCGGGCCGGCGCCGACGAGTTCCTGCGCCTGGAGGCCGTGGGCGAGCAGGCTGTACTCAACTACGACAAGCCGGACGCCGGCATGTGGGAACTGCGCACGCGCGCGCGGGTACACACCTCGTCGGCGCTGATGTGCTGGGCCGCCTGTGACCGGCTGGGCAAGATCGCGCTGGTGCTCAATCAGCCCGGGCGCGCAGGCTACTGGCAGGGTCATGCGCAAGTCATGCGCGAGCGCATCCTGCGCGAATCATGGAACGAGGAGCGCCAGGCCTTCGCGGAAAGTTTTGGCGGGCGCAACCTTGACGCCAGCGTGCTGTTGATGATCGAGGTCGGCTTCATTGACCCCAAGGATCCGCGCTTCATCGCCACGGTGGACGCGCTGGAAAAGCACCTGTGCGACGGCCCCTACATGCGCCGCTATGAGGCGCCCGACGACTTCGGCAAGCCCGAGACCGCCTTCAACATCTGCACCTTCTGGCGCATCGACGCGCTGGCACGCATAGGCCGCAGGGACGAGGCGCGGGCGATTTTCGAAACCATGCTGGCCGCCCGCAACCATCTGGGCCTGCTGAGCGAAGACACGCATCCAGTGACCGGCGAGATGTGGGGCAACTTTCCGCAGACCTATTCCATGGTCGGCATCATCAACGCGGCTGTGCGGCTGTCCAAGCCTTGGGATAGCCAGGTATGACCCCCACGCTCCCCACTGCGTGTGCTTCGCTGCCCCCCGACGGGGCCGCCCGGCTACATAGCCCCCACGGTCGCTCACTGCGTGTAGCTTCCTGCCCCCCAGGGGGGCCGCCCCGCCTGCGGCCCGGCAAAGCCGGTTCCGCGGCCGGTACTTGCAGCGGCGCGCCTCGTTTTTTTCATTTCCACCAATAGCAGAAAACCCATGACTCGATTAGTCGTTGTCTCCAACCGCGTCGCCGATCCGCGCAAATCAGCGGCGGCAGGCGGCTTGGCGGTGGCGCTGGGCGATGCGCTGGCGACCAATGGCGGGCTGTGGTTTGGCTGGAGCGGCACCGTCGTGGAAGGCGGCACGCCGGGCGAAGGCGAGATGCATACCGAGCGCGCCGGCAACGTCACCCTGGCCACCGTGGATCTGTGCCGCGAAGACCACGACAGCTACTACCTGGGCTACAGCAACGGCGTGCTCTGGCCGGTGTTTCATTACCGGCTCGACCTGGCCGACTTTGACGCGGGCTACATCGGCGGCTACCGGCGTGTCAACCAGCTGCTGGCGCGCAAACTGATGCCGCTACTCAAGGCCGACGACATCATCTGGGTCCACGACTACCACCTGATCCCGATGGCGGCCGAGTTGCGCGCCATGGGCTGCAAGAACCGTATCGGCTTCTTTTTGCACATACCCCTGCCGCCGCCGCTCATTCTGGCGGCGGTGCCCCAGCATGAATGGCTGATCCGCTCGCTGTTCGCTTATGACCTGGTGGGTTTTCAAAGCAACGCGGATGTGGAGCATTTCTCGCGTTATGTCGGCGAGGAAGTGGGCGCCGAAAAACTCGCCGAGCACCAGTTCCGCGCCTTCGGGCGCAAGGTGCAGGCCCAGGCTTTTCCGATTGGCATCGACGTCGACGAATTCGCCGCCCTGACGCACGGCAAGGAAGCGCGCGACATGTACGAGCGCATGAAAGATGAATACTCGCGCCGCCGCCTGCTGCTGGGCGTTGAGCGGCTGGACTATTCCAAGGGCCTGCCGCAGCGCCTTCGCGCCTTTCGCGAACTGCTGAAGAACTACCCGGAAAATCTCAACAGCGCCACGCTGATCCAGATTGCCTCACCCAGCCGCGAAGCGCTGGACACCTATGCCGGGCTGCGCCAGGAACTGGAAAGCCTGTGCGGCTCCATCAACGGCGACTATGGCGAACTGGACTGGATGCCGGTGCGCTACATCCACCGCAACGTCGCGCGCAAACGGCTGCCGGGCTTGTACCGTGTGGCCGATGTGGCGCTAGTGACGCCGCTGCGTGACGGCATGAACCTGGTAGCCAAGGAATTCATTGCCGCGCAAGACCCCGCCGACCCCGGGGTGCTGGTGCTGTCGCGCTTTGCCGGCGCGGCCGAGCAGCTCAAGGAAGCCATCCTCGTCAACCCCTATGACACCCACGGCACAGCCGAGAGCATCCAGCTGGCGCTGCAGATGCCGCTGGTGGAGCGCCAGCGGAGACACCAGCTGCTGCTGGAACGCATACGGCGCCAGGATGTGCACTGGTGGCGCCAGACATTCCTGGCCGCCTTGTCGGCGTGCGAGCCGGACTGAAGAAAATCCTCAAGCCAGCAGCGCCAGCGCCGCGTAGTCGCCGACCCTGTCCTGCAAGCCGGCCGGCACCAGGCTGCAGCCCTCAGTCAGCGCGGGCAGCTTGCCGCGAATGTGAGCCTGCAGGCGTGGCAGCAAAAAATCGCGGTGATGCCAGAACACGCTGCCGCCCAGGCTGATGCGCTGCAGATCCAGCGTGACGATCAGGTTGTACAGGGTCCGGCCCATGATGCGGCAAATATCGTCCACCACGGCCAAAGCCTGGGCCTCACCGGCCCGGGCGGCGGCCAGAACGCTGGCGGCATCGGCGTAGGCCGGGAAACGCCGCGGCAGGGCGTTGCCCGCCACCAGCGCCTCCACATCGCCAATATTGCCGCAGCCGCAGAGCGCATCGCTGTTGTCGCTGACAAACATGTGGCCGGCATGACCGGCGTTGCCGTTTTTCCCCCTGAGCACCTGGCCGTCGACGCACAGGCCGACGCCTATGCCGGTGCTCCAGGTGACATAGGCGCAGTGGTCAACACCCTGCAGCGCGCCCCAGCGGCGCTCGGCCTCCAGCGCGGCGATGCCGTCGTTTTCCACCCGCACGCGGGCAAAAACCCCGCGCAGCGGCGCTTCCAGCGGGGCGCTGGTCCAGTCATTGGGCAAGCCCCGCGCCGCGCCAGCCAGGCCGCCGCAGATATTCGGCGCGGCCAGCTCTATGCACCCCTGCTTCAGCACGAAAGGCCCGCAGGCCGCCACGCCCACCGCCGCAATATCGGCCGGGGGGATTTGCGCCGCCCGGCAGCTCGCGCCTATCATGCGCAGCACCTGGCGCGCCAGCGCATCCGGCTCACCCTGCTTGACGGTCGGCTCAAGCAGCCGGCCCACCATGCCGCGCTGATCGACCACATTCACGGCCACCTTGCTTCCGCCAATGTCCACGCAGGCCACGGGTGGCGCGCCCGCTGGCAGGCCAGATTCAGGCAGGCGGGACAATGAATCACTCATGGCAGTCGGCTTCCTCAGAGCCAATGGCTGATCACGCTGGCGATCAGGCTCAGCAGGATAGTGGTGCTCAGCGGGATGAACCACTCGCGGCCAAACAGCCGAAAGCGCAGGTCGCCGGGCAGTTTCCCGAAACCGAGTTTTTGCAGCAACGGGCTGAACCAGCTGATGCACACCAGTGCCAGGAAGATGACGATGAACCAGCGGATCATGGCGGGCGGCGCTACAGCGTGTGCGTGCGGTCGCCGGCCAGAAACCCCGTGGGCTCCCACGGGCTGCCGTCCGCGTTCGCCAGGCCTTTCGTCGCCAGCGCAATGACCTTGAACAGCTCGCCCATTTCGTGCTCGTTCACCAGTTTTTGCACCATGCCGCGCTCGGCCAGGCTGGCGTTGTCCATACCGTCCAGCAGCCCGCAATTCAAGAGAAACCGGCCCTGGCTGGTGTAGCCCAGCACGTCCAGCCCCGCCTCCTGCGCGGCCAGCGCGATGCCGGTGAAATTGACGTGGGCGGTGATGTCTTTCTCGCCCACGCCCGCCAGCGCATCGGCGTCCGCCAGATGAGCGCGGTGGCACATCAGCGTGCCCATGCTGCGCTGCGGGTGGTAGTACTCGTGCTCGGGAAAGCCGTAATCGAGCAAGAACACCGCGCCGGTTTCCAGCCGATCGGCCAGCGTGCGGACAAAGCCTTCGGCCTGCGGGTGGACTTCGGTGAGGTAGTCATGCGTGCCGGCGATCTCCAGCGGTGGCCGCAAGTCGGTAGGCTGGTCGGCGTAGGTGAACGGGGGCGAAAGCGTTTGGGCGACGGTTTCGCCGCCGGGCCGCCCCAAGGCGAAACGCGCCCCCTCGGGGGGCAGCGAACCACGCGAAGCGGGGAGCGTGGGGGCCATGACAACGCCGCGCTCGTGCCAGACGCCGTTCACGCGCGCCAGCAGCTTCACCGGCATGGCGTCCAGCACCTCGTTACCCAGCACCACGCCGCGCATACGCGCCGGAAGCTCGCTCACCCAGCGCACCTTGTCGCCAAAAGCGGCCAGCCGCCCGGCCTGGCGCTCGCGCAGGCTGCCCGACAAGTCGACAATCGTGTAGCGCTCCACCAGCGGGCCCAGCGCGCCAAGCAGCTGCTGCGCCAGCGCACCGGAGCCGGCGCCGAACTCCCAGACCTCCGCCGTGCCGCTGGCCGCAAGCGCCTGCGCCACCTGCCTGGCCAGCGTCTGTCCAAAGCGCGGCGACAACTCGGGCGCGGTGACAAAGTCGCTGCCGCCAGCGGGCATCAGGCCGAATTTGCGCGAGTCGTTGGCGTAATAGCCCAGTCCGTGCGCGTACAGTGCCAGCGCCATGAAATGGTCAAAACCCAGCCAGCCTCCGGCATCGTCAATGGCCTTGACGATTCGGGCCAGCAGGGGGCTCGTTAAAATAGGGGAATTGCTCATGTCCGTCACCGGGTGTGATTGTCGGCGATTCATGCCGGGCCGTTCCAACCCTCTCTCCTACACCCTCACACCGATGCCCCCAGCTTCAACCCGACCTGTTGTTCTCGTGACCGGCGCCGCCCTGCGGCTCGGGCGCGAGATTGCGCTGGCACTCGCCGCGGGTGGCTGGCAGGTGGCGGTGCATTATCGCGACTCAGAAGTCGATGCTATTAAAACAGTAGCTGACTGTGACCGTATTTCCTCGACATCAGCGGCTTTTCAGGCTGATTTGGCGGATGAGGCAGCGGTCCGCGCGCTGCTGCCGCGCGTGGTCGCCCACTTCGGCCGCGTCGACGCGGTGGTCAACAACGCCTCGACCTTTGAGCACGACACCGCCGTCAGCTTCGGCTTTGCGGCCCTGGACAAGCACCTGCACAGCAACACCGGCGCGGCGGTCTTGCTGGCGCAGGCGCTGCATGCCCATGTGAGCGCGCGGGGCGTCACGGGTGCGGTGGTCAACCTGCTGGACCAGAAGCTCTGGAACCAGAACCCCGACTTCTTCAGCTACACGCTGTCCAAGGCCGCGCTGGAGGCGGCCGGCACCATGCTGGCGCTGGCGCTGGCGCCGCGGGTGCGCGTGGTGGGCGTGGCGCCGGGCCTGACGCTGACCAGCCACCTGCTGAGCGAGGCCGAATTCGATGAACGGCACAAGCTCTCGCCGCTGGGCCGCTCGTCGACGCCGGCCGATGTGGCGGCCACGGTGAAGTTCGCGCTGGAAAACCCCTCGATCACCGGCACCACGCTGCTGGTCGATGGCGGCCAGCACCTGATGAAGTTCGAGCGCGATTTTTCGCTGATGTAAGCGCCCCCACCGGATCCCACCCATGTACAACACCCTAGGCACCCAAATCCTGACGCTCACCGGTTTACGCTTCGACGCCAACCTGGGCATTCTCGATCACGAAAAAACGGCGCCGCAGCCCATCCAGGTCGATGCCGAACTGAACCTGGGCACGCAGCCGCTGCTGCCCCGCGACGACGACATCAACCATGTGCTGGACTACCGCAAGGTGCGCCAGATCATCATCACCGAGTGCACGGCCGAGCACGCCAACCTGCTGGAAAGCCTGATCGGCAAGCTGGCGCACCGGCTGATGCTGCTGCCCGGCGTGCTGGGCGTGCGGGTGAAAATTGCCAAACTTGAAATTTTTGACGACTGCGAAGTGGCCATTCGCGTCGAGACAGGACAGTGGTAAGCCCCATGGGAGCAAACGACATGAATGCAGTCTGGGACCAAGCGGTAGCGCAGCACGAGCGCGAGGAAAGCTCGGCCCGCGTGCAGAACTCGATGAAGATAGAGCGCGAGGACCACAAGCTGGAAAAGCGTTTGTGCCGCGAGGTCGGCCGGGCGATTGTCGACTTCAACATGATCGAGGAAGGCGACAAGGTCATGGTCTGCGTGTCGGGCGGCAAGGACAGCTACGCCATGCTCGATATTTTGCTCAAGCTGCAAAAGCGCGCGCCCATCAAGTTCGAGCTGATCGCCGTCAACCTTGACCAGAAGCAGCCCGGCTTTCCCGAGCATGTGCTGCCCGACTACCTGGGCAAGCTGGGCGTGCCGTTTCATATCGAGAACCAGGACACCTACAGCATCGTCACCCGCGTGATTCCCGAGGGCAAGACGCTGTGCTCGCTCTGCTCGCGGCTGCGGCGCGGCATTTTGTACCGGGTGGCGGGCGAGCTGGGTGCGACCAAAATCGCGCTGGGCCACCACCGCGACGACATGCTGCAGACCTTCTTTTTGAACATGTTCTTTGCCGCCAAGCTCAAGGGCATGCCGCCCAAGCTGGTCAGCGACGACGGCAAAAACATCGTGATCCGCCCCATGGCCTACGTGGCCGAAAAAGACCTGATCCGCTGGGCCCAGGTGCGTGACTTTCCCATCATCCCGTGCACGCTGTGCGGCAGCCAGGAAAACCTGCAGCGCAAGCAGGTCGGCAACCTGCTGCGCGACTGGCAAAAGCAGTACCCGGGCCGGATCGAGAACATGTTCTCGGCGCTGCAAAACATCGTGCCGTCGCACCTGATGGACAGCAAACGCCATGACTTCAAGAACATCAGGACCACCGGTGTCGCCGACCCGGAAGGCGACAAGGGCTTTGACGCGGAGGAGTTCGCCGAGCCGCTGCTGCCCGGCCGGGCGGTCATCGGCATCAGCCCGCAGCAGCCGGGCTGATGCATGGTGGTTCCGGTCATTTCCCGTGTTTTTGCATCAAATTCCCTTGGAGCCCATATGTACCGGTCGCTTTCGGCTATTTTTTCGATAGCATTCGTGGCACTTTTCATGGCCGGCTGCGCCACCCTGCGGGCCGTTGACAGCGACGTTACCGCCTTTTACCAGTGGACTGCCGCGCCGCCAGCGCCGGGCGCGACCTACCGTTTTGAACGCCTGCCCTCGCAGCGGGTCGTCGGCACGCAGCAGGACTACGTTGAAGGCCTGGCACGCAGCGCGCTGGCCAAGGTCGGCATGGCGGCCGACGCGGCGGCCGCGCGCTACAGCGTGCAGGTCAGCGTCAACACCCTGGTGGTCGAGCGCCTGCCGCTTGATGCGCCGGGCTACGACGGCTTTGGTTTTGCCACGCCGGGGGGGTTCCTGGGCGGCGGCAGCAGCGGCGCTTCGGTCGGCCTGTCCGTGCCGATGCGCTTTTCCGAACCCTACTACCGGCGCGAACTGAGCCTGCTGATGCGCGACCTCGCATCAAACCAGGTGGTGTTTGAAACCCGCGCCGTGAGCGAAGGCGCGCAGGGCGAAACCCTGCCCGTGCTGTCCGCCATGCTCGATGCCGCCCTGCGTGGCTTTCCCCAGCCGCCCGCCGGCACCCGCCGCATCCATGCTGAAATTCCACGATGAATGAACCGACCCGCATCGTTGCCATACGCCATGGCGAAACCACCTGGAACGTGGACACCCGCATCCAGGGCCACCTCGACATTCCCCTGAACGCGACCGGCCGCCAGCAGGCCGCCCGCATGGCACAGGCGCTGCGCGACGAACCCATCGCCGCCGTGTACGCCAGCGACCTGGCCCGCGCCTGGGAAACAGCCGGCTACCTGGGCCGGGCGCACGGGCTGGAGGTCACCGTCGAGGAAGGCCTTCGCGAACGTCGTTTCGGTGATTTCGAGGGCAAGACCTTCGCCGAGATTGAAGCCGCGCTGCCCGACCAGTCGCGGCGCTGGCGCAAGCGCGAGCCGGAATTTGCCCCGCAGGGCGGCGAGTCCCTGCTGGCCTTGAGCCAGCGAGTGGTGGAAGCCACCGAAAGGCTGGCCGCCAGGCACCGGGGCGAGCTGATCGCGCTGGTGGGCCACGGCGGCGTGATGGATGTGCTGTACCGCGCCGCCACCCGGCTGGAGATTCAGGCGCCGCGCACCTGGGCGCTGGGCAATGCCGCCATCAACCGCCTGCTCTGGACGCCCGAGGGCTTCACGCTGGTCGGCTGGGCCGACACCCAGCACCTGGACGAGAACACGCGCGACGACAGCTTGTTTGTTGGCACTCCGGTTCAGGGCAGCGCAAGCCGCTAGCGCACCGGGAGCGCCAATCCATGAAAAGCCCGTCTTCCCGCCCGTCCGACATCACGGGCATGCCCGTCCATGACATTGACACGCCCAGCCTGGTCATTGATCTCGATGCGATGAAACGCAACCTGGGGCGCATGGCCGAATTTGCCAAAAAGCACAACATCCGCTGGCGCCCGCATGCCAAGCTGCACAAGAGTGTGGCGCTGGCCAGGATGCAGATCAAGGCCGGCGCCACGGGCATCTGCGTGCAGAAGACCGCGGAAGCGGAAATCATGGTCGCGGGCGGCGTCCTTGACGTCTACATCAGCAACGAAGTGATCGCCCCGGCCAAGCTGGCGCGCGTGGCCCGCCTGGCCCAGAAGCTGGCGGCGCACGAAGGCGGGCGGCTCGCCATCGCGGTGGACAGCAGCGAAGGCGTGATCCGGCTGGCGCATGCCATGACGCAAGCGCGCGTCAGCGCCGTCCCTGGCGGCACAGGCACGGTCATCGACGTGTTTGTAGAAATCGACGTCGGCCAGGGGCGCTGCGGCGTGGAACCCGGCGCGGCAGCCGTGACGCTGGCGCTTGAAATCCGCAAGCACCCGGCCTTGCGCTTCGCCGGCCTGCAGGCCTACCACGGCAATGCCCAGCATTTGCGCAGTGCGCAGGAGCGGCGGCGCGCGATTAGCGGCGCCGTCAATGCCGTCGTGCTGACGCGCGAGCTGCTGCAGGTCCAGGGGATAGTCGCAGGCCTGGTCACGGGTGCCGGCACCGGCAGCCTGGTGCTTGAGGCCGCCAGCGGCGTCTACGGCGAGCTGCAGGCCGGCTCCTTCATGTTCATGGACGCCGACTACGCGCGCAACGAGCGCGACCCGGCGCAGCCGCAGTTCGAGCATGCGCTGTTTGTCAAGACCCAGGTCATGAGCACACACAGCGACCACGCCGTGTGCGACGCCGGTCACAAGAGCCACGCCATCGACTCGGGCCTGCCGCTGGTGCATGCTTTCGACACGGGCAGCGAACTGGAGTACTTCAACGGCGGCGACGAGCACGGCATCCTGCGGCCGGCGGCCGGATGCTCGCGCCTGCCAGGGCTGGGCCAGATGCTGTGGCTGATCCCCGGCCACTGCGACCCGACCGTCAACCTGTACGACGTGATGATTGGCGTGAGCGGTGGGCTGCGCAGCGGGACGGTCGAACGCATCATTCGGGTCGATGCGCGTGGCGCGATGACTTGATGCTCTTC
>JBKJKI010000098.1:0-6118 GCA_046597475.1 Polaromonas sp. | reverse complement strand
TACCGCAGTGCCCTGGTGCAGCGCCGCGGGGGCTCGTCCACGCTGCCGCTCTCGCTGTACGTGCACATCCCGTTTTGCGAGGCGCTGTGCTACTACTGCGCCTGCAACAAGATCATTACGCGGCGCCATGAGCGCGGCGAGACTTATCTGCGCTACCTGAGCCGCGAGCTTGATCTGTACACGGCTCATGTGGGCGGTGGGCAGACGGTCAGCCAGTTGCATCTGGGCGGCGGAAGTCCGACATTCCTGAGCGATGAGGAACTGGCCGAGCTGATGAGCATGTTGCGACGCAGTTTTAACTTCGCGTCGGGCGGCGAATATGCCATCGAGGTGGATCCGCGAACGGTTGATGCCTCGCGGCTGGCCAGGCTGGCCGAGCAGGGGTTCAACCGCCTGAGCTTTGGCGTGCAGGACTTTGACCCTGCCGTGCAAAAGGCGGTCCATCGCATACAACCGGCGGCCGAGGTCTTTGCCCTGGTGGAGGCCGCCCGCGCCCTGGGTTTCAAGTCGATCAATGTCGATCTGATCTACGGCCTGCCGCAACAGACACCGGAATCATTCGACCGGACGCTGGCGCAGGTCTGCGAATTGAGGCCGGACCGGATTGCGCTGTATGCCTACGCCCACCTGCCCGCACGCTTCAAGCCGCAGCGCCGCATCATTGCTGCCGAATTGCCTGCGGCCGGTGCCAAGCTGTCTATGCTGTCCCGCGCGCTGGGCGCGTTTCAGGACGCGGGCTATGTCTATGTGGGGAGGGACCATTTCGCGCTGCCGGGTGACTCGCTGGCCGTGGCCAAGCGGCAAGGGCGCTTGCACCGGAACTTTCAGGGTTACAGCACCCAGCCTGACTGCGACCTGATCGGCCTGGGCGTGTCCGCGATTGGCAAGATTGGTGCCACCTATAGCCAAAATGCCAAGACTCTTGAAGAGTATTACGACTATCTTGGCCAGGGACGCCTCCCCGTGGTCCGCGGCCTGGCCCTTTCGCGTGACGATCTGGTGCGGCGTGCCGTCATCATGGCGCTCATGTGTCAGGGACAACTGGATTTCGAGTCAATTGACCTGTCGCACCTGATTGATTTCAAGCGCTATTTCGCCGCCGAGCTGCAAACGCTTGCAGGCATGCAAAAGCAGGGGCTGGTCGAGCTCAGCGATACAGGGATTGAGGTCACCGCCATGGGCTGGTTCTTTGTGCGTGGGGTGGCGATGGTGTTCGACCGCTATCTCCAGGCTGACCGCGCCCGGGCAAGGTTTTCCCGGATCATTTAAAACCGCTCCATGCAAACTTCGCTTGCCGTCACGGCACTGCTCATGGGGCTCGCTGGCGGACCTCACTGTATCGCCATGTGTGGCGCCGCTTGCGCGGGCATCGGCAAGGCTGCGGGCGAGCGCAGAACTTCAGCCCTCTGGGCCTTTCAGGTGGGGCGCATGGCCAGCTATTCCGCGCTTGGTGCCGTCGCGGCCGCTTCCATGCAGGGACTGGGATGGCTCACCACCCAAACGGCGGTCATGCGCCCGGTCTGGACGCTGTTTCACGTGGCGGTGATGCTGATGGGGCTCATGCTGGTGGTGGTGGCGCGGCAACCGGTCTGGCTTGACGGCACCGCCCGCACCGTCTGGAACATGGTCCGCGCCTTCCATGCGGCTTGGGGGCGGGGCGCGCCGCTGGCCATCGGCGCGCTATGGGCCTTCATGCCCTGCGGCCTGCTCTATTCGGCCTTGCTGGTCGCCGCACTCAGCGGGGGTCCGCTTGATGGGGCCCTGGTGATGGGGCTGTTTGCCTCGGGCAGCAGCGTGTCCCTCCTGATTGGCCCCTGGCTGCTGCTGCGCCTGCGTGGCAGCAGCGCGGAGTGGGGCATTCGCCTGGCCGGACTGGCCCTGGCGGCCACTTCAGGCTGGGCCTTGTGGATGGGTTTTGCGCACAACGCTGCGCCATGGTGCGTGACACCCTGAGGCGGTGCATGCCCGGAGCCCGGATCAGGCTTGCCGCATCAGCGTGCTCTTGCCAAACAGGCTCTCAATCAGGTCCAGCGCCACTTCCGCCGTGCCGTTGCGCACATCGAGCGCCGGATTCAGCTCCATGATGTCGAGTGAAGCCAGGCGGCCCGTGTCAGCGATCATTTCCATGCACAACTGGGCTTCCCGATAGGTTGGCCCGCCTTTGACGGCAGTGGCGACGCCCGGCGCAAAACTGGCATCCAGAAAGTCGACATCAAAGCTCACATGCAGATGCGTGTTCTCGTCAATTCCGGCCAGCGCTGCTTCCATGGTGCGTTTCATGCCCATTTCGTCGATATAGCGCATGTCGAAGACCTCCATGCCCGCCTGCCTGACAAATTGTTTTTCGCCCTCGTCCACGCTGCGGATGCCGATCTGGCGCAGCATGGCAGGCGTGATGGCCGGGCACACGCCGCCTATGCGGATAAGTTCGTCCGGCCCATAGCCGCACAGCACCGCCACCGGCATTCCGTGGGTGTTGCCAGTGGGCGTGAGTGCATTGGTGTTGAAGTCGGTGTGCGCGTCCAGCCACAGCACCCGCAGCTTCTTGCCGGTATCGCGGCAGTGGCGCGCCACCGCGCTGATCGAGCCGATGGCCAGGCAGTGGTCGCCGCCCAGCAAGATGGGCAGCTCGCCTGCGCCAAGCGCTGAAAAAACGGCCTCATGCACGGCATGGTTCCAACCTGCGACTTCGGCCAGATGCCGATAGCCGTTGATGGGCGCCTGCCATGGATTGGCCGGCCCGTTGACGTTGCCGATGTCAACGACCTTCAGGTCGTGGTTTTCCAGGGTGGGCTGCAGTCCGGCAACGCGCAGCGCTTCCGGCCCCATGGATGCGCCCCGGCTGCCTGCGCCCACATCGGTCGGTGCGCCAATAAGCCTGATATGTTGTGTCATGGAGAGATCAATCCGGAATTAAATAGGGCCAGAGGCGGTTGCCATGCAGGTTTGCACTCGGGCAGGGACGGCCCGCTTCAGGCATGCGCTGGCAAACCGGCATGTGGATGGTCATGCCCCGACGACAGCCCGGGATTCTTTTGCTGAGCCGCTCGCGCCGTGAGGTGGATGCCGGCCAGCATACAACGAACCGAGCCGCCTGCGAGCTCAAGTGTTGGAACATCCAGGGGAAGGAGTTCCACCCGGTCCATGAGCAAGGCGATCTGCTGTGGGGTCAGGACGCGCAACGCCCGCGAGGATAGCGCCAGAACGCGGCCCTGCTTCCCCTGCAGCTCCATCGCGTTGCCGGCGAATTCGCCGATCTGACGAGCCGAAAGATCAATGATCGCCCTGCCGTTGTCGCTCAGCCTGTCGCTGATCTGTGCGCGCCGCACGGGATCCGTGATCATGCTGAAACCGGCCATTGCGAAGTCGGTGCCCACACACATCAGCACGTTGGTGTGGTAGACCGGTCGCCCCGCGCTGTCGGCGGCGTCAAAAACCATGGGCTCGAAATTGAAATCGGCACAGAAGCGCTCCAGGGCTATCGGGTCCGTGCGGTTGGAGCGGACGGCGTAGGCGATTCGCTCCGTATGGTCCAGCACCATGGCGCCCGTGCCCTCCAGGAAAAGCCCGTCCTGCTCCAGCCCCGAATAGTCGATGACATCCTGGACGCGGTAAGCCTGCTTGAGCATGGTGATGATGTCCCAGCGCCTTTCCAGCTGGCGGCTGGCCGCAAACATGGGGTAGACCGCCACATGGCCGCCCGCGTGGGTGGAGAACCAGTTGTTGGGAAAAACCGAGTCTGGCGTTGCCCGGGTTTCGTCCTCGAACAGGTGCACCCTGGCGCCGGCCGCTTCAAGCTTGCCAGCCATGACCGTCACCTCGTCGTGGGCGGCAGCGGCAGTGGCCGCGGCATCCTCCGCAGGCCCGTGCGACTGAAACCCGTTGTCCTGCATCGTGTCCGGGTTCGAGGTGAAGAAGTGTGGACGGACCATGACCACCGCTTTGGGCGCCTGGACAGAAAATGGCGCTTTCATGCGCAGACCGTCTGCCTGGGGGTCGCCGGGCAGCTGCCCTGACCGGTCAAACTTGTGGCAACGGGTTCCCTGCCTGTAGCGGTGTTCGCCTCGGGTCTGACCAGCTGGTAAAGGTTTTTCGGATCCGCAAGCAGCGGTATGAGCGGGAGCGACCGTCCCAGGGCCAGGGACTGCGCCATGGCGTGAAGGTAGCGCAGCGCCGAAAAATCCTCCAGCGCGAACCCCACCGAATCAAATATCGTGATCTGCGCGGCATCCTCACGGCCCGCCTTCTGGCCCGCCAGCACCTGCCACAGTTCAATCACGACAAAGTCCTGCGCCATTTGCTGCAGGTCTCCTTCAACCCGCGTCTGCGGCTCGTATTCGACAAAGACCTTGGCGGCCGCCAGCGCGTCGGGGTGAATTTCGGTTTTTCCGGGGCAGTCGCCGCCCACCGCGTTGAGGTGCGTGCCGGCTTTTAGCATGCCGGCCCTGATGATGGTGGCATTGGTCTTGTCGGCCGTGACGGTGGTCACGATGTCGGCGTTGCGCACCGCCTCGGTCGTGCTGCCGCAGGCCCGCAGCCGAAGACCTGCCGCGTCCGGGCTGGACTGGAGGTTGCGCATCAGCTTGGCGGTCGCATCGGCGTCAATGTCATACAGGTTGATTTCATCGATACCCAGCAGGTGATGAAAGGCCAGTGCCTGGAACTCGCTTTGCGCTCCATTGCCGATCAGCGCCATCACGCGGCTGTCCGGCCTGGCCAGCGCGCGTGCGGCGACGGCAGAGGTGGCCGCCGTGCGCATGGCCGTGGTCAGGGTCAACTCGCTGATCAAGAGCGGCACGCCCGTGGCGACATCGGCCAGCACGCCGAAGGCCATCACGGTGGACAGGCCCAGCGCCGTGTTTTTCGGATGCCCGTTGACATATTTGAAGGTGTAGGTGTCGGCATCGGCAATCGGCATGAGTTCAATCACGCCATCTTGCGAATGACTGGCCAGGCGGGCGGATTTGTCGAAACTTTCCCAGCGAAGGAAATCCTCGCGGATGCTTGACGCCATGCCCTGCAGGGTCTTGACCATGCCTTCGCGGCTGATGATTTCCGCCACATCTTGCGGGCTGAGGAACAGGGTGTTGTGATTGGCTTGTGGCAGTTTGATCATGGGTATCTCCAGGTTTTTGGCTTGTGTATAGAGTGTGTTTCTGCAGGCACTCAATAACAAGTGGCAGTTATTGCCATAAATGCGCAATTTATTGACGTTTTGACGTGATAAAGTGACAAAATGGATGAAATTGACCACCAACTCCTGTCGCTCTTGCGGCAGGATGCGCGACTTTCAATCGCAACGCTGGCCACCCGGCTTGGGGTCTCGCGCGGCACGGTCACCAACCGCATCAGGCGGCTGGAAGACGACAATGTCATCGTCGGCTACGCCGTGCGGCTGCGGCCTGATGTGCAGCGCAATGAAATCAAGGCCTGGATGAGCATTGCCGTGGAAGGAAACCAGACCCGTACCGTGATTGCCAGCCTGCTGGGCGAACCCGGCGTCGCGACACTGCATGACACCAATGGTCGATGGGATCTGCTGGCCGAGTTGCGCGCCGAGAACCTGCAGGCGCTGGCCAAGGTACTCGAACGCATACGCCTTCTCAAGGGCATCAGCAACACCGAAACCAGCATTCATTTAGAGACTTACCGACTCTCCTAGAATCATTCCACCATGCAACTGGCCCCCGCCCATCTTTCCGAGCACCTCAAGCGCGGCCTCAAAAGCCTGTACACCCTGCACGGCGACGAGCCCCTGCTGGTGCAGGAATTCGCCGACGCCTTGCGCGCGGCGGCCCGCCAGCAGGGCTACACGGAACGCACCGTGCACACCGTGGCCGGGGCGCATTTTGACTGGAGCGAAGTGCTGGCCAGCGGCGGCTCCCTGAGCCTGTTTGCCGACAAGCAGATTGTGGAAATCCGCGTCCCCAGCGGCAAACCCGGCAAGGTCGGTTCCGTGGCCTTGCAGCACCTGGCCGAGCGTGCCCAGGGCGACGACGCCACGCTCACGCTGGTCATGCTGCCCAGGCTGGACGGCGCGACCACCAAGGGCGCCTGGTTTGGCGCGCTTGAGAGTTTTGGCGTCACCGTCAAGTTCGACCCGATTGACCGCCGCACC
>JBKJKI010000257.1:0-5347 GCA_046597475.1 Polaromonas sp. | reverse complement strand
TGCTGCTGCTGATGGGTCGAATCTAGTCTCGCGCCCGTCACCCTGACAATGAAAAGGACCTTGGTAAACGCCAAGGTCCTTTTTTCGTTCAGCTGTTGATTTGCAGCCAGACCTTGTCGAGCCGCTTGATGCTCACCGGCTGGGGCGTGCGCAACTCCTGGGCGAAGAAGCTCACCCGCAACTCCTCCAGCAGCCAGCGGAACTCCTGCATGCGCGCGTCGACCGCGCCCTTGCGCTCGGCCACCAGGCGCCAGTAGCGCTGCTCCTGCGGCCGCAACTCGGCCATGCGGGCCGCATCGCGGGCCGGGTCGGATCGCCATTTTTCAAGCCGCGCAGTGATCGCCTTGAGGTAGCGTGCAAAGTGCTGCAGTTGCCCATAAGGCGTGGCGGTCAAAAACTTCTTGGGCACCAGACGCTGCAATTGCTGGGCCGCATCGGCCGTCGCCTCCGCAGCATTTTTGGTGTCCTTGATCTTGCGCTGCGCCACCGCGAACTCAATCAAAATGCCGCCAGCCAGGCGTGCCACTTCGCTGGCAATCAGCGTCAGCCGCCCTCGCCCATCGTCGATGCGTTTTTTGAAGTCCGCCTCGCCCGTGGGCAAGGGTTCGAGCAAAAAGGCGCGGTCCAGCGCCACTTCGATGATCTGCTGCCGCAATTCTTCCACCGTGCCGCCGCCCGAGTTGTCGGCGGCGCGGCCCACCAGCATGTAGGCCGTCGCCATTTTCTGTAGCTCGGGCAGGTTCTTTTCCAGGTATTTCAGCGCATCCTTGATCTGTAGCGAAAACAGGCGCCGCAGGCCGGCGCGGTGTTTGGCGGCGGCCACATCGGGTTCGTCAAACACTTCAATCGTCACCGCATCACCCAGATCAATCAGCGCCGGAAACCCGATCAGCGTCTGCGTTCCCTTGCCGATTTCCATCAGTTCGGGCAGCTCGCCAAAGCTCCAGTTGGTGTAGCGCTCGGGAATCTTGACTGCTATATTTTCAGGAGCAACCTTCGACCGTACTGACTGGGCTACAGGCATATTTGATGCAAAATCAGGCGCCACAACCGGATTTTTCGGCGCACTGCCGAGGTTTTTAAGCCCGGCCAGCGCCTGGAAAGCCCCGCGCGCCTGCGAGCCCAGTTCTCCCTTGAGCGCGCCCAGGTTGCGCCCCGCGCCCAGTTGCCTGCCATGCTCATCGACCATGCGAAAGTTCATGAACAGGTGGGCGGGCAGCATGTCCAGCTTCAGGTCGCCGCGCTTGATGTCCAGCGAGGTCGCGTCGCGCACCCATTTCAGCACCGCATCCGTCAATGAGCCGGTGCCGAATTTCTCCAGCTGCAGCAGCTCGGCAGCCATGCGGGCAGCGGTGTTGGGCAGCGGCACCAGCCGCGAGCGCGGGCGCTGGTGCAAGGTTTTGATGAGCGCCTGAATCTTGTCCTTGAGCATGCCGGGCACCAACCACTCGCAGCGCTCCTCGTTGACCTGGTTCAGCGCAAAAATCGGCACCTCGACCGTCACGCCATCTCTGGCATCGCCCGGCTCGTGCAGATAAGTCGCCAGGCAATCGACGCCGCCCAGCCGCAGCGTTTTGGGAAAGGCCTGCGTCGTGATGCCGGCCGCTTCGTGGCGCATCAGCTCGTCCTGGCTCAAGAGCAGCAAATTCGGCTGTTTCCTGACTTCGGTCTTGTACCAGCTCTCGCAACTGGCGCCGCTGCACACGTCGGCGGGCAACTGCTGGTCGTAAAAAGCGAAAATCAGCTCCTCATCGACCAGCACGTCCTGCCGCCTCGCCTTGTGCTCCAGCTCCTGGACATGGGCAATCATCTTTTCGTTGGCCCCCAGAAACGGCAGCTTGGTGTCCCAGTTGCCGGCGACCATGGCTTCGCGGATGAAGACCTCGCGCGCAGCCACCGGATCGACCCGGCCAAAGTTGACGCGCCGGCCGTTGTAAACCACCAGGCCGTAAAGCGTGGCGCGCTCCAGCGCTGTCACCTGCGCGGCCTTTTTCTCCCAGTGCGGATCCAGCAGCTGCTTTTTCAAGAGATGGCCGCCGACCTGCTCTATCCATTGCGGGTCGATGTTGGCAATGCCCCGGCCAAAGAGCCGCGTGGTTTCAACCAGCTCGGCAGCCACGATCCAGCGGCCAGGCTTTTTGCTGAGCCGGGCGCCGGGGTGACGGTAAAACCGGATGCCGCGCGCGCCCAGGTACCAGTCTTCCTCTTCGCTTTTACAGCCGATATTGCCCAGCAGGCCGCACAGCATGGACAGGTGCAGCTGCTCGTAGCTGGCAGGCCTGTCGTTGAAAAAATGTTGCCCCCACGCTCCGCGCTTCGCGTCGTCGCTGCCCCCCGAGGGGGCTGTACCCGGCTTGGGGCGGCCCGGCGCCGGGCCGCCCCAGCCCTGCTCTCCCACCACGGTGAGCAGTTGCGAATGGATATCGCGCCATTCGCGCACGCGGCGGATATTGACGAAATTCTCGCGCAGCAGGCTTTCGTACTGCCGGTTGCTGAGTTTGTGCTCGGCGCCATGGCCGCCGCGCGAATCACCCAGCCATTTCCACAGCCGCAAATAACCGCTGAACTCGCTCTTTTCATCGTCGAACTTGGCATGCGCCTGATCGGCCTGCGCCTGCCTGTCCATGGGCCGGTCGCGCACGTCCTGCACGCTGAGCGCGCTGGCAATCACCAGCACTTCATCAAGCGCCTGCCGGTCCCTGGCCTCCAGAATCATGCGGCCGACGCGCGGGTCCAGCGGCAGCTTGGCCAGCGTCCAGCCCACCGGCGTGAGTTCGTTGTCGTCATCGACTGCGCCGAGTTCAGCCAGCAGCTGGTAGCCGTTGGCAATGGCGCGGCCCTGCGGCGGCTCGATGAAGGCAAAGTTTTCAATCGTTCCCAGGTGCAGCGACTTCATGCGCAGAATCACCGAGGCCAGCGAGCTGCGCAAAATCTCGGGGTCGGTAAAGCGCGGCCGGCCCAAAAAGTCGGGCTCGTCATACAGCCGTATGCAGATGCCGTCGGCCACGCGGCCGCAACGCCCGGCGCGCTGGTTGGCGGCCGACTGCGAGATCGGCTCGACCATCAGCTGCTCGACCTTGTTCCTGAAACTGTAGCGCTTGACGCGCGCCGTGCCTGCATCAATGACGTAGCGGATGCCCGGAACGGTGAGCGAGGTTTCCGCCACGTTGGTCGCCAGCACAATGCGCCGGCCGCTGTGGCCGTCAAAAATCCTGTCCTGCTCGGCCTGGCTCAGGCGCGCGAACAGCGGCAGCACCTCGGCATTGCGCGTCAGCGGCTGGTGCGCCAAGTGCTTGCGCAAATGATCGGCGGCCTCGCGGATTTCGCGCTCGCCGGGCAAAAATATCAAAATATCGCCCGCGCTGTGCGGGCTTAGCCACAACTCGTCGACCGCGTCGGCAATGGCGCTGTTTAGGTCGTAGTCGCGGGATTCTTCAAACGGACGGTAGCGCTGCTCTACCGGGAACATCCGGCCCGAGACCATGATCACGGGAGCCGGCACCATAGGCCCCCACGCTCCGCGCTGCGCGTCGTCGCTGCCCCCCGAGGGGGCGCCGCTTGGCTTGGGGCGGCCCGGCGCTGGCACGGGCGAGGCGAAATAGTCGGCAAAGCGCTGCGCATCAATCGTCGCCGAGGTGATGATGACCTTCAGGTCGGGTCGGCGCGGCAGCAACTGGCGCAGATAGCCCAGCAAGAAGTCGATGTTCAGGCTGCGCTCATGGGCCTCGTCGATGATGATGGTGTCATAGGCGCGCAGTAGCGGGTCGGTCTGGGTTTCGGCGAGCAGGATGCCGTCGGTCATCAGCTTGACCGAGGCGTCGCGGCTCAGGCGGTCCTGAAAGCGCACCTTGTAGCCCACCACCTCACCCAGCGGCGTTTTCAGCTCCTCGGCAATCCGTTTGGCGACGCTGGAGGCGGCAATCCGGCGCGGCTGGGTGTGGCCTATCAGCTTGCCCTGGCCGGGCGGATAGTTGAGCTTGCCGCGCCCCATGGCCAGCGCGATCTTGGGCAGCTGCGTGGTTTTGCCCGAGCCGGTTTCGCCGCAGACGATGATGACCTGGTGGGCGGCGAGCGCAGCGCTGATGTCCTCGCGCTTGCCTGAAACAGGCAGCGAGTCGGGGAATGTGATGGCCAGGGGGGACAAGGAAGTAGCCAAGGGGGAACCAGCAGTCAAAGCTGCTGATTATCGGTGTTCCTGCAAGCCCGGCGGCTATGGCCTTGCACGCTGTCCGGCGCATCCTCCCTTACACTCACTGCAAATTTTTTCGTTTTGCCGGGAAAGCACTAAAAAGTCAAATTCAGCGACTCGGCGGCGGCTTTTTCCGCACTTCTCCAGCTTCCTGAAAGCATGCCCATGTCTGCGGTCTTCAATTTCACCTTCGTGCCATGGTTCCGCTCGGTGGCGCCCTATATCCACAAGTTTCGCAACCAGACTTTCGTGGTGGCCATCTGCGGCGAGGCGATTGCCGCGGGCAAGCTGGCCCATCTGGCGCAGGATCTGGCC
This sequence comes from Polaromonas sp., assembly GCA_046597475.1. GTDB lineage: Bacteria > Pseudomonadota > Gammaproteobacteria > Burkholderiales > Burkholderiaceae_C > Polaromonas. Next base: position 843 of record JBKJKI010000257.1, on the reverse strand, counting down.
ATGATCCAGAGCATGGGCGTGAAGATCGTGCTGGTGCACGGTTTTCGCCCGCAGGTCAACGAGCAACTCAAGGCCAAGGGCCATGCCGCCAAATATTCGCACGGCATGCGCATCACCGACGAAGTGGCGCTGGACTGCGCGCAAGAGGCCGCTGGCCAGCTGCGCTATGAAATCGAGGCTGCCTTCAGCCAGGGCCTGCCCAACACGCCCATGGCGGGCTCGACGGTGCGCATCATCTCTGGCAACTTCATCACGGCCCGGCCGGTCGGCATTCTCGACGGCGTTGATTTCCAGCATTCGGGCCTGGTGCGCAAGGTGGACACCAGCGCCATTTCGCACACGCTCGATTTTGGCGCCATGGTGCTGCTGTCTCCATTTGGGTTTTCACCGACCGGCGAGGCCTTCAACCTGACCATGGAAGAAGTCGCGACCAGCGTAGCCATCGCGCTGCAGGCGGACAAGCTGATCTTCGTGACCGAGATTCCCGGCATACGCATCAAGCCAGAAGAGCCGGCCGGGGAAGACAATCCCGTTGATACCGAGCTGCCGCTGGCCGCCGCCGAAGAGATCCTGTCCCGGGCGCCGACCGCCCAGCGCCCCACCGACACGGCCTTTTACCTGCAGCACTGCGTCAAGGCGTGCAAGGCCGGCGTCGAGCGCAGCCACATCATTCCCTTCGCGGTGGACGGTGCGCTGCTGCTGGAGATTTACGTTCACGACGGCATTGGCACCATGCTGGTGGACGAAAAACTCGAAGAACTGCGCGAGGCCACGGGCGACGACGTGGGCGGCATCCTGCAGCTGATCGAGCCCTTTGAAAAAGACGGCACCCTGGTGAAGCGC
>JBKJKI010000247.1:0-7427 GCA_046597475.1 Polaromonas sp. | reverse complement strand
GCTGTTGATGGCGGCATAGTTCACGCCCAGCGCATTGGCCTTGTCGCGGTCAATGTCCAGCGCCAGCTGCGGCGCGTCTTCCAGGCCGTCCGGACGCACGCCAGCGAGCACAGGGCTCTTGGCGGCCATGCCGAGCAACTGGTTGCGCGCTGCCATCAACGCATCATGGCCCTGGGCGCCTCGGTCTTGCAGCCGGAAGGTAAAGCCGGTGGCGTTGCCCAGCGCGGGAATCGGCGGAGGCGACAGCGCAAAGATGCTCGCATCGCGAATCTTGGAAAACTCCCGGGAGGCGCGCATGGCCACGGCAGCGGCCGTGTGCTCTTGTCCCTTGCGCTCGGACCAGTCTTTCAGCGGCACGAAAGCCAGTGCGGCATTCTGGCCCCGGCCGGTAAAGCTGAAGCCCAGGATGGCCACGATGTTCTGCACCTCGGGCTGCTTGAGCACGTATTCCTCGACCTGCTTGATGGCCTCCAGCGTGCGCTGCTGCGTGGCGCCCGGCGGCAGCTGCGTGCTGACAATGATGTAGCCCTGATCTTCATTGGGCAGGAAGGACGACGGCAGCCGCATGTAGCCCACGGCCACGGCGACAATGATGGCCAGATAGACCACCATCATGCGGCCGCTTCGCTTGAGCAGGCGCGCCACCCAGCCTTCGTAGCCCTTGGCGGTGCGCGTGAAGCGGCGATTGAACGCGCCAAAGAAACCCTTCTTCTCATGGTGATGGCCGGCTTGCACGGGCTTGAGCAGCGTGGCGCACAGCGCCGGTGTCAGCGACAGCGCCAGGAAGGCCGAAAAGGCGATGGCGGTGGCCATCGTGGCGGCGAACTGGCGGTAGATGTTGCCGATCGAGCCGCTGAAAAAGGCCAGCGGCACGAACACCGTGATGAGCACCAGCGACATGCCGACAACCGCGCCCGAAATCTGGCTCATGGCCTTGCGCGTGGCCTGCAGCGGCGGCAGACCTTCCTCGCTCATGATGCGCTCGACGTTTTCGACCACCACGATGGCGTCGTCCACCACGATGCCGATCACCAGCACCATGCCGAACATGGTCAAGACGTTGATGGAAAAACCCATGGCCAGCAAGGCGCCGAAAGTACCCAGCAGCGCCACCGGCACCACCAGCGTCGGGATGATGGTGTAGCGCCAGTCCTGCAGGAACAGAAACATCACCAGGAACACCAGCAGCAGCGCTTCAAACAGTGTTTGCGCGACCTGCTTGATCGAGATCGACACAAAGGTCGAGCTGTCGTAGGGAATCGCCCATTTCATGCCCTGGGGAAAGAAGGGCTGCAGTTGCTCCAGCTTGACGCGCACCGCTTTTGCCGTGGCCAGCGCATTGCCCGAGGGCGAGAGCTGAACGCCGATGGCCACGGTGGGCTTGCCATTCAGCCGCGAGGTAATGGCGTAGTTTTCGATGCCAAGCTCGATGCGAGCCACATCCTTGAGCCGCACCGTGGAGCCGTCACTGTTGGCGCGCAGCACGATATTGCCAAACTCCTTGACGCTGGCCAACTGGCCCGGAACGATCACCGTTGCCGAGACGGCCTGCTCGGCCACGGTTGGCAATTCGCCGATGCTGCCCGAGGATACCTGCGCGTTTTGCGCCTGGATGGCGGCATTGACATCCGAGGCCGCCAGGTTAAAGCCGGTCAGCTTGGCCGGGTCCACCCAGATGCGCATGGCGCGCTCGGAGGCAAACAGCTGCGCCTGGCCGACGCCGGCGATGCGCTGGACTTCAGGCAGCACGTTGCGCGAGACATAGTCGCCCAGGTCGAACAGGCTGTAGTTGGGGTCATCCGTGGTGAGAGCCATCACCAGCAGGAAGTTGGTCGATGACTTGTCGACCCGCACGCCCTGCTGGTTGACGGACGCCGGCAGCCGCGGCGCCGCCCGCGACAGGCGGTTCTGCACGTCGACCTGCGCCAGGTCGGGATTGGTGCCGGGGTTGAAGCTGATGGATATCTGCCCGGTGCCGTTGGCCTGGCTGGTCGACTCGATGTAGGCCAGGCCGGGCGAGCCGTTCATCTCGCGCTCGATCACCGACAGCACGCTCTGGTCCAGGGTTTCGGCCGAGGCGCCGGGATAGGTGGCACTGATGACGATGGTGGGCGGCGCCACCGGCGGGTATTGCGAAACCGGCAGCTGGGTGATAGACACCAGGCCCAGCACCATGATGAAGAGTGTGATCACCCACGCAAAAATCGGGCGATCGATAAAAAACTTTGCCATGAATCGTCTCTCCTTACTTGGCCGCAGCCGACGAAGGAGAACCGGCGGCCGAAGCCGCAGCCGCTGCGGGCGCCGAAGCACCGGCGGGCGCTGAGGCTGTGCCCGCCGGCTGGGCGCCGGCAGCCTGCCAGGCCACCGCCTTGACGCTCGCTCCGGGCGGCAGGCGCTGCAGTTTCTGGAAGCCATCAACCACGACCTGCTCGCCGGCCTTCAGGCCATCGAGCACCACCCACTGGTTGTTCTGGGCGCCACTGATCTTGATCATCCGCTTGCTGAGCTTGCCCTCAGGGCTGACCACCGTGACTTCGTCACCCTGCTGGGTGCGCGTGACCGCCTGTTGCGGCAGGGTGATGGCGTTGCTGGCCTGGGCCTGCTCCAGCCGCACGCGCACATACAGCCCCGGCAGCAGTTGCCCATCCGGATTCGGAACTTCGGCGCGCAAGGTGATCTGGCCGGTCGTGGCGTCCACCGTCAGGTCGGAAAACAGCAGGCGGCCGGCTTGCGCGTATTCCGTTCCGTCTTCCAGCACGATGCGCACGCTGGCCGCATCGGCGCCGCTGGCCCGCTTGAACTGGCCGCTCTTCATGGCGGCGCGCAGTTTCATCACCTCGGACGCGGACTGCGTGAAGTTGACATACATGGGGTTGATCTGCTGGATCACCGCCAGCTGCGTCGCGTCGCCCTGGCCCACCAGTGCGCCCTCGGTCACCAGCGAACGGCCGATACGGCCGGAAATCGGCGCCGTCACGGCCGCATAACCCAGGGTGATGTTGGCGGTCTGGACATTGGCCTTGGCCACGGCGACATCGGCGGCGGCCTGCTTTTGCGCCGCCACTGCGTTGGCGTACTCCTGCTTGCTGATCGCATTGGCTTCCACCAGCGGTTTGTAGCGCTCGGCCAGCGCGCTGGCCTGTGCCAGGTTGGCTTCGGCGCGGGCCTGACTGGCTTTGGCGCTGGCGGCTGCTGCGGCATACGGCGCGGAGTCGATGGTAAAGAGGGCCTGTCCCGCCTTCACGTCACTGCCTTCGCGAAACAGGCGCTTTTGCAAAATGCCGGCAGCCCGCGCCCGGACTTGCGCCACCCGCGACGCTTCAAGCCGGCCGGGCAACTCCGTGATCAGGCCCACATCACCCGGCGTGACCGTGACCACACCGACCTCGACTGGCGGCGGCGCGGCCCCGCCCGGGCCGCCCTGGGCGGGGGCACTTTCCTTGCCGCAGGCAGACAGGAAAAGCGTCAGTACAGCGGCCAGAACGAGTGACTGGCGGCGCATGAATGGGCCGCGAAAAAATGATGGGACAAAACTAGACTCAGGCATGCTGTTCCTTGATTTTCTGGGAAATTGGTGCAGAAAGTAGCGCTCGTTCGGCAAGGGCGCCTGTGCGCCGGTCGAAAGCCAGACTGCCAAGAACAAGGGTTTCTACGCATGTTATAGTTTACATACATTTGTGAATGTATAAAACCCCAAGCGTAAAAAATATTTTTACAGGACATCCCATTGGCCAGACACACGAAAGAAGAAGCCCAGGCAACCCGCAGCAAACTGCTGGACGCGGCCGAATGCCTGTTTCAGTTGCAGGGCGTTTCACGCACCAGCCTGCAGGATATTGCCGTGCGCGCGGGTGCCACCCGTGGTGCCGTTTACTGGCACTTCAAGGACAAGGCCGACCTTTTCAATGCGATGATGGAGCGGATCACGCTGCCGCTGGAGGCCCACTTCAATCACGAGGAGCTGCCACCTGGCGCCGACAGCGAGACAGACGGCACGGTGATCGAGCGCATGCGCAATGCCATTCTCAATGCCCTGGTGCAAATCGTGAACGACGCGCAGACCCGCCGCGTGCTGGAAGTGGCCACCCAAAAAGTGGAATACGTGGAGGAGCACAAGACCATCCGCCTGCGCCACCTGACAGTACGCGATGGTTTTCTGGGGCGCGTGGAACAGCGCCTGGACACAGCCGCCCGCCAGAGCCTGCTGATGCTACCCGTATCCCCGGCCATGGCCGCAAGAGGTCTGCACGCCCTGATTGACGGCCTGATCCAGAACTGGCTGCTGGACCCGCAAGCCTTTGACCTGGTGGAGGCGGGTCACTGCGCCATCGATATTTATTTAAACGGCCTCGGTTTTCACAGCCTGTCGCCAGGAGGGGCGACACGGCACGACTGAGCGCCTGCCGGTTGGCCAGACGTCAACCCGCGGCTCCAGGCGACAAACGACAGGCAAGAAAAAACCCCAAGCAAATCAATTGCTTGGGGTCTGGTCTTGGCGGAAACGGAGAGATTCGAACTCTCGATGAGGCTCTACACCCCATACTCCCTTAGCAGGGGAGCACCTTCGGCCACTCGGTCACGTTTCCAATGTCGTTGATTATCTCACGACTTCAGCTCCAATTTCAGGCGGCTGGCTGGTCAAGCTCAAAAGCTTTGTGCAAGGCGCGCACCGCCAGCTCCATGTACTTCTCGTCAATCACGACCGAGGTCTTGATTTCGCTGGTCGAGACCATCTGGATGTTGATGCCCTCTTCGGCCAGCACGCGGAACATCTTGCTGGCGATGCCGACATGGCTGCGCATGCCGATACCGACGATGCTGACCTTGCAGATTTTTGCGTCGCCGGTGACTTCCTGCGCGCCAAGCTTGGGCACGACCGTGGTCTTGAGCAGGTCAATCGTCTTGGCAAAGTCGTTGCTGTGCACGGTAAAGCTGAAGTCGGTCTTGCCATCCTTGCTGATGTTCTGGATGATGACATCGACCTCGATGTTGGCATCGGCCACGGCGCCGAGAATCTGGTAGGCGATGCCCGGCGTGTCTGGCACGCCGAGTACGGAAATCTTGGCTTCATCGCGGTTGAATGCGATGCCCGATACGATGGCTTTTTCCATTTTTTCGTCTTCCTCAAAACTGATCAAAGTGCCTGAACTGGCTTCCTCGTTGATATCGATGTCCCAGTCTGTAAAACTGGACAGCACGCGCAGCGGCATCTTGTACTTGCCGGCAAATTCGACCGATCGGATCTGCAGCACCTTGGAGCCCATGGACGCCATTTCGAGCATTTCCTCGAAACTCACGGTATGCAGGCGCCGCGCCTCGGGAACGACGCGCGGGTCGGTGGTGTACACGCCATCCACATCGGTGTAAATCAGGCACTCCTGGGCCTTGAGCGCGGCGGCGATCGCCACGGCCGAGGTGTCCGAGCCGCCACGGCCGAGCGTGGTGATGTTGCCCTCATCGTCCACGCCCTGAAAGCCGGTGATGATCACGACCTTGCCGGCGTTCAGATCCGCCAGCACGCGCTCGTCGTCTATGGACTCGATGCGCGCCTTGTTGTAGGCGTTGTTGGTCTTGATGCCGACCTGCCATCCGGCGTAGCTGACTGACGCCTGCCCCAGGGACTGCAGGGCAATGGCCAGCAGCGCGCTGGAAGCCTGCTCGCCCGTGGCGGCCAGCGCGTCGAGCTCGCGCCGGTAGCTGTCATCGGGATGGGCGGGCGCGAGCTCTTTGGCCAGCGCCAACAGGCGGTTGGTTTCGCCGCTCATGGCGCTGGGCACCACGACCATCTGATGGCCGGCCCGCGCCCATTTGGTAACGCGGCGGGCGACGTTGAGGATGCGCTCGGTTGAGCCCATCGAGGTGCCGCCATACTTGTGAACGATCAAAGCCATTGCAGGATGTCAATCAGTGGTTCGTTGTGGATTCAGGCCCGGACTTGCGAAGACTGCCCGCCACAAAGGTCACAGGCATCGCGGGGAACGGGAGCTCAGCAAAGCCTTCAATTATACCCAGCACAAACCCTTGGTTCAGTACCTTGCTTCAGCGCGGCTGGTGCGTCCCGGCATAGTCCAGCACCGCCCCCGCGCGCGTGACCTGGCCAGCACCCACCTTGAGGTGAATCTGGTGGCCGCGGGTCGTGCAGGCCGCAATCTGCAGCAGCAATTGATCGAGCTGCGCCGCGCTCGGTGTCGCCTGCTGCTGGCGCAGCCAGTGGCGCAGCACATTGGCCTGGCGCGGCCTTGACAGCAATTGCAAGGCCTTGATGGCGGGCGGCGAGCCAATCAGCGCCAGATCCTGCATCGCAACTTCCCGCAGCAACTCCTGGGCCTGCGCGGCGTGCCGGGCACTGCGGGCGAAGGTCTGGCGAAACTGGGGGAAGGCCTCTTGCAGCGCCGGCAGCAGGCGCGCACGGATGCGGTTGCGCGTGAAGTGCTCGTCGGCGTTGGTCGGGTCTTCCACCCAGCCCACCCGGCGCTCGGTCAGCCAGGCACGCAGGCGTTCGCCCGGCACCTCAAGCAGCGGGCGGTGGTAAACCATGCCATCGCGGCACCAGCGCGCCGGCATGGCAGCCAGCCCCGGCAAGCCCGCGCCGCGCGACAAGGCCAGCAGCATGGTTTCAACCTGGTCATCGGCATGCTGCGCAATCGCTATGTCTTTAATAGCACGTGACGGCCATTCTCTCTGGGCTACAGCACCAAAAGCCGCATAACGCGCGGTTCTGGCGGCAGCTTCGGGGCTTTCGCCCGGGGCGTGGCGCGCATCGACGCGTTCAATCGCCAGCGGCACGCCAAGCGCCGCGCACAGCGCCACGCAATGGCACTCGAAGTCGTCGGCAGCCGCCTGCAGGCCATGGTGGATATGAATGGCCACCACCTGGCCCGGCCATTTCTCGGCGCAGGCCAGCAGCAAAGCGGTGGAATCAGCGCCGCCGCTCAGCGCGACAGCGAGCGGCAGGCCGGGAGAAAAGGCGTCCAGCGCCTCCTGCATGCGCCGTACTTGACCGGCTGCCGGCCTACTTGCCGCCAGCGTCTGCCTTGGTATCGGTGAAGCGGCCATAGCTTTGCAGGCGCTCATAGCGGCGGTCAAGCAGTTCCTTGACCTTCAGATCGCTGACCTGGCGGAAAGCATCATTGAGCGCCCGCTTCAGGAAGGCCGCCATCTGCTTGTGGTCGCGGTGCGCGCCGCCGACCGGCTCGTTGACGATCTTGTCGATCACGCCCAGCGCCTTGAGGCGGTGCGCCGTGATGCCCAGCGCTTCGGCGGCGTCCTGCGCCTTGTCGGAGGTTTTCCAGAGGATGGAGGCACAGCCTTCCGGGCTGATGACGGAATAAATCGAATACTGCAGCATCACCACCTGATCAGCCACCGAAATGGCCAGCGCGCCGCCGGAGCCGCCCTCGCCAATGATGGTGGTGATAATGGGC
>JBKJKI010000069.1:0-3288 GCA_046597475.1 Polaromonas sp. | reverse complement strand
CCTGTTGGCAGGCCGAGGCGGGCATTCATGTCCCGGATCGCTTCCGGGATGTCGCTGCCCGACGCCAGGCCCATGACCTGCGCCATGCGGTTCAGCCGGTTCTCCTTTTGAATGGACTCTGCGCTGGCGTTGAAGCTGACCACAGCCGGCAAAAACATCGCGTTCAGCGTGCCGTGGTGCAGGCGCGGATCGACGCCGCCCAGGCTGTGGCTCAGCGAATGCACGCAGCCCAGGCCTTTCTGGAAGGCCATCGCGCCCTGCATCGAAGCACTCATCATGTTGAAGCGGGCCTCACGGTCGCTGCCGTCACGCGTTGCGCGTTCGATATGCGCCCAGCCGCGCTGCAGGCCGTCCAGGCCGATGCCGTCTGCGGGAGGGTTAAAGGAGGGCGCCATGAAAGTTTCCATGCAGTGCGCTATGGCGTCCATACCGGTGGCGGCCGTCAGTTTGGCGGGCAGGCCCAGTGTCAGTTCAGGGTCGCAGATGGCGGTTTTGGGCACCAGGTGCCAGGAGTGAAAGCCGAGCTTGCGGTGGTCGTCCAGGATGATGATGGCACCGCGCGCCACCTCGCTGCCGGTGCCGCTGGTGGTGGGCACCGCAATCAAGGGTACTGCGCGGTCTGTGATTTTGAGCGAGCCGCCTTCGATGGTGGCGTAGGTCTTCAGCGGTCCTTCGTGCGTGGCTGCAATCGCCACGCCCTTGGCGCAATCAATCGATGAGCCGCCGCCCACGGCAATCAGGCCGTCGCAGCCGCCGGTTTTGTACAACCCGGTTGCGGCGCGCACGGCGGCTTCTGTCGGATTGGAAGGCGTCTGGTCAAACACGCTTACCGTCATGCCCGGCAAGGCATCCAGTGCTTTCTGCAAAATGCCTGCCGCCTTGACGCCGGGATCAGTCACGATCAGCGGGCGGCTGATTCCCACGCGCTCGCACTCCTGCCTGAGCAGCTGGATGGCGCCAAATTCAAACTGGATCTGGGTCACGTAATAGATGAAGGCCATGGTTGCTGTCTTTCTGCGTTGTACGATGCAAGGTTGTGGACGCTGACCCTACTTTACTGGCTGTAAAACTGGAAAACCGATGAATTGCAAGCAAACCCTGATGGCCGTCACTTTGGCAATAGCGGGCCCTGGCGCTGGAATGCCGTTGCCAGCCGCCTTGTCCCAGCCGGTTTGCGCATAAATGCCATTTCGCTCCCCCGAAACCCGCCTGACACCCGCCATGCGCGACGTGCTCAGGCGCATGGCCAAGGCCGAACGCCCGCCCATGCACACCCTGACGCCAGCCCAGGCCCGCGCAGCCTACGAGGCCGGTGCGGGGGTGCTGGAAATTCCCCGGCCCATACTGACGCGCATAGAGGATTTCAGCATTGCGGCGCGGGACGGCCACGCGCTGCCCGCCCGTCTGTATGCGCCCTCGGCTGAAAAACTGCCCGCGCTGCTGTACTTTCACGGCGGCGGTTTCACCATTGGCAGCATCGCCACCCATGACATTTTGTGCCGCCAGCTCAGCCATCTCGCCGGCTGCGCCGTGCTGTCGGTTGACTATCGCCTGGCGCCCGAGCACCGCTTCCCCACCGCCGCCCACGACGCATGGGACGCCCTGCAATGGCTGTCGGCGCATGGCCCAGGCCTTGGGTTGGACACCGCGCACCTGGCGGTCGGCGGCGACAGCGCGGGCGGCACGCTGGCGGCCATGTGCGCGGTGCTGGCGCGCGACGCCGGGCTGCCGCTGGCCTTGCAACTGCTGTTTTACCCCGGCTGCGCGGCACACCAGGACACCCCTTCGCACCAGAAGTTCGCCACGGGTTTTTTGCTTGACGAAGCCGGCATCAGCTGGTTTTTTGAGCAGTACGTACGCAGCCGGTCGGACCGCGATGACTGGCGCTTTGCGCCGCTCAACGCGCCTGACGTTGACGGCGTGGCGGCAGCCTGGTTCGGCCTGGCCGAGTGCGACCCGCTGGTCGATGAGGGTGTGATGTACGCCGACAAGCTGCGCGCGGCCGGCGTGGCGGTCGACCTGGAAATTTACCGCGGTGTGACCCACGAGTTCATCAAGATGGGCCGCATCATCCCCGAAGCACGCCACGCCCATGCGGATGCGGCGCGTGCGCTTCGCCACGCCTTTCACCTGAAGCCTGCCAAATGAAACGATCGGACTTCCGGCTTGTTCACCGCCTGCGCGTGCGCTGGGCCGAGGTGGACCTGCAAAAAATTGTCTTCAACGCCCACTACCTGATGTATTTCGACACGGCCATCACGGACTATTGGCGCGCGCTGGGCCTGCCGTTTGAAGAGGCCATGCTGCAGCTCGGCGGCGAGCTTTACGTCAAGAAAGCCAGCCTGGAGTTCCACGGCTCGGCACGTTTCGAGGACCAGCTTGAGGTCGCGCTGAAATGCGTGCGCGTGGGCAATTCGTCGATGATTTTTTCCGGCGGCATTTTCCGGGGCGATCAGTTGCTCATCAGCAGTGAGCTGGTTTACGTGTTTGCCGATCCGGCCTCGCAGACCGCCAGGCCGGTGCCCGATCTGCTCCGCGCGCTGGTGTCGCGCTTTGAAGCCGGCCAGGAGATGCTTGAAATCCAAACCGGCGACTGGGCCGCCCTTGGCCGGGACGCCGCTGCACTGCGAACGGCGGTGTTCGTGCAGGAGCAGGGCATTGCCCCCGAGTTTGAATGGGACGAGGCAGACTGCTCGGCCCTGCATGCGGTGGCCTACAACGGACTGGGGCAAGCGATTGCCACGGGAAGGCTGGTGTCTCTGGCCGGGCGGCAGGGCAAGATCGGCCGGATGGCGGTGCACCGCGCGGTGCGGGGCTCGCTTGTCGGGCAACGCATTCTGGCGGCGCTGGTCGAGGCCGCCAGGCAGCGCGGTGATTCCGGGGTGATGATGCACGCCCAGAAAAGCGCCGAAGGCTTTTATCGGCGTCAGGGCTTCATCCCGCATGGCGACGCGTTTGATGAAGCGGGCATTGCGCATGTTGAAATGGTCAGGGCGCTTTAGAACCGCGGGCAGTGTATAGCCATGACCAAGAAAAAAAATTCATCCAGACAGGCTGGCGCCTTGCAGCCAGCCGCGCTTGCGGGCGTCATGCCCGGGCGCCATGCGGGGACGGTTCCGGCAGATGTCCCGTTACCCGTGCGGCATCAGGACGTGGCCGGCGGGAGCCGGGTAGCCGCAATACTGTTCAGATAGTGTCTTTGAGGTCATAATCCCGGTCCATCGAAGCTTGGATGGACGCAAACGATGGCCAGAACACGCAAGGCATTGCCGGCGAAAGTTGATGTTG